>JBCDKO010000116.1:0-14702 GCA_038746525.1 Bacteroidota bacterium
AGCCTGGCTCCGTGGCACCCATCATGCCGTGGAACATCTGCAAGCCTATCTAGACGAGTATTGTTACCGATTTAACCGCCATCTGATGAAGGGTAAACTATTTGACCGTCTGATGGATAGAATGGTGGCTCATAGCCCGGTGCAAAAACTTGACTATTTACTAAGTGCCTACTTCAATAAGAGTAAATACTGTCCAGCCATAATCGCCCAAAAATCCTATAGATAAAAAACCTATCAAAAAAGACAGAACCAATGCCAGAAAAATGGTGATTGTTTTAAAATTATTTAACATCAGCTATTAAGATTCATTCAATTCTTGATGATACCTATATAAACTATCATAAATAATATCGAACTCTTTATAAGTACCAATAATCCGGTTATTAGCTTACTAAACAAAGCATAATTGCTAAAATTTTCTGGTTCATCAAATGGGAAAAATAAAAATAAATTATCAACTATGTAAAGAAAAAATGCAATAAGAATAAGGAAAAAATATTTTGCGAGTTTATAGTTTAATCGAAAAAATAAAAACACAAACCCGATGAGCATTATTATCCATACAAGAAAAGTAATGAATGTTTGAGGTTTGCCTGAAACATTTTTAAATACTTCACTGATTGTCCCTCCGATTATGCCTCCCGATAGATACAACATAGTGTTTCTCAATAACAACTCTGGTAATAGATAGAATATGAATGAAATAACCAAAGTAAGTGAAAATCTCATATTTCTATTTTTGCTCAAATTGTTTGTTCCAATCTTCTATTGAAATCGTTTTATCTCCTCGTTGTATACTTTGAAAAACACCGTCTGCATTTACATTTATATTGATATTTACATTTATATGAACGTCTCCTTCATTTTTACGAGCTAAGTTCCAAGTAGGCCCTTTTGCTGGCCCCACTGAAGTGGCAAAATTTCCTAACCACAAAGTGTTACCGTCAGCATCAGTAACAAACGATTCTTGATTAGGAAAATCATCACCACTAATAGTTCCTGTAATATTTAAAATATGGTCACCTTTTATATCCCCATTAGTAGTAACTGACAGCTTTGTAAATTGGTCAATATCCCAAGAACCCGTTAAATCTGCATTATTGCCGTAAGAATGGACATCAAGATTGCTCCCATCAGACCTGTTTTTGACGTAAGTATTAGAGTATGAACCTTTCTCTGCTTCTACTGCTCTTGAATAACTAAGACCGCCAATAGCACTTGATTTAAAGGTTTCGGTATCATAATTTATTGTGGCAGAAGTACGATAAGAAGCATTTTTGTCCAAGCTATGCCCTCTGTTATCGCCATAATATTTCGCAAATGGTGGCCCAAATGTTTTAAAAGGTGCATAGCTTCTTGTAATAATATCTATCGGGTATCTGCCGTCTGGATCGATAAAACGCAACGGATTATTTTTCACAAAATTGTAAGGAGACCAACTGTAAAACTCTTCTGCCAGGGGATCAGGAGATAGCCAGCGACTAATGACGTCAGGCTCCAAGGTTGCCTCCGAATGCATGGTATCGTATTTCACAAAGTGGCTTATTTGCCCGCTTATTCTGTTTAACACCACAGACCCGATTTGGGTGACCGTATCGGTATCAAAAAACTCCTGGTATTTTCCCTTGCTTAAGGTGGAAACCTTTACTTTTTGCCCATACTCTTCGAAAGGCTGAGGCGCTTCAAACGTGTATCGCTCCCGCTTTTCTTCCGTGTCCCTTTCCTCAAGATCCATCAGCCAGTTCAAATACATTTCCCTGGGCATTTGACGGTAGCCCAGCTTGTAGATATGCACATATTGATCCTGCATTTCTCGAAAGTGCTTCCGGGCTTGAGGATCGTGCCAGAGGTCGGCAGGCGCTTTTGCACCCCTGTCTTTCATCAAATCCTCGTAACGCGACTTCATTAACTCTGCCTTCAGCAGAAGTGCATTGGCATATTGTGGGTAATAATCAAGCACCAGGTTTAGGCTCTTAAGGGCAAAATCATCATTGGTTCCAAATTTCTTTTGATACCCTTGCACCAGGTCTGTAAGCGTAACGGCTATGGACTGCTTAGTACTTAAAGTGTCCATGTAAAGCCTGTTTTGAATCGCTTCCAGTTTGATGTACCCCGAAGCCATCATCCACGAGTCTATGGGAAATTGACCACTGGTCAGCTCTGTATTGAACCAGCCTGTTTGCTCTGTCCATTGCTTGATGTAGGTATGATTGGGAGCCATCGCCAGGTGGGCAGCTGTCCCCAATTCTTCCGCAAGGATCTTGTATAAAAAAGGTAAAGAATGGCAATTGCCCGTGTGGGTAGCCAATAGCTTGGTGACAAACATTTTGGTCCAATCACTTTCACCAAAAGCATCTTCAAAATCATAGGTGAAAGGTCTTGTTGAATAGATATTGAAAGAGTTATTCTCACCTTTTTCGACATAAGGTGTCGGATACTTAAGCACCCGAAAGACAGCAAATTGCTTTTCTACCTCTTCAAAATCACTCTCCGAGTAATCCAATACCCCATCATTCAACGTGCTTCGACTGACCTGCACCAAAAAGTCTATTTTCCGGTTGTAGTCGTCATAGTCCAAGGTGCCGCCCATGTAAGCGTTTTCAGAGATGAATACCGCTCTTTTAAAGCTGGGGGGAACAGCACCTTTTAGCATGCTTTTAAGCTCGTTGTAGGCTTCCTCATAGCGCCTTTCCTGAGGCTCTGATTGTCCGTAGCCTTGCAGGATTGCGGAGGCTAAAAAAAAGATAGTGAGTGCTGATTTCAAGGTCGTAGGGTATTAGTTAATTTCCAATCTGACCCATGAGGGTTCGCATTTTATTCCTGTGTTCCTGTTTTTGGCCTTCATCCTCCACGGATCTCAGCCAGTTTTCATATAAATCTGCCGGCATGTCCGCGTAGCCGAGATTATCTATAAGCGCTCTTGAACCCATCATTTGCCTGTAGACATACTGTGCTTTTTCGTCCTGAAGGAGCGCTTTGTCAGTGAGCCCCTTATCCTGATATTGTTTCAAAATATGTTGAAGAAGCTCTTGATAGTAATGGTGGTTAATCAGATGTGCAGTAAGGTTATTTTGATTGTGCTTTATCGCAAGATTAGTGCCTTCAAGGATGAAATCTTCATTCCCGAATTTTCTGATGTAGTTCATCATGAGGTCATTGACGCATTGCGCAACGACTTCCTTTTTCGTGAGGGGATTCATGTAGATTTTGCTTGCGATGGCGGAGGATGTCACAAACCCTGTTTGCATGATGTACTGATCACTCGTCAGAGAATGGGTAGTAAGCTCAATATTGTGCCAGTCTCCCCGCTTATCCCGGATTTTGATATAGCTGTGGTTGGGAGCGAAAGCCAGATGCGCCACTGCATTCATTTCTTCGGCCAGTATGAGGTAAAATAGCGGCAGGGAATGGCATTGTCCGGTACCTTCCCTGATGAGCTTGGTCACAAACATTTTTGAGCGGTCTTCACGGCCCCAAAAATCCTCAAAGTCATAAAACATGGGATAGGTCGTAACTGGTTGTTCCCGGTCTTTGTGCTTCACTTTCAGCGTATCGGTAAAAAAATTGTAGATGGCCAGGTTCTTGGCACTGTTGTCATCGGGATCGTAACCCTGAGTCTGCATATAAAAGCCAAGATGCGTTGCCATTGCTTCAATTGATTACTGGAAATCGGGCCAGCTCAAGGTAGGATCGTAGGCAAATTCTGAGAGGAACACGGCTTTTTTTAGGCTCAGTGGTTGTCGGCCCTGTAACATTTCTTCAAGTTGTCTTAGAGACGTGTAAAACAATGCTCGTCCGGGAGCCATGCGGCCACTTAATGTGTATTGAATTTCATGCTCATTCATCTCACGCACAGCTTCATCAATCAGGCTTTGCGCTCTCGCTTTCTGGGCCATGCTCCTTGCGATATACGCATCAACCTCATCCATGATTTGTTGGTTTTGTCGCTGCACAGAGAGGTTATTGAGGTGATAGAAATCGCTCGGTGACAGAAGGAAAGGGTGAGGTGCAGGGGTATCAAACCCATATTGACCAAAACTGGAAGGTTTTGGCGTCTGAAGGAGCCTTTCGATGGCTTCTAATTCAGGAATAGAACGTTGTGCACTCGCGGTGGCGAGGACAAAAATGAGAAGAACGGCAGGGACATATGATTTAGGAAAGATCAATTTATGAACGGTTAAGTATTTGAGGGCACCTCTAAAAACCCACTTTCAATTTTTGAGATGATCTTTTTTCCTGATACTTCGTTGTCAAAATACTTATTTAACGCTGCTAAACTCCGTTTTTGACGTCTTGTCTCAGAAAAAAATCGCTACCTCAAATTCTCGAACTGAGTTTTTAGAGGTGCCCTTAATGAAACATGTTTAAGGTTTAAAATTAGCATTTATTATCAATTATTAGGTTGATTAGGAGCGTGGATGATTAGCGCAATCGCATTTAAAATTTGCGTCATTTTTTATCAAATGATTATGGTAAATAGTTCGCTGGATTTCCTGTGACTTTGGCATTTTATCGGTGTTTTCTTTCGCTTATTAAGGTGTCATTTTACTGATGATAGGAACGTTTTGCGATCTTCATTGGATGCCGGAATCCTTAATTTGATAACTGTCTGACATCTGATTTATGAGCTTTGCCAGGAAAGCAATAAAAATAAAAAGAATAGATACAATCCCATACCCGGAATCTTTTCGTAAACTACACTTAACGGGGGAAATTACTATCTTGCTTTTCTCTACCAAGTTCCAAGCAAAAGCGTTGTGCATGGACGTTTATGCACAATTTTAGTCAATGAACCATTCATAGAAAGTGAAGATGCTTTAGATGCAAGTCAATGAAATAGAATACCAAAACTTTAAGTATTATTATCGCATTTATAAAAACGATAATGAGGAATTAGACCCCATTTTTTTTATAAGTGGCGCATTTCAAAATATGGACTCGTGGAGATTGATTTCCAATCATTTCATCTCAAAAACAACTGTTGTAGTTGCTGATCTACCTGGAATGGGGTTAGCAGATTATTTACCTGAAGATTATGATACAGATTTTTTAGTTGAAGCCGTCTATAAGATATTGGAAGAAGTCTCATTAGAGAACGTATACATGATTTCAGCTTCTTATGGAACTATATTAGGTTATAAATTTGCGAAAAAGTATCCTGAAAAAATATCCATTATGGTTTTAGCCGGGACAATGAAAGAGTTATCCCAACAGTTAAAGGACAGAATAATCGGATCCATTGATGTTGCAAAAAAAGGGGAAACACAAGAATTTGCAGCATACGTACTGAAAAATGGCTTAATGTATGATGGTAAAGATGCTGATGAGAAAATCAACAAGTTTAAATTTGTAAAAAGAGTGTTAAACAAGCAATTGAGTGCTTTCAATAAATCAGAAATGGATAAATATGTTAGTAATTCAAAACGATTGCTAAACGAAAGCCCAATTGATTTCATCGATGTTCCAAGTATAAAAACCTTGATTTTTACAGGGGAATATGATGTGTTAACAACACCTGAATCATGCCGGAATTTTGCCAGGAAACTCAAAAACTCAATATTTACCACCATAAAGCATGCAGATCACTTATTCCACCTTGAACAACCAACAATTGTGATTGAGTTATTCACCAGGTTTGGAAAGGGAGATAATTTTGATGGGATTGAAAATTGTGGTGAGATAGAATTTTTTAAAGCATCTTCATAGCAGAGGCATCATGGGGGTGTTACCTGGTGATTTTAGCAGAGGCAAGGAGTATAGCTACCAAAACATCTATGACACTATCGCTTTACTGGATGAGGGGTTGCTTTAAGAGTTCAATGAGGTCATGGTGGCCATGGGGCACGAGGTCTTCCAAAAAAAGAAAAAACCGCAGAGGGGGGAAGTTGCCTTGCATTGCAAGACAGTAGTTTTGGGTAAAACCGGTAATCAATCAGCAAGCTACAATTCAAGGGTGATCATGAATATAAACGATGAGGGACCCTCAGCCTTTTAGCAGGCATTAACTTACATACAGGTAGAATCATTCCTTTGATCAGAGATCGACACAGAAGTAAGGAGTTCATTGAGTTTCTCAAGAAACTGGATCGTCAGTATCCGAAGGACTGGACCATCCGGATCGTTTTGGATCATCATACCTCACACACCTCAAAAGAAACAAGGCTTGGCTGTTGAGAACGCTAAGACGTTTTGATGTTGTTTTTACGCCAAAACATGGTTCCTGGCTCAACATGATTGAGCTGTTTTTCAGCAAAATTGCTCGATCATTTTTAAGGCATATTCGCGTGTGAGTAAACAGGAACTCCTCGATCGAATTTATCAAAGCATTCAGGCTATCAGTGAAGAACCTGTCATTTTAGATGGAAATACAAAATGGATGAAATTAACATTAATTGATATGTCATTTAAAGAATGAATTACCAGGAAACGAACATAAATGCTCTTTACAAGCATTAAAAGACCTAAGCAAGGATTCTTTTAACTCTCAAAATCGTGAAAAATGATAAAACAAAAGGGCTTCAAGCACTTATTGACTATCTTGAGTCTTATCACAATAGAAATTATGTTCCTATTATCATCGATCTGGTCAGAGCTATTTATATGTTACATTATGTAGAAGAAGATAACGTATGGCTCCGGAAATACAGAACACCAGTTTTGAATTGGTCGAGTTGGTCGAATGCTTTTACGAAGCATATTACCATCAACGAAATAACTGATTAAGCGAGCATCTGTATGCCTATCGGGTGTGGGAATTTGCCTATATCTTAATCATAAGATCTTAAAGCAATCAAAAAAATGACCGAAGAAAATAACCAACTTGTACCTGATGAAGTGGTGATGAAAAAATCTACCGGATCAGAGGTGAGAAAGTGATGTTAGACAGAGACCTCTCCGAGCTTTATGGAGTAGAAACCAAATATTTGAAAAGGCAAGTCAGACGAAACACTGAACGATTCCCGGAGGACTTTATGTTCGAGATGAGCAAGGAAGAATTTACTCACTGGAGGAGCCAATTTGTCACCTCCAATTCGGATAAGATGGGGTTGCGGTATGTTCCAATGGCGTTTACTGAACAAGGAGTAGCGATGTTATCCAGTGTATTGAATAGTGAACGGGCTATCAAAGTGAATATCCAGATCATCAGAATCTTCACCAAGATGCGGGAAATGCTGTTAACCCATAAAGACCTATTAACTAAGGTAAATCAGTTGGAGTCTAAAGTGTCCAATCAGGACAAGAGCATCAAGCAAATATTTACCTATCTCAAACAGTTGATCAAAGGAGATGAGCAACCTCGAAATCCGATTGGCTTCAAGCCGAACAGGTAGCAGGTGCACCGCTAGAGCGAGGGTATGCAAGAGCAGTGCAACTTGACAGTGAGTATTTTGCCTGGGAAGCTTTATCGAGGAGCAACCCATCTAAGTTAGAAAAAACGGTGTATTGGGCTTTTGGATATGACGCTGTTCCTGCACATGATCCGACCCTCAAATCCCCACAGCACCACAAGACCGCTCTGCAGGACTGTTCCCTCTGGCCAGCCTGCTGCTACGGCCGGCTCCCTCCTTCGTCAAGACATGCTACTATGGCCAGCCAGAGCCTAAGTTGTCTCCGTCTACCGCTCCTGGCCTGATAGCACCAGTTGTTCAGGTACTTGATGGCATCCCCGCTCTTCTTTTGGCACACAGGCCAAGGGATAAAGTCGTCAATATTTTACGACTTTGGGCAAATCTGAAAGACCCGAAGAGGCTGTGATTCTGTAGCTGTTGGCTCCCTGTGGTCGCTAAGCTAAGGGAGGTGCAACTCACAAAGATTGGATAGAAAAAAAGGTCAAAACACAGATTTGGATTGCATTGATCTTTCACAGCTAATCTTTTCAATTATTCACCGACAGATTAAAGAGACTGAACCTTTTGTCACCCTAGTCAATGTGATTTATAATACTATGAATTATTACATGTGTTTAAACAAAATTCATGAAAAGGGTGGACAAAAGCCTCAAGAACGCAATCCAGAAATAAGACAACTACAATTATTCGATGTGGATTGGAAGGGTAGTTTTAATGGAAGTACGAAAAACAGCACAGATAGCTCTTAAAAGCTCCTTTTTCCACGATATTTATTTTAGCCGAATGTCAAGAGTTTTTAATGTTCAAAAAAAACCTTGCTTTGCTTTTTGAATACGCTCCTTCTCTTTCATAAAATTTTATTGCCTTTTCATTGAATATAGGAGTTTGCCACTGAATTTCAGTGCAATCCTCTCTTAGAGCAAAATTCCTTATCTCATCTAATAAATGTTTTCCAATTCCTTGATTCCTGTGATTAGCATCTAAGTAAAGGCAATCCATGTAAACGTAAAATTTGGCTTCCCACGTAGAAAATTGCTTCATAAACGAAGCATATCCGACCAATTTTTGTTCTGATTCTACAACAAGACATTCAATTGCTTGAGTTTCACCAAAAATATGCTCTTCGAGTGCTTCTTTCTTATGAAGAGGAGAATACTCACTTTTTTCATATTCAGCGTGTTCCTTACATAATTGGATCAGACGTTCAAGTTCGTTCCTACGTACTGGTCGGATAGTCACATTCATCATAATACTTTAGCAAGCACACTCAGCTTTAACCCCTTTAGTTGCTTTTGTTCCTTCAGTTTCGAAACCGTCTCTTTTCCACCAATCAAGCCCACCGATGAGTTCACGAACATTAAATCCCAACTTAGCCATTTTTAATGCTCCTTTTGTGGAACCATTACATCCTATTCCATCACAGTAGCAGATGTAAAGTGACTTCCTACCCAGAGAGGATGTATTAGCTTCATTCATATTTCTATGAGGGAAACTGATAGCTCCTGGAATATGCTCCTTTTCATAAGCAAATTCCTTTCTTGTGTCAATCACGACTATTTCACGGTTTTTCTCTAATTCCTCAGCCAGATCTGCTGAATCCCATTGATAGCTGATTCTTTCTTCGTAATGTTTAATCTGTTCTTTCATATTCTTCATTTTGCTTTTTAGCAAAGTTGGTGATTATGGATTATGTTATTCAGTTTGATGGTTGAAAGCTCTTGAAGCAAAAGTTGAAATATTTTCATATTTTCAATCTGGATAATCAAGGAATTATCGTTTAAACTCTTAGAGTTTACTATTCAGCTGCCTAGATAAAATATTATTTTATCAATAGATTCGATTATGATTTTTATTAAAATAATCAACTTAAAAAATAATTTTTATAAAATAATATATTGTTTAGTTTAGGCAAATTCAATTTTTCGATAAAATTTAATTTTTAAATATTTGATAATCAATCTATTAAGTAGCTGAATAGTAACAACGGCGATAATTGAGATTATAACTATTTGATGATAAATGAGTTAAAAACTGTCATAAGCAGTAACAGTTGACTATGGCGCGTTGCTGCTTTGTTGTTTTTTTTGAGTTTATTTATTCTTTTGTTCTTCACTATATTTCAAATCATGTTGTCTGAAAATATATCTAAGATCCGATCCATTTTCCAAAGGGTTTGATAGCAAAGCTGTATCTAAGAACACCTCTAAAAACTCAGTTTAAAAATTTGAGGTAGCGATTTTTTCTGAGACAAGACGTCAAAAACGGAGTTTAGCAGCGTTAAATAAGTATTTTGATAACGAAGTATCAGGAGAAAAGGTCATCTCAAAAATTGAAAATGGGTTTTTGAGGTGCCCCTAAGTGTATGAGGTATTAGTTTTAAAAAATTAACGTTTTATTTACTCATTTCCCATTTTCGTACCGCTAATGCCACCATATTGTTTGAAGGCTAGAAACATTCTTTTCTTACAAAAGATACGGTTTTCTGAGTGACACCAAGTAGTATTGATATCCATAGGTGAGAAACATATTTGTCGCTGATTTTCATAGGGTCAACTATATACCTCTCTTACTAATCGAATTTGGGTCTTCTTAGTATTAAAGATCGGTGAGGTACCTTCATCTTTACTTCATGATATTACCAGATTTAGTCTTAGAAAAATTTAAAAGTGTTCTATTAATAGATGATGATGATCTTGTTAATTCAATGAATATGGTCATGATTAATCGTGCGAGGTTTGCTGAAAAAGTGATCGCCAAAAACAGCGTTACAGAAGCTTTAAGTTTTTTGCAAAAGTCTTCTGAGAGAGAGAATCTTCCAGAAATGATTTTTTTAGATTTAAATATGCCTTATAAAGACGGTTGGGACTTTATGGATGAATTTAAAAAAATAGATCATAAGTCTCATACTAAAGTGGTAATGCTCACCTCATATATTTCTATTAAGGATGAAAAAAGAGCAAAGTCCATGGAAGAAATAGTAGCTTATATTCCTAAACTACTATCACCAGAACTACTTCATCAGATTCACTTAAAAGCACTTGGTGTAGACTAAAGTGCTAGTGGGCGAAAATTTGTGAATCATTCTTAAAGGCCTTAAACTCAAGAGAATTGCCGGAAGGATCTTGAAAAAACATGGTTGCTTGTTCCCCAACTTCACCCTGAAATCGTATGTAAGGTTCTACAACGAATGATATTCTTAATGTGATCAATCTATCTCTTAGGGTTTCCCATTGTTTCCAATGAAGAATAACACCAAAATGAGGTATCGGAACACGATGTCCATCGACAGGATTGTGACTTTCTGATGAACCACTTTTAACTTCGTGAATGACAAACTGGTGACCAAAAAAATCAAAATCAACCCATTTATCGGATGACCTTCCCTCTTCAAAACCCATGACTTCTCGATAAAATAGTCTAGACTCTTCAAGTTTTTTTACTGGAATGGCAAGGTGAAATGGTCTCAACTCGCTCATCCTAAAAAGGGATACCTGTAATCTACTGGTGATACAAATGTTTCTTTAATGGTTCTAGCACTAACCCATCTCATTAGGTTCATCATGGCACCGGCTTTATCATTTGTACCAGACCTTCTGGCTCCACCAAATGGCTGCTGACCTACTACTGCTCCTGTAGGTTTATCGTTGATATAAAAATTTCCTGCAGCATTTCTGAGTTTATAAGTCGCCAAATCAATGGCATATCGATCCTTACTGAATATAGCTCCGGTAAGCGCATAAGGAGAAGTTCCATTTACGAGTTCCAGCGTTTCTTCAAAATCTTTTTCGTCATACACATACACTGTTAAAACAGGACCGAAGATTTCTTCACGCATAGTTATATATTTTGGATCTTTGGCTTCAAATACCGTTGGTTTAATAAACCAGCCCTTAGATCCATCATAATCACCACCTGTAATTAATTCTACTTCATTGTCTTTTTTTGCCTGATCAATATATCCGGTAATTTTTTCGAATGCTTTTCTATCGATAACTGCGTTAATAAAGTTTCCGAAATCTTCAGGAGAACCCATTTTTATCGATTCCAAATCTTCAACCATGTATCGTTTTACTTCCGCCCAAAGGTTCGATGGAATGTAAGCCCTGGATGCTGCGCTACACTTTTGTCCCTGGAACTCAAAAGCTCCTCGAACAAGTCCGGTAGCAACTTCTTTGGCATCAGCTGATTGGTGGGCTATGACAAAATCTTTTCCACCTGTCTCCCCAACAATGCGTGGGTAAGTCTTATAGGTATCAAGATTTTCACCGATTGTTTTCCATAATGTCTTAAAAACACCTGTGCTACCAGTAAAATGTAGGCCTGCAAAATCCGGATGTTTAAACACCACCTCCCCTGCCACCGGACCATCAACGTAAATCAAATTAATGACACCATCGGGAAGCCCCGCCTTTTTAAAAACTTCCATAATTACCTGAGCAGAATAAACCTGAGTATAATTTGGCTTCCAAACTACAGTGTTGCCTAACATAGCAGGAGCAGAAGGTAGATTTCCTGAAATAGCAGTGAAATTGAAAGGGGTAATTGCAAAGATAAATCCTTCAAGCGGTCGATATTCCATTCTATTCCATACATCATCAGAGGATTCGGGTTGCTGCATATACAATTCTTGCATGAAAGAAACATTGAATCGCAAGAAATCAATGAACTCACATGCTGCATCTATTTCTGCCTGGTGCGCATTTTTGCTTTGCCCAAGCATCGTTGCTGCATTTATCTTCGCCCGGTAAGGTCCGGCAAGTAAGTCAGCAGCCTTAAGAAATATGCTCGCTCTATTTTCCCAAGTTATATTTTCCCAGTCTTCTTTAGCACCTAAAGCTGCATCAATACTAGATCTTGTATGAGAAGCATCTCCCTCGGAAAAACGGCCCAATACATGCTGGTGGTCGTGTGGACAGGTCATTTCAATTTTATTATCAGTGTATATCTCTTCACCTCCAATAATCATTGGCGCTTCTATTTTGGAGGCGTACATCTCTTTATATTTTGATAATAGCTCAGCACGTTCCGAGGTTCCCGGAGCATAACTTAAGATAGGTTCATTTTGAGGGGGTGGTACAAAAAAGTTTCCTTTCGGCATATTTAAAGTTGGTTTTGTGTTGTTCGGTAAAACTAAAAGATAATGTGAACGAAAGTTAGTTTAACAATCATCTCTTTTAAAATAGTTTGATTAGCTCAAGATGTGATTGAATGGTATAGTCTGCCAAAGATTTCTTTTTACCAGAAGGATCATAAAATACAGATTTCATCCCCGCATTCTTTGCGCCAGAGATATCCGTTTTTGCATTATCACCAATCATTATACTATCAGACAATGATGCCCCTGCTTGGGATAACGAATAGTCAAAGATTTCTCGAGAAGGTTTTCTAGAACCAATGCATTCTGAAGTGATCACCTGATCAAAGAAATCCTTTACTCCAGAGCTTTTAAGTTTTCTTTCTTGTGAATCTTGAAACCCATTTGTTAT
Source organism: Bacteroidota bacterium (assembly GCA_038746525.1). Classification (GTDB taxonomy): domain Bacteria; phylum Bacteroidota; class Bacteroidia; order Cytophagales; family Cyclobacteriaceae; genus Ekhidna. Next base: position 12,836 of record JBCDKO010000116.1, read on the forward strand.
GATGTGTAGTGAATATTTTTCATGCAAATATCGAAGCGCAGTCATGGAGTCGGGCATGAGATAAGGTTTGGATGGGCAATGCGCCATAAAGTAGTTTGAAGCTTCTAAAGACTTGCTGGTATTTGCTCCTAGTTTTTCTAATACTTCCTTAAAACGGTTTATTTTTATGTATTTTCGGTCTATTTTACCTTGATTATACATATGCCATAAATTATCGTTTACTTCATAAAAGACATTAAAAAAATCATTTGCTGTGTGACCTGAATCAGATAACTCCAGTAGGTCAAACATTTCTGATAAGGTTTCTTCCGCACTTCGGTTGTAATCCCAGAGCGTATGGTCAAGATCAAAAAAAATATGCTGAATGCTCTTCAATTCCTATAGTTTTTCGCTTCTATTTTGTTTTTAGCAAGTGCCAGGTTAGCATTCATAGTATTATAGGTTTCGAGATCTTGCTGTAAAAGTGAGTCTTTACTTAAAAATTCAAATATTTGACTTATCATATCATAGCCTTCTTCTTTAATACTATAGAAAACCCATTGGTCGTACTTTCTAAAAGTCACTAAACCGGCATTTTTAAGATAAGTTAGGTGGCGAGAGGTCTTCGTTTGAGTAAAGTCTAAAATCGCTTCAAGGTCTGAGATGCAGAGTTCTTCTTTACGATACAAAAGATGAATGATCCGCGTTCTGGAATCATCTGAGAATGATTTAAAAATCTGAGTGCCATACGAAAGATTGAAGTTTTTTAGCCTCATTTTTCGCTACTTTTACGAAAGTTAAACTTTTCTCATCGAATATGTTTTAATGTATAAATAAGTTAATTTGAAATATATCTTTTTAATCATATTTACTTTACAGTATAGTATCACCTTGCGATCACAAACAAAACAGGAAAGAGAAGTGGTTCAATTTACTGGGGTAGTTTTTGGAATAGATAGCACAAGTGTGATACCCGGTACTCATATTTACATTCCAAAATCGGGCAGAGGTACGACTACTAATCCATATGGCTTTTTTTCAATGCCTGTTTTAGAAGGAGACAGTATTGTATTCAGCGCGGTAGGTTATAAAAGGTCTTATTACATCATTCCTGAGCATAAGGAGCAATCCAGCTTGCGCATTATTGTTACATTACAAGAGGATGTTAGTTTTTTGGAAGAAGTGGAAATAAGGCCCTACCCTACAGAAAGTATGTTTAAAGAAGCGATAATAACAATGGAACTGCCCAATCAAAGGGAGTACGCAAATATTTATCAATGGCTGAAGAGCGACATTATGACTAAAGCCTATTACGATTTGCCAGCTTCACCCAATGCAAATGCTCAATATTTGATTAATCTCCAACGCCAGTCTTACATTAATAGATATTCAATGCCTTCTAACCAGCTTCTCAATCCATTTGCCTGGGGTCAATTTATTAACTCCTTGCGCAACAAGGACAAATGAGAAGATTTGATTCTGAGCTTGCATTTGTTGAGCTATCTCCTGGATTTTTTCCTTAAAAAGTAACTGGAGTAGGCACTTAATAAATATGAAAATGGGGTTTAGCATGCATGCGAGCACATTTCGATTTGGAAGTTTGCTGACCTATAGGGCTAGGGCTTTTTATTTAGATGATCTATCTTCTTTGTTTACAGCTTGCTAGAGCTATTTATTAAGAGCCTATTTCAAAAAAGTAATTTACAGATAGGTATTTTTTTCAATATCTTCTGAATGATAAGCTCGCTTAAATAGGGCCTGCTGAGAAACGTTTTTTCAATTCAAAAAACACGTTTATGTGGTCAAAAGATACTGTTTAGTAAATTTCTTTTTCAATAGGTGCAAGGTTTTCGAGCAGATGCTTCCATTTTCGGTGCACTGAAAAAGC
>JBCDKO010000117.1:0-14489 GCA_038746525.1 Bacteroidota bacterium
CCTCATCTCACACAGAGCGCATCAGGTAAGAAAGGGGAGCATTTTCCCGAGATGCATCGAGCGATCATGATGTTCAAAGCCTGGCTTCGTGGCACCCATCATGCCGTGGAACATCTGCAAGCCTATCTAGACGAGTATTGTTACCGGTTTAACCGCCATCTGATGAAGGATAAACTATTTGACCGTCTGATGGATAGAATGGTAGCTCATAGTCCCGTCTATTGCAAAAACTTGACTATTTATTAAGTGCCTACTTCAAATATGTTATATACAATGAAAAATCACATTGTTGTTTTATCTTCCTATTTAACTATTTAGTCGATTCTGTCTTGCTTGACCTATAATTTTAGACAAAAAAGAATAATTTCAAATATTGTTTAATCTTGACTGAATCATTATGAATACAAGCAACTATGCAGGTTTTGGCATTAGATGGGTCGCTCAGATCATTGATATTATTCTGCTCTCTATTGTGAATTGGATTGTCTTGACACCAATTTTAGGAGCTGTGGGCTTCGGTGTCTCTTCTGCTTACGATTTTGACTTTTCATCTATGTCCGAAAGTGATATCGTTTCTTCATTGACTGCATTAATGGGCGCATTAGTGGCAGGTAGTATTGTTTTATATTGTATAAGAATATTATATGGAACACTTATGGAATCAAGTAAATATCAGGCGACAGTAGGTAAGTTAGCAGTAGGGATAAAGGTTACGGGTACTGATGGTTCTAAACTAACTTTTGTGAAAGCTTTATTACGCCACATTGGTAAAATTATCTCTGGGATCGTGATTTTCATAGGGTATTTAATCGCACTTTTCACAGAAAAGAAACAAGCTTTACACGATATCATTGCAGGATCTATCGTAGTGAAGAAATAGTAGGAATTTTTTGAAAAAAGCATTTAGGGCACCTCTAAAAACCTACTCTCAATTTTTGAGATGATCTTTTTTTCTGATACTTCGTTATCAAAATACTTATTTAACGGCGCTAAACTCCGTTTTTGACGTCATATCTCAGAAAAAAATCGCTACCTCAAATTCTTGAACTGAGTTTTTAGAGGTTGTCTTTTAGTTTTTTGCTAAAACAGTTAATCTTTAGTCTTTTCAGTGAATATTTTAACTTAATAAATTTTTTGTGAAGAAAATCACAACTTCACTCCTTATCGGTACCGACTCCTATATCAATAAGGTAAATTGATCCAATGTTTTAGGGGGGCAAAGCAGTATAAGTTATTCAGTAAGGCTAGCGCTTATTGCAACAATTTTTGGGTTGTCACTTATGTGCTCGAAGATATTTTGAGGCAACACAAGAAAGTGAAGTGACTAGTGTCTCTAAGAAATATGAAAAACATGCTTACTAACACCTGCAGCGTAGTTTTTTAGCAAAACAATGAATCGAATCTATTTGATACTTTGGAATCAATTTTTCAATTTCTCAAAAATTCATCTGAATCTTGAACGAATTGAAGGTGAACCTGTGGTTTTATTGCGTTTTCACTAAAATTTCAAAAATAGATTCAATGACCATCTGTGTATCGAAATTTCAAGAAAACACGCTCTATGAGCTAGAAACATCGTTTTCTTTCAAAAAAATACTGTTTTCTTAGAGACACTAACTATATACCACCATTTGGAATCAAGGCATGGAAGGCGGATATTAATTTCAAAATCAGTTCAAAAATGATATTAGCTGATTTCTGACAAGAAGTTGTTTTAGTTAATCTTTTGCTTTCAAGGCAAATTAGATTGTACTTAGCTTCAAAAAGTTTCATTGGCCAGATACTCGTAATCTGCGATGATGGTGTACAGGAATTTTACATCAGGCAGGTCAGAATCCACTTTTAGTTTTTCCTTGATCTTTTGAGCAAGGACAGATACCCCCTCTTGATTATATCCTTCTTTTCGCATTTTTAGGGCCTTCTTAATCAACTCTACTTGTTCGTCTGTGAGCGATTTCACGGCAGTGAAGGTAATCTTATGGTCTTCTTCGGCCATACTTTTGAAAGCTCGCACAGCTCCAATATCTCTTATTTTAATGACGGTGGTTCCTGCAACTACGTCTCCAATTCGTTGACCATGTTTTGTGGCAATGATGGTGATAACTGCGGGAGCAAAGACCACAGGATATAGCCATAAGTCAACAATTCGGAAGAGCCATCTAAGAAGATAGCCTCCAATAGTTGGAGTGGAGCCATCCAATTTCACTACTTTGATATTCATGGCCCTTTTTCCTAAGGTTTGTCCATTCCCGAAATATTCAAATGCGAAGGTGTAAAACATTAGCGGGATGTAGATCAGCATCATCATCCAACCATCAAAGGACAAATTGGAAATAAAAAGTGAGGTCACTAAAATAATTACGATTATGATGACTAAATCTATGAAAAAGGCGGCGATACGATCCCCAAGGCTTCCTAGCTCCAGGTCTATTTCTATGTTTTGATTAGTAACAAATTTTGTCATCCGCAAGCAACCTCATCACAAACCCAGAGGCATTGGCTTTAAAGCAAATTTATTTTCAGGCGGATCTCTAAGTTCAAACCCACCGTCGAAAAATCTATGCAATTATCCGAAAACTTTACTTTCCAACCACATTATTCCAGATATTTGAAAACGTATGAAGCAAGCAGTATTCGTAAAGTTGAATAAAGATAAATGGGCCGCCTATGAAGAAGAGCTTGGAAAAGGGGAGCCATCAGCGGATGACCTTACTAAGATGTATATCCACTTAACAGAGGACCTTGCGTTTGCGAAAGCGAAATATCCTCAGACTTCTCTAAAAAATTATCTCAATCTATTGAGCCTCAAAATTCACCATTTAATTTACCGAAATAGACCTGAAAGTAGAAGAAGATTTGCTCGTTTCTGGAAGTATGAGGTTCCATATGAAATGTCCATGGCTGCCAAACCGATGTTATACTCGTTTCTAATGATGGCAGTAGGTGTGTTAGTAGGAATGATAAGTACAGCAAACGATCAAACCTTTGCACGGCTTATCCTGGGAGATGGTTATGTGGATATGACATTAGAAAATATTAAAAAAGGAGATCCAATGGGGGTTTACGGAAGTGCGGATCAGTGGTATATGTTTTTTGCTATCACATCAAATAATATTCGAGTTTCTTTTATTGCTTTCATCTTTGGTTTTTTTACATCAGCAGGAACGGGGATGATCTTGTTTAGAAATGGAATCATGCTTGGGGTTTTTCATTACTTTTTTATTCAGCAGAGCTTCTTTGATGAAACCTTACTTTCGGTCTGGATTCACGGCACAATAGAGATATCCGCTATTATAATAGCGGGGGGTGCAGGAATCAAAATGGGAAATGGACTCCTATTTCCGGGATCTTATCCAAGAAGTTACTCGTTCAAAAAAGCAGCAATGAGTGGACTAAAAATTGTGATGGGGCTTTTTCCATTTTTCATTCTTGCCGGGTTTATTGAGTCGTTTTTAACCAGGTATACACAATGGCCTGTAGGAGCTAAACTCGCTATAATCATAAGTTCTCTTGGATTGATGGTTTATTATTTTGTTGTTTTACCTATTAAAATCTGTAGAGATGTCAGAACCACGAATTAAATTTTACAAGCTTCGGGATTTTGGGGCAAAAATAAATGCTACCATTGAGTTTTTGAGAGAGAATATGTGGCGACTTTTTTTAACCCTATTGTTCATTGGAGGGCCTATAGCACTGGTTATGAGTTTACTTCTCAATAATCTATTCTCTTCCATGACTGCCGCATTCGATTTTGCGGATGATAGCCAGGTGCGGAATTTTTTCTCCTTCTTGGGAGGAAATTACTTTCTTATGATTTTAATAAGTTGGTTAGCTGGGTCTATGATCATAGCGGTTTCGCTTACCTACTTTCGGCTTTACAACGAAGGTGTAGCCAAAGAAACACCCTCTGGTAATCTGTTTAAACTCTCCTTAAAGAAATACGGAGGTATTTTGATTCTAGGGGTTCTTATAGCTTTCATTATACTTTTTGCGTTTCTCTTCTTTATTCTTCCAGGTATATTTCTGTTGTTTGTCTTACCACTAGTTTTTGCTACTTACGTTTTTGAAGATGTTTCTGTGCCTAGAGCGCTTGGGAGAACATTCACCTTACTACGAGGAAAATGGTGGAGTACCTTCGGGATTGGTCTGGTTTGCTATATTCTTGCTTATGTAATTCAGTTAGTTTTTTCATTACCTTTTATGGCTGTGTATTTCACCAATATCTTCACCTTGATTGAGGAATCTGCGAATAATCCCAATGATCCGACCGAAATATTTGAAATGTTTACTAATGGATATATGACGGTTGCATTGGCAATTTCCATGGTCGGAGGGTATCTGACTTATTGCATCCCACTTATAGGATGGAGCTATCAATATGCCAACCTTGTAGAAAGGTCGGAAGGAAGAGGATTAATGAATGAAATTGCCGATTTTGATAAAAAGTAGTCACCCTCTTATTGCTTTAGTAATATCCTTTTTTTTCTTGCTTGTTTTAAACCGAATTATCCGGAATGTAATTATTGAGAAGGATAATATGCTGACTTATCGTGTAATCGATTCAGGCCCAATAAAATTATTCCATAACTCAAATCTGAGAGAAGCATATTTGGGTAAATATCGCTTAATGTGTCTTACAATCCATTACTTACACCTAAACGGCCTGTCTTCTCACGAATTAAGCGAGTTAAATCATCGGAAGAGCATACATCGAGGGTTTGATAAAGAGGTAATGAGGGCCTATACAGAACAGGAGACATTCAATTACATGAATTATACAGTGAGACCTCCATCTATTTGGGAACGTATTTCCTGGTGGGTTCAAAGTCTTTTGCAAGAGGTTTTTCTTAATCCTAATACCCCCTGGGTTAGACGCATCGCCTTTTATGTGATATTGTTTTTAGTCGTAGGAGCGGCTGTTTTTTACATTATAAAATTAAGATATGGTGGAGGGCTTACTACTGACTATAGAATATATCAACCGGAAATTTCCAGCGTCTTGCAAACGAAACCTGACGACTTTGAAATACTGATCCAAGAGGCAATCAAAGAACAAAACTTTAAACTAGCTATCAGATACTTATATTTAAAAACCCTATCCTCTCTTTCAAAGAAAGGAAAGATCAGCTTAAAAGAATGGAAATCTCCTTACGATTACCGACAGGAGCTAAAAGGAGATCTAGCCGATTCCTATACAGAAATTGCACAACTCTTTGAATATATCTGGTACGGTGATTTTGATGCAGGTCAAGAAGAATTTCAAAAAGGGAAAAAATTATCCCAAAAACTTGAGTCAAACACATGAGAAAAGGTGAGAAAAAGCTTTTGATTCTATTCATTTTGCTCTTTTTAGTTTACGTAGCTACAAGTTTTTTAGCACCAAAACCGATCAATTGGACAGTGACATTTAGCAATAATGATAAAAATCCATTCGGTGCCTACATCTTATCGGAGAGATCCCATGACCTTTTCAAAGTATCATTTGAAGTATCCAATAAAACCATTGCCGAATTGTCTCAGATTAGGAACTTGCTTATTCTCTCCGATTTTGCTGAGATTGCAGGAGCAGATTATCGAAGTTTGTTGGCCAAGCTGGATAGTGGAGTGAACATATTTATCGGATCCAATCAGTTTTCGGCTTCTATAAAAGATTCTTTGAATTTTGACGAAGCATCTAGTTTCCATCTCCTAAATCAAACCATTTTTGAAGCAGCTACCAGTACCATTGTGTTGACGGATTCCTCAGAATACCAATATCCATTTTCATTGGTTTCTAATTACTTCATTCTGGAAGAAAATAATAAATGGGAAGTATTAGCTACTCTTGAAAATGATCCTATTCTTATTTCGAGAACTATTGGTAAAGGTCATTTACTCTTGTGCTCCACACCATACGTATTTACCAATTTTGGTTTGTTGTTCAACAAAAATTATGAGGCGGCGGCTCAAATGCTCTCCTGTCTTCCGGAGGAAAAAACGCACTTTACTTTGTTTTATCAATTGGGAAAAGGAGAAGCTACTACCCCTTTCAGATATTTTTTGAGACAGCCTCCTTTAAAATGGTCCTTATATCTTGGATTATTCATCGTGCTCATTTTCCTGGTAATCACTTCCCGACGCACGCAAAGGCCAATTCCTGTAATTGATCCTCCATCTAATGCTACAGTCGATTACGTGAAGACACTTGGAGCATTATTTTATAGGGAGAAAAATCATAAAAAAGCTGCGCAGCGGTTGGTGAATCATTTCCTACGAGATCTTAGGGAAAAATATTATTTGAAAATAGATTACTCTGAAAAGTTTTACAAGCAGCTCAGTTCAAAATCAGGGATTGAAGTGAAGGAGGTCATTCAAACGTTTGAACTGATATTGAAGGTGAGGGATCTGCCTCAGATTAACGAAAAAACGCTAATTGATTTATCCAAGAAAATGGAACAGTTCAAATGAGTGATTTTGAAAACAGAATAGATCTAACACGGCTTTCTCAAAAGATTAACGAGCTTAGAGAAGAAGCTTCCAAGGCATTGATAGGACAGCAGGTTATGCTTGACTTAACCTTAACTGCGTTATTTGCCGGAGGGCATGTTTTAATTGAGGGTGTTCCTGGAATTGCTAAAACCTTGGCAGCTAAGCTGGTGGCTAAATTGGTGGACGCTGATTTTAAGCGTATTCAGTTTACGCCTGACCTTATGCCTTCTGACGTTTTAGGGACTTCGGTTTTTAATCCAAAATCCACATCCTTCGAGTACAAAAAAGGGCCTATATTTTCAAATCTGGTCTTGATTGATGAGATCAACCGGGCACCGGCAAAGACTCAGGCTTCGCTGTTTGAAGTGATGGAAGAGAAGCAAATCTCAAATGATGGAAAAACGCATTCCTTAGAAAACCTATTCATGGTGCTAGCCACACAAAATCCAATTGAGCAAGAAGGAACCTATCGTTTGCCTGAAGCGCAGCTAGACCGGTTCATTTTTAAGATCGTAGTTGACTATCCGGATCGCAAAGAGGAAAGTCAGATCTTGCAAATGACCAATGAAAATACCAATCACCATAAACTGGATTTCATCAAGTCAGTGCTTAGCAAAGAAGAAATTGTTAGCATAAGAGAAAATCTGGAGAAGATTATGATCAAGGAAAACCTCATGAATTACATCGTACAATTGATTGGACATACCAGGGATCACCATTCGCTCTATTTGGGTGCTTCTCCACGAGCATCCATTGATTTAATGAAGTCTTCCAAAGCTTTTGCGGCTATACAAGGACGCGACTTTGTTTCACCTGAGGATATCAAGCGATTATTCAGGCCCGTGGTGGAGCATCGGATCATTTTATCCCCTGAGGCAGAACTACAGGGAATTACCATAGAAGAAGTAACGGGACAGGTCCTTGAGCAAGTGGAGGTCCCTAAATAGTGAAAATTTTTCCCGGAGATCGTTTCTATTTTGCAGCAGTATCTTGTGCAGTACTACTCCTCTTTGGATATTATTATCCATTCGTCTTCATTGTTGCCAAAGGACTCACTATATCCCTTTTCATACTCGCCTTCGCAGATATCGTTTTATTGTTTTTTACGAAAGGTCAAATTATCCTTGAACGTCCCTTACCAGATCGATTTTCTAATGGTGATGAAAATGAAATAGCCTTTTCGATCGTAAATCAATATCCTATTGAGGTTTCATTACTCATCTTTGATGAACTGCCTGCCCAATTTCAATTCAGAAATTTTAAGCTTGAATTAAAACTGAAATCAGAAAAGCAAACCATGAAAACCTACAACCTCAGGCCGACCGAGCGGGGAGAATACGAATTTGGTAAAACCAATGTGCTGGTTAATTCCAGATTGGGGTTGATTAGGAGAAGGTTTAGGTTTGGTGTGCCAAAAGTTGTAAAGGTGTATCCGTCCTTTCTGAATTTGGAGAAATACGAGATTTCAGCCATTTCGCAATCCTTAAAACTCAGTGGTCAGAAAAGAATGAAAAGAATTGGACAGAGTACTGAATTCGATCATATTAAAGACTATGTGCTTGGAGATGATCCACGGCACATTAACTGGAAGGCGTCTGCCCGCAAGGGCAACTTAATGGTCAACCATTATGTGGATGAAAAATCCCAGCCGATCTACTCGGTTTTAGATAAGGGACGACCTATGAAGATGCCTTTTGAAGGTATGACCTTACTAGACTATGCGATCAATGCCTCATTGGTACTTTCCAATGTGGCTATAAAAAGGGGGGATCGAGCAGGGTTGATAACCTTTCAGCACAAACCGGAAACCTTTATCCCAGCCCAAAAAAGAAATCTTCAGCTCAATTATTTACTAGAGACACTTTATAACCAGAAAACACAATTCAATGAGCCAGATTTTGCCACGCTTTACTGGTTTTTGATGAAGAACATAAAACAGAGAAGCTTGCTCCTTCTTTACACAAATTTTGAATCCAATTATGCGTTAGAGCGGCAACTTCCATACCTTAAGATGATTAACCGACATCATTTATTGCTTCTCATTTTCTTCAGAAATACGGAGCTGGATCTGGTGATCGAAGCCCCTTTTAATGCGACTATCGATATTTACAATAAGTCAATTGCTAAACAGATTGCTCATGAAAAAGCAAGTATTCAAAAATTATTGCTTCAATATGGCATTATGTCGCTTTACACAAGTCCAAAATATCTAAATGCCAATCTGATTAACAAATACATTGAAATTAAAACAAAACGATTATTTTGACAGCCTTAAAGATTCAATAGTTGATTCCGGTTTTCTTAAGTTTTTACTCTTCTATTCCCTCTAGATCTAGCAAGAATGCATATTGAAGGGCGGTAGTTTTATACCGTTTAAATCTTCCGGAGGCACCTCCATGCCCCGCTTCCATATCGGTATCTAGTACCAGGAGATTATTATCTATTTTTTTATCACGAAGTTTAGCAACCCACTTCGCCGGTTCCCAATACTGCACTTGTGAATCGAACAAACCAGTTGTTACCAATAGGTTGGGATATACCTGAGTGGTCACATTATCGTATGGTGAGTATGACATCATGTACTCATAGGATTCCAGTTCTTTTGGATTGCCCCATTCGTCAAATTCATTCGTTGTTAAAGGAATGGTTTCGTCCCACATGGTGGAAACGACATCCACAAACGGAACCCCTGCTAACACTCCTTTATATAGTTCAGGAGCCAGATTGATTACTGCACCCATTAAAAGGCCGCCAGCACTTCCACCTTGAATGTAAAGATGCGCTGGAGAAGTATAATTTTCTTCGATCAAGAATTTGGAACAGTCTATGAAATCGTTGAAAGTATTCATCTTCTTGAACATTTTACCATCTTCGTACCACTGCCTTCCCATCATTTGACTGCCTCTAATGTGGGCAATTGCATAGGCAAACCCACGATCCAATAGGCTTAATCGAACAGAACTGAAACTTGCATCAATAATAGCCCCATAAGAGCCATAGCCGTATTGAAGCACTGGCGTTTTACCATTTTTTTCAAATCCTTTTCTGTATACTATCGAAATGGGAATTTTTACACCATCTCTTGCATTAGCCCAGATACGTTCAGTCACGTAATCTTCAGGATTATGACCTCCCACAACCTCTTGCTGCTTCATTAAGGTTTTCTCCTTTTTTTCCATATCATAATCAAACGTGGAGTTAGGAGTCGTCATTGATGTATAACCAAACCTCAGCGTTTTAGTATTGAATTCTGCATTCGTGGATATGTAAGCATTATAAGCAGGCTCCCCAAAATCGAGGTAATGTTCATCACCAGAAGTCTGATTAATAATTCTGAGATTTGTCAATCCTGCTTTCCGCTCATCTACCACCATATAGTCATTGAAAAGTTCTATACCCTCTAAAAGAACATCATCACGATGAGGGATCACTTCTTTCCATTTTTTCTCAGCAGTATTATTCTCAGAGACTTCCATCAATTTAAAGTTTTTGGCATCTCTGTTTGTTACGATATAAAATTTGTCCTGAAAATGAGAAAGGCTGTATTCATGTGCTATTTCATCACGCGGTATAAACTGTTTGAATTTACCAGTAGGATTGTCAGCTTTCAGGATATGGTAATCACTGACTAAGGTGCTGCCATTCCATATAATGATATAATTTTCGGATTTTGATTTATAAACTCCGATGTAAAAAGAAGAATCATCTTCCTGATACACCATTACATCTGACTCTTGCCGTGTTCCTAGCTTATGACGGTAAATTTTTTCAGATAATAATGAGACTTTATTTTTAGAGGTGTAGAAATAAGTTTGATTATCATTTGCCCAGGCGCCTCCACCAGTCGTGTTTTCTATTTCATCTTCGAGAAATTCACCCGTTTCCAGGTTCTTAAACCTTATTCTATAGATACGCCTGCTTAAAGTATCTTCAGCAAAAGCTAAAATCTTGTTATCCGGAGTAATACCGGCAGGAAAAGCTGAATAGTACTCATAGCCCTGCGCCAATTCATTAACATTAATGAGAATTTCTTCCTCATTATCTAGCGTTCCTTTTTTTCTACAGTAGACAGGGTATTCACCACCTTCTTCATATCGTGCATAATACCAAAACCCATTGGATAAATAAGGTACAGATTCGTCCGTTTGCTTGATCCGACCAATAATTTCATCATAGAGTTTTTTTTGTAGCTCCTCGGTATGAGACATGGTTTGTTTTGTATAGTTATTTTCAGCTGTTAGGTAGTCAAGAACTTCTTTGGTATGTTGGTCTGGATCTTTTGCTCTTTTCTGTTCGTCAGAGACCCTCATCCAAAAATAGGGATCAATTCTGGTTTGTCCATGCTCCTTAAGAATGGTGTCCGTTTTTTTTGCCATAGGAGCATTAGGTCTTTTCATCTTTTGCATTTCTTCTTGTGATGTTGAATTATTACAAGATTGGAGTACGATCAGTCCAATAAAGGTCCAGGTTAGTAGGTATTTTCTCATAAGTCCTTTTTTAATTTCATAAAGATCAAATACTGTTATCTTAATAACAATATCTCTTTCTAGTGATTTTGATTATTTATTAAATTTCTTTTTGAAATGTATTTTGTGTCTTAAATATCTTACTAATTTCCAAATCTCTGGTTCCTGAACCGTACTTGTAAAAACCCTCTCCTGTTTTGGCTCCAAGATAGCCTGCATTCACCATGTTTATTAACAATGGACATGGTGCATATTTAGAATTTCCGAAACCTTCATAAAGAACATTGAGGATAGAAAGACAAACATCTAATCCAATAAAATCTGCCAATTGTAACGGTCCCATAGGATGGGCCATGCCTAGCTTCATCACGGTATCTATCTCCTTTACACCTGCTACTCCTTCATGAAGCGTAATGATTGCTTCGTTGATCATTGGCATAAGAATTTTATTTGCGATAAACCCAGGATAGTCATTCACTTCAACAGGCGTTTTTCCAAGATTTTCGCTTATTCTCATTACGCTTGAGGTAGTCTCATCTGAAGTGGTGTATCCTCGAATGACTTCTACCAGCTTCATCATTGGAACAGGATTCATGAAATGCATACCTATCACTTTATCTGGTCTCTTGGTTATCGCAGCAATCTTTGTAATAGAGATGGAAGAGGTATTAGTTGATAAAATCGTATCTGAAGGAGCATAAGTATCCAAGGTTTCAAAAATCTTTTTTTTGGTGTTAAAGTTTTCTGTTGCTGCTTCTACCACTAAGTCAGCCGAATATATGCCTGTTTCAATTGAAGTGAATGTTTGAATATTTGCCAGAGCATTATTTTTTTGATCTTCAGTGATTTTTTCTTTTATCACTTGTCGACCCAGGTTTTTTGTAATATTAACCATGGCTTTTTTTAATACCCGCTCGGAAATGTCTATAAGTGAAACGTCATAATCATGCTGTGCAAAAACATGAGCAATACCATTACCCATGGTGCCACTACCTATTACAGAAATTTTCTTCATCTAGATAGTTGTTATTTGGAAATGACCGTATCAAGAATAACAAGGAAATGAATATCTAGGGTATGCGCTAATCTCGCTTAGTTATTTCGATTAAGGCAATTTAAATCTTCAAAAGCAAGCTTAAGTCTTCCGATCATTGATTTTTCCGCTTCCCTGATCCATACCCTAGAATCATACTTCTTTTTGTTAGGTTGATCTGTTCCTTCCGGGTTACCAATCTGACCTTGTAAGTATTCTTCATTTGCTTGATAATACCCGCGGATACCATCCCAATAAGCCCATTGCATGTCAGTATCAATATTCATTTTGACGGCACCATAATTGATGGCTTCTCTGATTTCCTCTCTAGAGGAACCTGATCCTCCATGGAAGACAAAGTTTACCGGATTATGGCCAGTGTTATGTTTTTGCTGAATGTAGTCTTGGGAGTTTTTAAGTATTACAGGCGTTAATTTTACGTTTCCAGGCTTATATACTCCGTGCACATTTCCGAATGCTGCTGCAACGGTAAAGTTGTCACTTACTTCCTTGAGCTTTTCATAAGCATAAGCAACTTCTTCTGGCTGAGTATACAGGAGCGCATTGTCCACATCAGTGTTGTCCACGCCATCTTCTTCACCACCAGTCACGCCTAACTCAATTTCCAATGTCATTCCCATTTTTGTCATACGTTTGAAATACGCTACACAAGTTTCAATATTTTCTTCTAAAGGCTCTTCTGAAAGATCCAACATGTGGGAAGAATAAAGTGAGTTACCTGTTTGTTCAAAGTATTTTTCGTTTGCCTCAAGCAATCCATCGATCCATGGTAGTAGCTTTTTCGCTGCATGATCTGTATGTAATATCACAGTTACGCCATAAGCTACAGCCATTTGATGAACATGTTGGGCTCCTGAAACTCCACCTTTTACAGCTGCTGTTTGCCCATCATTAGAAAGCCCCTTTCCTGCCATAAAAGCTGCACCACCGTTAGAAAATTGTATCATCACAGGAGAATTTGCTTCCCTCGCGGTTTCCAGAACTGCATTGACCGTACTAGAACTTGTGACATTAACAGCGGGTAATGCAAAATCATTTTCATTAGCATAATTAAAGAGATCAGTAACTTCTTGCCCTGCAAGTACACCAGGTCTGAATTTCATAGGATTCTTCTTTTAGTGATATTAGTTTAAACTATAATACAAATATAACCTTTGAAAAAAACAATAGCGCAAGAAGCTATGTCAGATAATATGCCTGCTGTAATTCTGAGGGATCAATTTGAGGTTCAGAATCAATAAGTTTTGAATCATTTTGATCCCATTTCATTGCGGCAATGGCGAACAAAACAATTATATATAGTAGCTTAATGAGAATTTTCCATTTCAACATGTTAGATAGACACTACCAGCATATTAATGGTTTGAAAGAAATTAATGAAAAATTTCATAAATAGTTAAAGAATACAAATAGGTATTGGATGTTGAGATTAGAATCACTACTACGACCTGGTTTAAGATTGACCATACTAATGTGGAACAAGACAAGTTTTAATGACAACTCCCGATTCTGCAAACTGATTTAGACGCATTCAAAAACATCAATAAAAAGACAACATATCATTAGAAGTAGTGTAAAGTTTCGACTTAAAATCTAACTCTTATAAATATGCTATTTAATTTAACGTGAGTTCGACGCAATATTAGTTTTTGGGGTAGTTAGCGTTGTTTTTGGGTAAAATCTCAAAGAAAGTGATCAGGGTTATTCAAAAAGTGGTACTTCTTTAAAAAATAAATTTTAAACTTTATGACCTGATCACGATGAAACATACCGACAAACTCATCGAAATTTTCCTAAAGTGCGATGATTTCTTCAAGGGATATCAGCGGTAGTTAGATACTCATTACATAGACCCTATAAAAAAACTCGCTTTTCCAAAAAGTAGGATGAGTGAGTCGGAAGTGATGGCCATGGTCATTTTCTATCATTTCTCTGGATTCAAATGCTTTAACTATTTCTATCAATAGGGTATTTTAGAAAAATGGAAATCTTATTTTCCATATGCGGTTTCTTATCACCGATATCATAGAATGGAAGAAGTTGGTCCACATTCCGCTCTTTTCCTCACTGCTTCACACCGTTCAGGAAACTATTACGTTGATGCTACCAAACTACCTGTTTGCCACTATCGCCGAATCCACTCCCACCGGGTAGTTAGTGTCTCTAAGAAAACAGCCCGGTTTACTATTACGTTATTTCTAAATATCATCACAATACCATTAGTTGCTGATTTAATTGACCCTCATTCTTACCTCCTCATCACCTTCTCCTTCAAAAATTAATATCACAACTACCTTTTTATATACCAATAGAACACACCTCTCCCATTCAAAGTGTGTAAAAAAGTAATCATCCGCCCACGCCTCTGATCAGGCTGCCGCCGCCAGGCGTTCTGACTCCGCTGCTTGGGCACGCTGTTGTAATTCCCTGCCTATCTTATGGAGATGGTAGGCCGTCACAGCTAGCCCGATATACCTTTTGAAGTTGCGCCATGTCCGGTC
>JBCDKO010000118.1:0-14378 GCA_038746525.1 Bacteroidota bacterium
AAGCCAGATGAGGGCCCAAAGCAGCTAAATGTGCGATGGCTCCTAAAATGGCGATCATCTATTTTCATATGAGGACTAAAAAAGAAGCGTTTAATCCCGAAATATTTCGGCTAAACCAAACCAGATTTAAAGAAAAACGAATTAAAAGCCTTGAACAACAACTGGCTGCCCTAAAGAAGGCTGCTTAAGGTGGGTATAAGGTAGGTGGGTTGATTCGGATTAATCAATAAAATCCTTTGCAAAACAGGGTTTTTGGTTCAAATCAAGGCTATTGGAATTTCAAAAACGCAGTTCACTGGTCGTAAATGAGGCATTTGAAATTTTGAGTAACGAAGAGTTGGGCCAAAAGGCGTGTTTTTAAAGGATTCTATTAAGGGTACCTCTAAAAACTAAGTTCAAGAATTTGAGGTAGCGTTTTTTTTCTGAAACAAGACGTCAAAAACGGAGTTTAGCAGCGTTAAATAAGTATTTTGATAAACGAAGTATCAGGAAAAAAAAATCATCTCCAAAATTGAAAGCGGGTTTTTAAAGGTGTCTTTAAAATAACATTTGCTGTAGGCAGTTAAATAGTAACAAAGGAGTAAGTCTATAATGATTAGATTAAGATGATTAAGACAAGCCATGATATTATGCATGATTTGACTCAGCGTGCCATGAAACTATGGGATGTGGAGACGGAAGAGGATTTTGATCCCTTGATCCAGCTTTTACTTCGTGTTTTTTCTTATGAAATACACAAGGTATCGGAATATATCCAGGTGTCTAATGAAAAGTTGGCCGAACACCTCGCAAGAGTGTTGGTTCACGAAACCTGGTCATTGCCTTCCCCGGCACATGGTTTGTTACAAGCCTTTCCCGAAGGCCGGTCGGTTATCATTGATGAAAAATTTCAATTCTATGCCACGCAATTCAATTTTGGATCCGAAAATGAGGAGTATTTTTTTACTCCTATCGCAAGCCATCAACTCATTCCGGCCCGTGTTTACTGTAGTTCCCATAATCGCGAATTACAGATTTTTTCGGAATCAGGAGAAGTTTTGGATCAACAAATTACAAAGGCTTCGGATCAGCGAATCACTGACTTTACATTAGTTGTCGGCGTAGAGATATCACTGGAAGACATAACGAAATTAACGGACTTTCCCATTTGCATGCTATTGGAGGATTCTACATTAGCGCCATTCATTCGCATAGCTAAGGTATTTGATATAGAAGGAAATGAGCTTGTCGTTAAACCATTGCTGGAAGAGCAACCAGCCCGGAATATACCTCACTATTTCACTTCAATCAGGAATTACTATAAGCACTTCCTCTACACCATTAATATCTCCGGCGCAAAGAAAGAATTGAAAACATTGACTGAGCAATTCTCCGGTTCATTTGAAACGAAATGGATGGAACCTCATGATGCATCCCTTTTTTGGCTCAAAATCCAATTACCGGTTGCCTTTGATTCTCAAGAATTAAAAAAATTTAAAATAAGCATAAATACTTTTCCGGTCATCAATCGAAAACTTCATGAAGTTCAGCATAAAATAGATAAAAACGGAAGAATTATCTCATTGCCGGTTTCTGATCAGGATTTCTTCATGGGCATTGAAGGAGTGATTGATAACCATGGGGAAGCATATCGTGAAATTTCCAAGAACGATATCAACCGACCGGAGGGAAGTTATTCCGTATTTTACGGGAATGTGGAACAATTTGATGAAAACAGTGCTAAAACGCTGATAACCAAAGTACTGGAAAAGGTGAGAGAAGAGGGGAGTGCCTTTTCTGCGTTGGGATACGACCTTCTTAATGCCTATCTAAAAGATTTGGAAGAAAAACTGAATTTGATTGAAGAGAAAGTTGATTCAAAATATAAGAAAACCAATAATGCGACGGGTGAACGCCAATATATTGTAACCCAACCTTTGAGTCGTTCCACTTTCCTTGAATGTCAATATTGGGTTTGCAATGCCGATACAGCCAATGACATTGATCGGTATACTCCACTTAGCCAATATCGAAATTATGGCCTGAAGACAAGCACTATTACCTTTCTTACCAAGACGGTTGGTGGTGATGTGAAACGCACCGAAAAGGAAAAAATCAGTAATTTGAGGTATGGCTTGCTTTCCAGAGACCGGCTGGTTTCAAAAGAAGATATCGCTGAATTTGTGCGAAAAACCCTTGGAAAAATAGTCGAGGAAGTCATTGTAAGCCCCGGAGTAAGTATTTCGCCAAATCCTAAGCAAGGGTTGGTAAGGACTGTTGATATAGAGATAAAACTCACTCTCCAAACCAATCTGAGCGTTACAAATAAGCAGCGATTGGGACATTTCCTTGAATCCGAGCTCGAAACAAAATCCATTCAAAATGTACCCTATCAGATCAAAATTCTATGAGTACATCATTTGCCATTACCGATAATTTCAGTGTAAGTCTGACATCCTCTGTAAAGGTTGCCAAGTCAATCGCATTTAGCAAAGACCATGGTTCTTACGGCATAGCTCATTTAGCGCTTGCGATGTTTCAGGAAGACACCGGATTAAAGGAAATTTTATCGAGCATGAACAAAGACCTTGGGTATCTTATCGAGTGGTTCGAGATGCAATCGGAAGCATATACTTCCAAACCAGGTAACGATAAACAGGAAATTTCACCTGACGGAGAAGTAGAGAGAATTTTTGAAGAATCCGAAAGGTCAAAGATCAAACTTGGCACTGATTACATAGACGCACTTTGTGTATTTACCGCTATTATTCGAAAAGGAGTGGTTTTTAGCGATAAACAGATCGAGCTACTGGGGGTTTCCGAAGAAGAAATCCTAAAATACTACGATGCTCCTTTGAGAATGCCTCTTGCAGGAAGTTCGGACTCTTCGGAGGGAGGATCATCAGGATTGGAAGCTTTCCCTTTCTGTAAGTTGTTACATGAACTGGATGGCGAAAACCAGTATCCTTCCATCATCGGGCGAGACAAGCAAGTTCGTTCCATCATCGAAAATATTGGTAGAAGGGAAAGCTTTGGGGTAATGCTCGTAGGTGATCCGGGCGTAGGGAAGTCGAGCATCATCAAGTCTTTAGTTTATACACTGGCTACTTCTCAACAAAACATCGTTGAAGAGCAACCTGTGATTGGAATTCAGGCAGCACTCTTACTCGCAAGTATTTCCAATCCTGTGGAAATCCCCAATAAACTCAATAATGTATTTGAAAAACTGGCAAAAATTGAAAATGCAATCGTGGTGTTGGACGGTTTGCAAATACTTCTGGATGCTTCGGATAGGGCTTCAAACTCCCTGCTTTATATTATTTCATCAGCTCTGGATAATAAACACTTCAATCTTATTGTCACCGTTACTTCAGATGCTTTCAGAAAATTTATTGATAAATCGGTACTCATTGACAAACTCGAACAAATTCCAATCTCTGAGCTAAACGATGATTTTGTTTACAAATGTCTGGAAGTTAAACGAAAATCCTTAAAAATACACTATAAGCTGGACATTGAAGATTCAGCCCTTGAGGCAAGCATACATCATGCAAAACGCTACTTCAAAGAACGAAAGTTACCATTTGCGGCCATTGATTTGTTAGATCGTACATTGGCGGAAGTGGAGCTGATAAATAAAGATGCCTTTTATCAATTTGACCAGCTAAAAGCTGAGTTTGCAAGACTTATTTCTGCTGAGGAAACAACCTTAAGGGATTATAAGATTTTATTTCATACGTTCTATGACCGAATCAATTCCGTACTGCTAATGCAAATGGATCTGTCGTTCGATTTTGCTAAAGAGCAGAACAAAGATGCATTTGTAAGTCAGTTTCAAGAATTAATGGATCAGTTGGAGAAACTTTTGGAAAAAAAGATAACCGTTATTACCGAACTCGAAGTCTCTGCAATTGTAGCGAATGCGACAGGCATACCGCTGGGAAAAATATCTGCGGATGAAAAGAAAAAGTTACTTGACATAGAGAATAAACTTAGAGAACGTGTGAAAGGACAAGATCACGCATTGTCTGTATTGTCCGATGCTATCATTGAATCCCGAAGCGGCCTAAGTAACATGAAACAGCCCATTGGTTCATTCTTTTTTCTCGGCCCTACGGGTACCGGAAAGACAGAGCTTGCCAAATCGCTGGCAGAGTTGCTATTCGATGATGAAAATGCAATGATCCGTTTTGATATGTCGGAGTTCAAAGAAGAACACTCTGCGGCATTGCTTTATGGAGCCCCTCCGGGATATGTTGGATATGAAGAAGGAGGGATGCTCGTGAATAAAATCAGAAAGCAACCCTATGCGGTTGTGCTCTTTGATGAAATAGAAAAAGCACATCAGTCGGTATATGACGTATTCCTCCAGATTATGGACGAAGGTAAAATCCATGATAAACTTGGAAAAGAGGGGGATTTTTCTAACTCCATCGTTATTTTCACTTCCAATATAGGCAGCAACTGGATCGCGGAACAATTCTCAAAAAACAGTATCCCGACCAGCAATCAGTTAATTGAGATCATGAGTGGCAACTTTCGACCTGAATTTCTCGGCAGGATTAACGAAGTAATTCCGTTCGCGCCAATCAATGAAGAGATCGCTAAGCTGATCTTTAACCTGCATCTGGGCAGTCTTCAAGGGCAGCTTGAGCAAGAAAAAGGCATTGTGCTTCAATTGAGTGATGAAGCAACCTATTTCCTTTCGGAGAAGGGATTTTCATCTACTTACGGCGCACGGCCTATTGCCGGGATAATTCGGAACTATTTGAAGCGACCTATTGCCAGAATGATTGTAGCAGAGTCGGTAAGTTATGGTGACAGCATTCTGCTTTCAATGAAAGAGTTAAATTTAATATGGGAAAAAACTAATTAGCGTATCGTGACCATCGCAGAAATCAAAGAAAGTTCCTTGTCTAACTTTATGGCGGAGATATACCTGGAAGAGTTAGGCTTTTTAATGGGCGATAATGACCAAAAAGAATTTTTTATCCTTAATGAAGGATCTAACAAACGTGCAAAATCCAAGGATGTCGTTGATGTCTCCGTTATGGTATTCGAGGAAGAAGACGAAATCAAGGAACGGATCTTTCTTCATCTTGGGAGAAGAAGTCTCTGCCACCAACTTCCGGAACTGTTTTTTTATCCGGTCAGTCTTTCTAGTAGGGAAATGACAAATCGAGAGGTCGTAGCTGCCGTAAAATCCAATCGTGAAAAAGAAGAAAACCATATCCGTTTCTTTGCTCCGTTTGATATGGAGCTGTTCTCATTAAAGCAACGGCTAACTCGCCGCTTTATGTACCCTTATACAGATGAAGAAGCACTACTCGCCATGTCTGTTTTTTCTAAACAGATGATTCAAAAAGACATTGCATTATCAAACAGCCAGAGCTACTTATTACTTTTACATTTGCTCAAGTCTGAAGAAATAAAAGAAAATCTGAGCCTAATTGGAGGGGTGATTCGAAGTGTGCTCGGTTATGATACTTTATTGAAGCATAAGACAAGGTTTTTGGAGGAATCTTTTTTTCACGGGCTTGGCTCGGGTATATTAGGTTACACGTTTGGACTGAATGGTTCCGTACTCTCTGAATATGACGATGTTGTTGCTACGGTCATTATTCCACAGCCCATTGATTATGACTTGTTACGACAAACCATTACCCAAGTCAAAGAAATTGCAAGTTTTTTCCTTATGCCAACGCGTGAGGTGCATGTTCAGTATTCTTTTGAAGGCACCTCATGTATGACATTAGGTCAGGCATTTTTAGGTTTTGATACGACGTTAGCGTAAACATTTAACAAATAGATGACGGTATTAATTGGCTTTTTCTTAAAGTATTTATTGGCGCCACTTTCGGCGGTTGTAGGGATCATTGTCATTAACGTTATAGGTAAGGCGAATAAGGCAATGAAAATGAAAAAGTTAATCATCTTTATTCTTCTTCTTTCTTTGATATTGGTGATTCCCAGTCTCTTTGGCTTGTTGAAATATGAATTTATATGGGCCGGGCTGATATTGACTATTTTAACTTACTTGATTCTCGGTTTGGTTTTCAATTGGTTTATGACTTTCAAGACCTTTAAATCCATAGGAATTCATGAGAAAACCGGATTAGTGATTTTTAGTATCATTATTTCGATGATGCTTGGCATCTGGCTTTACTATCATGCGTTCAGTTTTTTGAACAGGTTAAATTATGCAGAATGGAGCATGACTAGTGTATTGTGGTTTTTAGTGCCAATTTTGAGTCGTTTTACCCGTTTGGCATTTCTCGAGGTTCCATCGCCAGTATACAAGGATTTCTTTTTAAGTAATCAAAAGATTGACGAAGAATACTGGAATAATATTGACACCTTTCGCGCGATGCAGGTGAATGTACGCATTAAACGAAGAGAAACTTCCAGGTCGGATGCTGCTTTTTCTGTAAGGCTTCCGGACGACATCTCGATCGGAGGCTGGTTCAAGCGATTCATTGAAGATCAGAATATCAGATTTCCCGAGCATCAAATCGAAATAGCTGATACAAGTAGTAACGAATATTCCTGGGCGTGTTATACAACTAGATGGTTTTCCGTGCCGATGTTTGTAAGGATCATTGATTTTGAAGAAAATGTCCGTTCTGGTAAAATAAGGAAGAAGGGATACATTTACCTGAGAAGGGTAAGAACTAATGCTTAATAGGTTTTAGATCATTTGAAGAAAAACCACTTACATCCAACTAAAAAGCGTAAGATTTCAGCAGATTTTAAAAAGTGCAATAATTAATGGCGAGATCGCGAGCCACCTCGCCAGATTTTATGATGTTTGGTTTAAATCAAGGCTTTCGGAATTTCAAAAACGCAGTTTAACTAGTCGTAAATAAGGCTTTTGAAATTTTGAGTAACAAAGAATTGAGCCAAAAGGCGGGTTTTTCAAAGGATTCTACTTTTCTATCCAGACAACCCATCATTTGTCAGCTACTTTCTTACATTCCCGGATCTGTTAGTAGAGGAAAGCGTAGCAGAACGTTCAACTGATCGTTACTACAAAACCATGACGATTAACCGTACCAGTGAAGTCTTTGCCACTTTATAGCAGAAGTCTTATGAGTATTACAAATACCCTCAAGCCTAACTTTGTGTCATTTTTCAAGCCCACTTTGTGTCATTTCTAAAAAAAGATTCGTTAGTTAAATAAAGCAGTTTAAAACGCTACATAACGAAATAGTAGAAATTGATCTGAACAACAAAATGAATAAATTCAGGATTGACTCTAAACGAAAAACTCAGAGATTAGAAAACCATCACTTTATATGTAAAAAATCTTTAGTCACTTCAATGAAATTAATTTAAAATGGAACAGCCACAATTTTTACCGAATAACTGGACCGATGGCGTCAAAATAAACAAAAACCATTTTTTTGATAGCTACTTTAATACCATTGAAAACATTAGTCATGCGGCTTTATACCACTTAACCTCTGATAACTATGGGTTATTAGAGCCTTTTGATACAGAAAAGTCAAATCTTGATATTGATAAGGTGATTCATACAAAAGAGCGCGTTTCGTTACGATTGAAAGCATGTCATGCCGTAACTTCTTACGGATTTAAAATAGCTTTTTCTTCGGCTAATTACGGAGAAAATTATCCAACGGCTACGTTGGAATCTAGTAATTTTGATAAAAATTCGGATTTGACTTTTTGCCTATTAGTAGTGATTAACCCCTACAATATGGTTCCGGTAGGTACACCGGATCCCGAAGCAATTCCTTTGCATCATCCTCATTCCCAACCAAAGATCCGACTAGAATTTGTGCCTCAGGCGCAATTCAATACAGATTATTTAAAATCGCATTATTTGATGGCGGGTTTGATCAAGTGGAAAAGTGGTTCTTTCGTGATGGATGAATCATATATCCCACCGGTTTCCCGCATTCGATACCATGAGAAAATACATGCTTTCTATGAAGATATTCGTAAGAAGTGGGTTGAGCTGCATTCGAATTGCTTAACGATTAATAAGAAAATTTTGAGTAAATCTGCAAGTAACAAGCTGGCAGAAAATACCAATATCTTATGTAATACGGTACTTTCTTTTATTTCGAATACCCATTTTGAATTTAGGCAGAAAGGACATGAATTTCCTCCTATTTACCTGGCGGAGAAGATATCCATCCTTTCCAGCCATATTATTACCACACTTTCGTGCCTCCCGGAAGCAGAAAGAGAAAGCATTCTGCAGTATTTCTTTGAATGGACCGATGTTCAGCCGGCACACTTTGAAGCGACATTATGGGACGTAATGAACCTTAAGTACAATCATCTTGAAATAGCGAAAACCATCTCCCAACTCCAGACTGCAATGGGCATCATAAGTGCCCTATTCAATAAAATGAGCGACCTCGAATATATTGGACAACGAAAAGACAATATCATAATCAGTCAGGAATGAACGGAAGAAAATGAAGATATCAGGCCAGGAGGGCAATGGCCCGTCATCATTGATTAGTTCCAAAACCTATAGACATATAGAAAGGTGAAAGCTAAGAATTTTCAAATTATACGGAAAGCCAAAATCAAGTTTGGATTTATTTTTTTAGTAACGCTATGTATCATTTTTGTGGGTGGCTTTCTTGCCATTCGTACTGCTCAGGAAGGGATTTTGATACTTGAAGAAAGGTATGATCAGTACACCGGTATATCTGAAAAGCAAGCGATCTACAACTTCGAGATCAGTAAAATCATTTCTTATATCAATAAACTCAGGATAAGAGAAAGATCAAGAAACGAGCATAAAGTACTACAAGGGATCATCACTGAGGAGAGGAAAAAAATCATGTTTGAATTGGAATCGGATAGCTTGAGAGATCAGGAATATTTTGTCGTATATGAAGAAATACTAAAGGAGGTTCAAGAGATTCAATCCATTCTGGATGAGTCTAAACAGAAAAAAGAAACCCTGGGTCGAACCAAAGAAGAACTGGAAAAATGCAAGGAAAAATATTTTATTAATCTTAAGTGAATCTAATCAATAAATGAAACTGACGGAAAAATTTTGGAGGAATGTCAAGTATGCCCTTTTACTTCAAATAAGCATTCTACTATTATACATCATACTGGTAAAATATCTTATCCGTATTCCCGATTCCAACATAGAACTTCTTGAGATCATTACAAGGTCGGAAGAACTTCTGGATTCAGAAAGAGCCTATGCATTACGTATTGAAGAGGTTGCTGCGCGAATTAAAGAGGAAGATTTCAGTATTCACAGTGTTCAGCGAATAGATGAAATCCAGAAAGACATTGATCAAATAGGAAAATTCTATAAGACAAACAATAACAACTCAAGGTTCACTTTCGCATTGATTGCCAATAATGTGCTTCAGATCTTATTCAATTCCAAAAGAGAGTCCAGTTCACTGAATCGGAATCAGGTTTTGATCGATACGAATTTAAAAGAGTGTAAAGCAAACATCAACTAAGAATTGTGAGCGATAGCTTACGGCGATATATCATTTTGGGAGCACTTGGGGCAGTGTTGATCATTGCTATCCTTATCGCGCTTAATATATCGTATAGGTCCGGTATTGCAAACCTGGACTTTATCATAAGTGATCAAAATGCTAATTTTTCTTATGAAGTGGATGAGGAAATAACTTTTAGCCTTGTAGATAGCATTTCATTTCTGAATCGGCAGATTACCTGGTATTTTGGAGATGGCAAATCCTGGAGAAATGCTACGAACGTTAAGCATAAATTCAATGAGTCCGGAACGTATCTCATCACGCTTCAAATTGATGGAAAGTTCAAAGTAGATAAGTACATTGATGTCATTGAATTCAAAAAAAATACAGCCATAGATTCCGTTGCTAGAATTTTTGCGCCTTCTAAAGCCTATGTTAAAGAAGAAATCATATTTCGATCCACATCAATTGGTGTCAAATCATGGTTTTGGGAATTCGGGGAGACGGGCTTTGTTGATTCCTACGATGCGCATACCGTTTATATTTATGAAACCCCCGGAAATTATACGGTATCGCTAAGAACCAATTTATCACAATATCCTACGTATCACCGCATACAAATTTTACCACAATTTTCAATTGTAGATATAGAAAAAACTGATTCACTTAGCAGGATCGAACAAGATGTTAAAGAGCGTTTACAAGCCATTTCAGATGCAGAACATAGCAATAAAAGGGCATTTTATCAGAATCTGAACCACATCATTAAAAGCTACATCACATGTTATGAGCCTGAAGAGATAGTCATTATTATCAATGATACAAAATACAATGATTTATACAGCTATTGCCAGGGACTCCATTTTTTAGGAAGAAAAGATGCCAAATCAGTTCTGGTAGACCTTGTAAAGGTAGATACGCTCAAATGTAGAAATAAGACAAATATCACCCAAATTAGTGTCACTCAAAGCTTCAGGAATTAGGAATGCGAAAGACAAGGGGACATATTGTAATGATCACTTTGACCTTTTTTCTAATAGGTTGTGGACCGAAGCTGATGCGAATAAATCCCACCAAAAGAGACAAGTTCAACTTTGGATCTGAGACTTCTCCTTTCAAATCAAAAAAAGAACGATCAGGAAAGGTCATCTATTCGGACAGAACTGATAATAAGGTTTATAAAAATCCCTATGCTATTGGTAAGCTGCCAAGTGAAGGCATCCTTGCTCCTTATTTTGTAGTGGGAAAGGAAGGAGCGTACATAGAGGTAGTTCGATACAACCCCGATCAAGTAGGCAGGCCAGAGAAGCTGTTTAAATCCCTCAAAAGTCCCCGATACCATTTCAAAGAGGATGAGAAGGTTGAATACGTTGGCTGGATACAAAAAGATAATGTTCTAAAGTACGATCATGCTATACGCAATGTAGATAATGGAGATTTTGACTTGTATGTCCTGGGACTTAGCCATGTCAATGATTTGTTGAATTTACAAGAATTTCTCTCCGAAGATTGTGTCCATACTTTTCAGGAACCTCACTTAAAAGTGAGAAGTAAGAAAGATTTTAAGGTCAATCAAGTGGTTTACTTTTATAAGTATAGTTTGAATAAAGAGGCTGCTCTGGTAGGCTCCAGTAACTCTATTAATCTTAAGGATACGGCAAATTTGATTATGGGGTGGGTCCCAAGTACCATACTTGTCCCTGCAGGTCAGGGGCAATCATACCTAAATGAAAAGCGAAGGGAAAAATTCACTTTGCGTAATTCCGGTAAGGAAACGACAATTCTGTCCAGGGATGTTTCATCTCCTTTGTGGTTCAATCTTGACCTGAAAGAAAAGACGCCATTAGATCAAAAAGGAGCGATTTCAAATACCCTCTTGCCCATTTCTGTTTGGGATCATAGCAATAACAGGCTAATAAGCATAAAAGGAACAGACATCACTAAAGAAATTGTAGAGCAGATTCGTGAAGAAAATAAAACGCTCAACTTTCATCTTCTCATGGATTGTAGCCGCTCGCTGAGAAACATGGAGACGCAGATGATCAGCTCCTTTCAAAAAATAAAATTGTTGGCAGAATCAAAAACAACAGAAGATTATACGATAAAGTACTCAGCCATAGCCTTCGGATGTGGAACAATTCAAAGACAACCTCTTACTTCTGATTTCTCCAAGTGGGTTGATTTCATCTTTAAGGTTTTAAATGATGGTAGTGAGAGAGGGGTTAAAGAGAAGCGCTATTTTCAAGACTTACTTGAAATGATCTTTCCTGAAGAGCGGCTATCCTTCGAGAACAACATCGTAATGGTGGTAGGTAGTGAAAGTCTATATGGTTTTGAAAGAAATTATGATGACTTCATTGATAGACTTGTTAAGTCCTCTGCCAGAATCCATTTCCACCAGATTGAAAATAAGCCTGGCCGTTCTTATCAAGATTTTATCTTACAGGGAAAGCAACTGCTTGGAGATATGTCTAGCGCAATGTCTGAGCATATCAAATCATTTAATGTTGATTATAAACTCATTCAAGACGAAGTCTCGTTTACAAAACTGCCATCAAAACACAATCTGTATCTATTTGATTCCCCTGAAAAAAGCTCTTATCAGGGCGGAATAGCTTTTCCCAAAATCAATAAAAGTCTTACACCTGGCGAATTTGATACCATGATTGATTCAATTGTTGAACAATCCCTTGAATTTAACCGGCTGTGTGAGCAATCAAGAAACAGTTTTCTTAACAGTGAATTTTCTTTTCTGAGAAGTGTGCCAAGTGCTTCACTCGAGCAGATATTCCCCGATAGAGAATTTAATTCATTAATAAAAAATCATCTAAATGAAACACTTTACGAGCATGTTACCTTATCATCAAATCATGAAAAAATTGATGGAGTCCCCGGATACCTTCTTCATCGTAAGGATTTTGAAATTGTAATTGAAGACTACCGGAATTTATTAATGAATATGGTATCCGCTCTAAAGAAAAAAGACCGTAAAGAACACTTCAAAAAATATTGGAAACTTGCTAAAGCTATCAACAGAGAATCTGCCCCGTCTAAATCAAAGCTCAGTAAGAAGAGCACAATTGCTGAGCTTATCTTTAGAAAAACAGATGTATCCGTTTACAACCGAGTGTATCATACGTTGATACTTAAGGATATAAAAAGAAAAAAACGACTTCCTAATAAAGCATATATCACCCTTTATAAAGATCAGCAATCGGTTTTAGAAAATCTTGAAGAACTGCTGGCCCAACCAGAATATCCATGGCTGTCTGAGTTACACAGCGGTGATTTTTTCTTTATCCCCACTTCAAAAACATTTTGATATGGCAAATAATCGCCCCCTTCACGAAATTGTTTTAGAAGTCATGTTCAAAATAAGCCCTTCCAAACCTGTAGGTGTGTCTGTATCCGATGTATTTTGGGGCATTGATATTCCCGAACTTACTGAAAGAGAGGTGAAAGAGGTAATGGAGTGGCTGGTTCATAAAAGACAGATCACGCGTTATATTGATAAATACCACTTGGATCGGCCTGCCTATTTGGAGCTTAAAAAATCCATTGGCCCTCAACGAGACAAAAAAAACAAGTCTGGGTTGCTCATTATTCCAATATCATTGGCTTTGGTCCTTTTCGGATACATTTTTTATCTGATAAATCAACCTCCGGAACCCCCTGTTGATCTTTCTGAATTTCCAGAGAGTAGGATCGCAGAAAAGAATTTGAGGAAGTTGTATCTTAATAATAAAAGTGACCCCACCGATCAGAAAACAATAGAAGAAATTGCCTATAATTTTTACCTTCAGAGGAAAAACAACCAACTACTTCGGGATAAGATGGACATCCTTAAAAGAAAGGATTCGGTCATTGTTGGTTTTTATGCTAATGAGATGGAATTATTAACCAATGAATTAAAAAAGCAGGATGAGGTACAATTACGAATGCATTATTACATTTTGGCAATCACAGTTACGATTATAGTAGGCTTTGTCGTAATGTATTTCCAAAAATGAAAAACTAGAATCCTTTGAAAAACCCGCCTTTTGGCCTAACTTCTCATTACTCAAAATTTCAAAAGCCTCATTTACGACCATTAAGCTAAGTTTTTGAAAATTCGAAAGCCTCGATTTAAACCAAAAATCCAGTTTCACAAAGGATTCGGTTCATATATGAGCCCCTCCCATAAGTCGGTTTTGTGAACAGGGTTATTTTATTTGACAAGTAACTTAGTTGTAATTTTTGATTACTTCACAAGCAAATACCTTAAAACCGTATTTAACAAAAACTTTTTGGAAAGGAACTACTATACTACTCCGAAAAATCGAATTCCCGATTTTGTTTAAGTTTCGTGGAAAATGTAACCGAATATGGAATTTTCTACCAACAACCAGGATGCGTTGGATTTATCCAACCTCCACCGCGGCAATCAAGACAAAAAAGTAGCTGACAAATTGAAGTGTATCCAACTCCTTGACCAGCGATATAGTCAATCATTTATCGCCAAACTACCTGATGAGATGGACGAAAAGACGGTTTAGAATTGGAAGCATAAGTTTTAGGGAGCTAAAAACCCCAACAGTTCATTGCAGACCAACCGGGCAACTACCTTGGCAAACTTGATCCGTTAAAAAAATTCTTTGTGATTGACCTGACACTCATATGATCCTAAGCTGTCAACAAGTCATCGCTTACATTGAAGAGGAGTTTTCCATCGAATATTCAGTGAGTGGTGTTAACAAGCTGCTAGCCCGTTTGGGCTATCTTTTTAAGCAGTTATCACTGTTTCTTTCTAAACTTTATTAGAATAAACGGCAATGTCGTTTAGTTAAGGGTATGTAATAAGTAACTGTGTTTTAATTTTTTTTACTACTTTTAGTACTCAGGTATAAGGGGGGTATTTCTTCCCATTTTTCCGTTAAAACTACTTCATACAGAGAACATTTATCAAACGAT
>JBCDKO010000119.1:0-14301 GCA_038746525.1 Bacteroidota bacterium
TGACTTCGGTTGATTCGACAATTTTGATACCTGTGAACTTTTCAAGAAGAGGGAGAAAGACAGCTTCAATGTTCTCTTTAATGATTTTGTCATAATCTCCCATCCATTTTTTTTCAAAGTTAGGATAAATAGTGGGAGCTTCTGATAATGTCTCGTCTTTGGGACGGTGGGTCATTTTCCATACGCGGTATTCATATCTACCTCCTTTCCGGGTTTAATAGGGTGGCCTCGAATTGAAGAGCGAGGGATCTCTGTGGTGCTTTTTAATACCTTAACTGTTGATGTTGCTGGTAATGTTGTTCCATTTCTCTGAGGTTGAAAGTGTCTTTTTTCAGTGAAGCAATCAGTTTTTCAACTACGCTTTTAAAAGTGCAACCCGCCGCCTTATGCTCCAGGGCAAAGCCTTGGTGCTTCTGGATATTAAAGCCTTGATTTTCTATGGTTCACCGCCTGCTGCCTTGCTCGCTGATCTCCTTTACATTCGAGGTGGAGCTATCGAAATTGGTCAGGTGTACCTGGCGTTTGCATGGCTGATCGCTCTGAAGGTATTGGCATTGTTCTACAAAAGCAAGGAGTTCGGCTACTTCATAGGTATGCTATTGTTGTATGATTAGGCACAGCGTTGAGCAGATCTTTAAATTAGGACAATGTCACTTGATAACTGTGTAAAAGTAAATAACGAACTGTTTGCTTTCAAAGGCGTCTCATTTTTCACGGAGTTTTTGTGGCTTGATGGATAGTGTTTTTGTACGTTTTGTTTTTTACTCTACAAGAATAAAAAGTTAAAAAAATTTGAAAATTTTGGTTTCATTCACTGATAATCAATACCTTGATAGTAAGTACAGGTCACCTTGAGAAGGTTTCTCGGGGCCTGGATTTTTAAAAAACGTTTTAACAAAAATGAGTACTTTCTAGCTGTCCTCCAAGGGACAGCATTTGCTTATTTCGTAAATATCTATATATCAGCATATTACGATTTATGTTCTCTGAAAAGGATCATGAACATTAACTTGAAATATTTTCAGGGCACGAGGCTAAGTTGCTGACTTTCAATGACCCCTATTAATTTCGGAATCGCTGCTATTTATAGTATAGTACAGGGGAAACGAATCAACACTTATTGGTCAATTGGTATTATGCATCCAGGTGATTCTTCTGGTTATATCGCAGTTGGAGATCATCCTTGAATGTAATATTCTCATTCCTATCGGATTTGATTACTTTAAGGTGTAGTCTTTATTTAGATAAACTAATATAACATAGTAATTTTCAGAGAATAAAAATTAGTTTTATTATGAGTATACTGACTTACCTAGCGTAGAAAGTGGACAGAATTGAGACCAGCTAGACATCTGATATAGGTAGGGCCTGCTGAGAAACGTTTTTTCAATTCAAAAAACACGTTTATGTGGTCAAAAGATACTGTTTAGTAAATTTCTTTTTCAATAGGTGCAAGGGTTTCGAGCAGATGCTTCCATTTTCGGTGCACTGAAAAATCTCGATTTCGAGCTTTTTCAACTAGTCACAGGTACATCAGCTACGTCGTTCGCTGCGGATCGAAGTAGAAGCATACATCTTCACCTTGCTGCCTAGTATCTGATACACCTGTGACTTTCTCAGCAAGCCTAGGTATAATGTTATTTTTAAGTAATCATCAAAGCCACTCTTCAGTTTATACTCTCAAGGTCTAAACAATACCTTGAGAAATAAGACAGACTAAGTTTTGAGTCCAATAATCATTACGTCGTCATTCTGGCCATTAATTCCTGTCCATTCCTGAAGATAATTTAAGGTATGTGTTTTTTGCTCAGTCATTTCCATCATCCGGTTTTGTCTCCAGAATACTCCTATATCTTTTGATTTCATTTTATCAAAATTAGCCCCTCCGATTAAATTGAATACTCCGGAACTGCAGAGATAAAAACTTGATTTGGCAATGTTTTCAAGAGAGATTGAGGAATAACTTACAACTTTATCAGATGATTCCCCGACTTGTTTATCCTCTCCTTCAATGACATTAATCCCTTCTCCACTTACTTGAATAAGGTTCATATTTGCGCCAGCAAACTCCATAGCCTCAACGCTTTTACTGTATTTCACTATGGCTACGTTGGCGTTTGTATTAAGTAAAATATTATTTTTATTTTTAAAATGAGCAACTACTTCTCTATGAAGAAACTGTATGATGGAGCCGGGAAAATCTATTGAATACCCTTCCACCATTTTCTTGAAAGCATTCATATATATTCTTATCATAATGCTCGCCAAATGGCCCTCGCCTATACAGGTAAATAACGCGAGATAAATATCAGTTCCTCGAGTATGCAGCCAGAAGCCATCCCCTCCTACCCTCCCCTTTGGATTATTAATTACAAATGCTTCGGAAAAAAATTTGAAAAGCTCTTTTTCATTGGGAAGGACGGAGAAGTAATTTTTTCTTGTAATATCTTGGATTTTATCAAGATGGTCTAACCAGTTTTCATTTGCTTTTGATTTGTCAAGCCTTTTGTACATGTGCTAGCCTAGTCCTATGACCAAGTACGCTTCATGTCCATTCCAGTTAATTGGAATAACATAAACCGAAACATCTTCTGGTATCTCTAGTTCTTTGGGCATTCCCTCAAACACAGTAGGGACAGAGATCATGAAGTTGGCTCCTAAGTTAGCTCTCACGTTTCCTGCCACTACATTGGATATTTCACCGGCCATGTCTAAGATGTCTTCTGTAGAGGGATTTTCGATTCCAATAAATAGGTTGATGAGATCGGCAAACATCTCCTTATTGGCAGAGATATAAACAAATCCTTTCCTTCCACCGGAAATCGCAATCATTCCCGTATAGTCTTTGAGAATCAAACCTGTTGACTCTTTTAAGTAAGGAACCTTTGTGTTAGAGTCTATTTCAGTAAGATGCTTGAAGTAGTTATTTACTGAATTGATAAAAAGATTGCAGGTTGCTTCAAAGTCTTCTCTCCTACTATCCATCTTTCTTCAACAATTTATCAAATGCTTTCGCAAGGTCTTCTGAGTTTACTGGTTTAAACATAAACCCTCTGGCTCCCTTATCCAAAGCGGTAAGCCCTGTGTGTTTATCAGCCAGCGCGGTTATCATCATAACTTTCGCTGCTGGATGAATCTTCATAATTTCTTCCAGGCAAGCGATCCCATCCATCTCTGGCATGGTAATGTCCAATGTAATCACTTCGGGCATTTCGTTTTTGATAATTTCCAAGGCTTCCATTCCATTCGCTGCCTGGCCTATGATTTCCAAGTCATATTCTTTCAAATTCTTTTCAATGGTTCTCCGCATTACGGAAGAATCATCTACTATCAGCAGTCTTTTTTTCATTCTTCCGCGATGGTATTTTCTTCCTCTACTTTTTCCTCTAAATAGGGAAATCGTATGGTCATTTCAAATAGTTCGCCCGGAACATGAATAATACTGAACGAGCCATTATTTTCGGCGATTAGGTTGCTTATGAGTTGCATGCCTTGCCCTCTTCCAGAGTGCTTGTCAGCTTTCTCGGTAGTGGAAAAACCTTCTTGGAAAATCATTTTCTTCAAATCCTCTTCTCTTAGGTCTTTTAGTCCGGTTTCGGTAATTATGCCGTTTTCCACAGCTTTCATCTTGATTTTATTCAGATCAAGTCCTTTGCCATCATCAGAATATTTGATGATGAGATCATGCTCATCCCGATGCATTTCTATCTTGATCATACCAGCCATTACTTTCCCGTTTTTCATTCGTTCATCCGGGGGCTCGATTCCGTGTACGATGGAATTTTTTATGAGCTGAATCATGATATCTCTAAATGGCTCGATGTATTGCTTGGCGAGAATAACATCTTCTTCATTCTGAAAAACCAGCTCTACAGTTTTGCCCAATTCTTTGCTCAATGTTTCAGCGCCTCGCTCCAGCGTATTTACTACCATTACTTTGGCCTCATCGTCTCCCTCTGCGGGTAATTTTTTATAGATGTTAACTATTTTATTGAGCATTTCAGATATTTCAGTAATCATTCTGTCAGCTTCGTCTACCTCATACAGTACCGCTAAGAAATCCTTTCCTCGGATTTCTTTTGATTGTAAAGTGGCGATGGTCTCCTCAATATCATGGAATTTATTAGACATGATTTCCATATCAATAACCATGGCGTTACCCTTAAGATTATGAATAATATCGAAGGTGAAGTTTAGAAGATCTGAGTATTCATCTGAGTCATTTTGTTCATACCTTTCAGAAATGCTCTTAAGCATTTTTTTGGAATTGTGAAGGAAGCCTCGAAGAATAGAAGGATCAATTTTAAGAATGCTAAGAACTCTTTCTGTTTCAAGCTGCTTTTTCTTCTCAGCTTCTTCTAGATGTTGTTGTAATAAAATAGATTCTGTCTCATCAGAAACAGTAACCATAATATTGGTGGTTTTATCCTTTCTGTATATGCGAGTAAAGTCCACTCGAATATACTTTGTTGATACTATACCATCTCTTTCTGTGTGAATTTTAACTTGATCAATTGGATTTAATTGATTCACTACATCCTCCTCCATATCATCATTAAAGAGGTGTCGCATAAACATTTCCAAAGCCTCCAATTCACGAGGAAGTATCAATGGCCTCATGAAATTCGAGAAGTTTTCACCTGCAATTCGATCATTATTAAAGATTTCATTCATTGCCTTTGAATGAAACTTTGAAATTTTATAGTCTTTGTCCAGAAGGAAAATTCCTTGCTGAATATTCTCAAAAACGACCAGGGAAACTCCATAGATATTTTTGTACATGAAGTTCGCTTTGTCCCGTTGTTTCCTTAATTGAAAATGAGATTTTCGGATCTCATAAACCATTTTGTTGTAGGTTTTTGCATATTGCCCCAATTCATCTTTCGTTTTTATAATTACCTTTTGGGATAAGTCTCCTGAGGTGATTTTTTGGGTAAAACTTTCAAGTAGGCTCACGTTTGTGAGTAAGTTGGTTATAATACTGGTCATTAACCATAATGCGAGGATTCCAATGGTGATATCTAAGATTAAAAACGTCCAAAAGTTCGTGACGGAACGATTTGAAATTTGCCGTACTGAAGATTGAATTTTGTCTGACATATAATCCTCTACTCTTTTTAGGTAGTTAATTTTAGCCGTGCTTACTTCATACCAATGTTCGGAACTTTCTATCAGTGTATCATTTTGGAAAAGGACCTCTCGCATTCTAATTACTTCTTCCACGGCATCTCCGGTAACCAATCGTCCATAGTAATTTACAAAATCTTCATTTGCTATGATTTTGAATGCATCTAAATAGGTATTTTGATTAGCAACTAAAACGATAAACCTATTGTATAAGTCAGCATCCAAATGATTGAGAAAGAAGGCCTGTGTTCCAATAGCTCTTTCCACACTTGCGCATTCTTTGGACTTTAAGAAATAAATAAGTGCATGCACTTGTTGAGCAACATCTTTATCTCTTGTCTCATCTATCAGTTT
The DNA here is from genome assembly GCA_038746525.1 of Bacteroidota bacterium. Lineage (GTDB taxonomy): Bacteria > Bacteroidota > Bacteroidia > Cytophagales > Cyclobacteriaceae > Ekhidna. The sequence continues at coordinate 5,482 of JBCDKO010000119.1, forward strand.
TATGACTGTATTAAGTGCGACATCATTAATGGCAGAAAATCGCTTAATGGATTCTTCAGAGGTAATCTTATGCTGGTCAATTTCTGTCCTTAGGGTTTTCAGACGTTGAAAATAAGCGTTTAAACGACCCAAATCTTCTCTGTGAAGAGCTATTAAATCATCAAGATGATTTTCATCAAGCTCGTTTTTGTATTGGTTAAGTGTACTATCCGTCTTCTTTCGTTGCCTGGCCATCTTGATATCGAATGACTGTCCTTGGTGAGCCAGGAATCCAGAAGAAATACTTCTTTCTTTCTGAATTTCGTGCACAACATGGTTGATTTCAATCCCTACTATAATTGCCATGTTCAGTCGAACAGAGTCGGTATAGTCAAGAAAATGGTATCGCACCTGCAAATAATCAAAAGCCAATATTATGACTATAAGGGGTATAATGATTACTGCAAATTTTTTACGGATAGATAGGTTATGAAGTCGTTTTATCATCTAAAGTTTAAAAAATTAAGTCATTACCTTTTCCACAACCTGAAGAAGATCTTCTTCTGTGAATGGTTTTACGACGTATTCGGATGCTCCAAGAGATATTCCTTTATTCACCACTGTTTGCTGCCCCACGGCACTTACCATTATTACTTTTGATTCCACTCCCTCCTCCTGGATTACTTTCAAAATTTCAAAACCCATCATATCAGGTAAGATGTTATCTAACGTAATCAGATCTGGCTGTAATGAACATGCTAAATCTATTGCACTCTCACCATTTTGTGCTTCACCAACTACTTCGTATCCGGCACTTTCTATGACAGTTTTGATCAAAGATCTCATATACACAGAATCATCTACTACTAAAACCGTCTTCCTCACTTTCATTTTTGTATTAGTTTTTGATGTTAAAAATTATTTTTGAGAAACGAGGTCTTTAATCTTGTCTACAAATTTATTATGAAATACCCATATAAAATCTGGACATATACCTAGTTCTTTTCCTTGAAACATCGCTTTGAAATGTATAATTTGTTCAAATTCACTGCTTGCATCCGTCAGATAATTGTTGATTTCTCTTGCTTTTATTACTTTCAAAGTAGGAACTTTTCCAAACATTTCTACTCCTAGAAAATTCGAAAATTCCGTTATTACAGCCGCAGAAACCATGTTATCAATCTCCGTTAGAAACCCTAACTTCATGATGGTGCTTTCTTTTGATTCATCTTCTACAATATTTTTAGGAAGAGATGCCTCATAGAGTTTTTTTACTTCCTTCTCAGAAAATACCAAATGGCTGGTTCCCTTTAATTCTCCCATGAGCTCTGTTTTAATCACATGAACCTCAGATTCATCTCCACCGAAACGATCTGTATCCATATCAGAGGTGCCATACTCTATTTGCTCAATGGAAATGGGGCTTTGCAGGATTTGCTCCATAGATGCTTTCGCCATTGATAGTCCTTCAAAAATAAGTTTAGTAGCGACTTTCAATTCGTTTTCATTCAAGTCTGAAATCATTTAAATCATCAGTTGATTACTAGTTATTATTGGCTTGAAAATAGTCCATTTATTATTCAATTTTCTTATTTTTCGTCTAAACCCTGTAACCTATTCGATAGTCTTCATGATTGAGACTAATTTATGATGGTCAAGAGGTTTAATAAGGTAGTGTCTGGCTCCAAGGTCCAAGGCTTCTTGCTGTTTAGATTGTTGCCCCAATGTGCTTATTATTAAAACCGACGACTCATTCTTATGTCGTTTTAGCACCTTAAGTACATCTAATCCCGCCATATCAGGAAGAATATTATCCAGTGTGATTACATCTGGTTCCAGTTCTATTGCTAAGTCAATTGCTTTTTCCCCATTTTCTGCTTCTCCAATTATCTCAAAGTCATGTTGCTCCAAAGTAGTACGAATGGTATTTCTTATATATCTTGAGTCATCGACTATCAGGACTTTCATTCTGTCTTAAATCATGTTGGGATCGGCGCTTGTAGATTCTTGTTTTAATATCATAAATATCAAAAAGCTCTTTTCCTTTGTCAGGCATAATATCGTAGTAACCAATAACAATAAATCCTTCAAACTTTAAAGACCTGTAGAACAGGTTAAGTACCCTTTCTTTTAAAGTGTTATCAAAATAAATCATTACGTTTCTGCAGAAAATGATGTCATACTTTTCTTGCATTGGATCGGTAACGAGGTTATGCTGACTGAAAGTTACATTGGCCTGATATTTTGCTTTTATGGAAGCATACGTATTATGAAAATTAAAATAATCATCCATCCCTTTATTGGGGAAAACCTTCAGAAAAGGTATTAAGTATTGCTTCAATATCATTAATGAATACTCTCCCTTCATTGCTTTACTGAGTGCCTTGGCACTGAGGTCTGTGGCGGTAAGCCTGGAACGTGTGAGCTGTCCTATGGATTCCAATAAGAAATTCATCGTATATACTTCTTCTCCAGTGGAGCAACCAGAATGCCAAACTTTCAAAGTTGGTACTGATATCTTAGGCAAAATATCGTCTCTCAAACGGACCCACACATCGGGGTTTCTAAAGAGTTCTGTAAGATTTACCAAGAGATCATCAATGGCATTTTTAAAGAACTTGTCATCTCTCAATACTACTGACCATAACTCTAAGATTGTCTGCATTTTATGCTTCATCATCAATCTTACGATACCCCTCTTTAACGAATTGCGTTCGTAATTCGTAAAATCGAGTCCATATCGATTCTTAATGGCCTGCATCAACGCAGTAAGTTCTTCATCACTTATTATATTGGTGCTAATAGGTGCTATACTGCCTTAAATTTAAGTTCAGATTGAAAGAACGAATCCATTATGGAAGCTACATCTACAACGGGACATACATTTCCAGATCCCAAAATAGTAGAACCACTGAGTAACCTACTTGAATTCAATGGTTTAGGAAGTTTTTTTTCAATAATCTCTTTTTGTCGAAAAAGCTTATCTACCACTAATCCAATCTTTCTTCCAGAGTGTTTCACTATGATAACATTGAGTTGATCATTTTCTTTAAGATTTTTTAATAGTTCTTGATAATGAGTAGAGTTACTTAAGGAATTAAAGTCAGAGACGCTGAATAAATCCTTGAGGAAAATAAGTGAAATGGATGTGTTATTAAAGTTGACCATTAAGTTATTACCCAGATTGTGAATGTCCGTCTTTTTGTAGTAATGAACAGAATCTATGTAAGTCAAGGGAATAGCATATTCCTGGCTATACACCTCGAATAGCAAAGCTCCTTTCAAGGCTAAAGACGAGGGGAGCACCAAGTGAATAGAGGTTCCTTCCCCTACTTTTGTATCAACTAGTACTTGTCCTCCAATGGACTCGACGGATCTTTTAACCACATCCATTCCAACACCTCTTCCCGAAATTTCTGTTACTTTCTCAGCGCTAGAAAACCCTGGCTCAAAGATGTATCGGATGATTTCCTGATCATTAAGCCGTTTGGCAACCGCATGGGTAACGAGTTTTTTATCGATGATCTTCTTTCTGATAACCTCAGCATCTATACCTCCTCCATCATCTGAAACAGAAAGAACTACATTATCTCTTCGTAGGTTGGCTTCCAGGGTGACGGAAGCGAGGCATGGCTTCCCTGATTTTTTACGGTTTTCTTTCGTTTCGATTCCGTGAGACACGGCATTTCTCACGATATGGACTAAAGAATCGCTGATTATTTTTAAAATGTTTCTATCAATTTCAACTTCTGTCCCCTTTAGTTTCAGCTGGACTTCTTTGTCTTCTGAAACTGAAGCATCTCTTAAAACCCGATGAAATTTATTGAAAAGGAACCCCGTTTGTACCATTCTGGCATTCATGATTCCATAATGTAGACTAGCAGATATTCTTTTAAGCCCTTCGAACTGAAGTAATCTGTTCCTGTTATCTTCAAAAAGTGCAATAAGCCGATCACTTTCTATGACCAGTTCCCCCGCCATATTGAGTAATTCATCCATCTTTTTCACAGGAATTTGAACAACATCTGCAAATGTGATGGAATTTGAACTGTTTTCTTCTTTGGATTCTTCCTTTTCTTCTGCCTTCAATCCTTCTACATGAAAGGTCTGAGCATCGAGAGGGAATTGTGCGATCTCTTCTTTTTTTTCCTTATTACCTTCTCTCTCATTTTTTAAGTAAATAGAAAGTTTGGTTTTGATACCTAAATAGCTCACCTTTTCTCCAGTATTTAAACTGTTAATGAGCCCTCCTAATTTATCATTGGCACGGAACAGTCCATCTACCAATTCTCTCTCTAATGAAATTTCGCCTTCTTTAATTGCACCGAAAACATCTTCCATAACATGAGCAAGGTCGGCGATTTTCTCATAACCCATGCCTAATGCATTACCCTTTAGGGTGTGAATGATCCTGAAGATATTAGCTATTACCTTTTTATTTTTATGTTGCTTTTCAAGATCTACAAAGAGCTTATTAAGCGATTCAAAGTTTTCTAGCGCCTCGGAAAGAAACAATTGACGGTATTCTTCTTCTTTGGATTCCAAGTTAGAGTTGGTTAACTAGATAATTTCCAATTTCATTGATATCTAGGGATGCTTTAGAAAGCCCTGCATCCACAACTACTTTGGGCATTCCATAGATTATGCTTGTTGCTTCATTCTGTGTTATCGTATATCCACCTTCCCTGTAAATAGCTCTCATACCTTCAAGCCCGTCTTTTCCCATACCTGTTAAGATGACTCCGACGGCCTTATCTTTAAAGATTCTAGCTACACTAAGCATCATTGCATTGATGGAGGGATTGTTGTACTCACGAAAAACCTCATCAGTGAAATCCACTCTGGCCACACCACTAGTTTCGTTAAAAACCAGGTTTGCATGGCCAGGACAGAACATTACATTTCCAAGCCCCGGCTGCATGTCTTTTGCAGCTGCCATAACATTTAGCCTTGTTAATGAATTGAGTCGATGTACAAACGGCAATATAAAAGCTTTCGGCATATGCTGACAGATGATAATAGGTATATCAAAGTCTTCTGGAATAACTTTTAGCACTTGTTCTATTGCTGAGGGACCACCAGTGGAGGCGCCTATTGCTATTATCTCATACTTACTCCTCTTTTGAGTTTTAGTGAATATAGCATTTATATGAGATTGAGGCTCAATTATTTTTTGGGGTTTTGCTCTAGCAGTACTTTTGATTTTTTGAACGAGACTAGCACTGATTGCTCTCATTTTTGATTTATTTCTGCTAGGTTTATTGATATAATCGACTGCACCATTTTTTAGTGCTTTAAACACAGGCTGAAGATCAATGTTTCCAACAGAACTAAGTATAAGAATTGGAGTTGGACGTTCCGACATGATGGCTTTCACTGCATAAAGTCCATCGTATTCTTCCATATTTAAATCTAGAATAACCACGTCCGGTTGTAGCGCCACAACTTTTTCCTTAGCCTCTAACCCATTTACAGCAGATCCAACGACCTCCAGTTCCACATCATCTGAGATCAGGTCAGAAATGAGTAGCCTCATGAAAGCAGAATCATCAACAATTAATACTTTTAGCTTAGTCATCCTGTTCGCTCAAGAGTTGATCAGGAACAACGATTGCCTTCTCGTTTTTAAGCAACTCAATAATATCAAGGTAGTAGATCAAATCTTTGCCGTCATATATCAGTCCTTTTATATACGATGCGTCCAGTAGTGCATCTTCTATTAATTGTGGGGAAAGAGATAGTTGGTCTCCATTTATTCTAAAAGTAGTGGGTAGCACACTTAATGGAATACCAGTGCAAAGTTCTTTATCATCAAGTATTACTAGATATCTTGCGGTCTCTTCACTCATCACGTTAAATTTTGTTGAAAGGTCAAAAATCACATAGTTATTCCCTCGAATGTTGGCGACACCCTTGACATGTTTCGGAGTGTTGGGTGTTTTTGAAATACTAGGGATGGGTACTACTTCTTTAATACTATCAATATCCAGGGCATACTTTTCATTCCCTATCGTCAACACTACGAACTGAATTAGTTTTCTTTTGAGTAAGGAGATCTCTTTTTTGTATCTGCTTTTCAGTACTTTTTTTCTATGAAGGAGTGCTTGGGCTATGTAAGTTGGTAGCTCGGGATTGGGTAAAAGTCTGTTTGCCATTTCCTCAGTAGGCTCTGCTTCTTTGTGGGAAACAGCTTCCTGTTTACTCTCGGGTAGCGAAACAACTTTCTCTTTTGCCAGCTTTTTAGATGTTGCTGTTTTCGTTTCTAGAGTTTTTGTTTTGGGATTTAGTAATTGCTTTTCGGTTTTTACCTTCCTTTCTGGCATTTTTCTCCCTTTAACACCTTCTACTTCAGAATCTGGTATTAGCTTTCTTTTCTTAAGATTATTTCCTAATGCCATTTCAGTGTCAAATTAATTCAACTATTTCATTTGCAAAAGCAACGTAATCTCTTGCACTATTGGATTTAGGAGAATATGCGATTACGCTTTGACCAAAAGAAGGTGATTCTGAGGCTCTTACATTGTTTCTTATCACGGATTGAAAAATTTTCACTTCATAATTTTCCTTGATGTATGCCCTAATTTCGTCACTTAGTTTTCTTCTTTTATCTACCATGACTGGTAGAATTCCTAAAATCTTAAGATCTTTTTCATATCCATTTTTGATTTTGCTGATCGTCTGAATCATCTGATCAAGTCCTTGAAGACTTAAAACCTCCATTAGCATAGGGATAATTACATAGTCAGATGCATAAAGCGCATTGAGGGATAAAATAGAAAGGGAGGGAGGGCAATCAATTAGAACATAATCATAGTTGGTGCTCAGCGTATCAAAAAGGTTATTAAGAATAGAATGTCTATTGGCCAATTCAGCCAACGATAACTCAATGTCAACGAGTCGTATATCAGAGGGTATAATATCCATGCTTTCACGCTCCTGGATCACTTGGTTTATTTCAATGTTTTCTTGAAAAACATCCGCAATCGTTTTTGCTTCATCTAAACCCAGGCTGTAACCCAGATTGCCTTGTGGGTCCATATCCACCAGAAGAACTTTTTTGTCAAGTCTACTTAATGCGCTTCCAAGATTTATTGAAGAAGTAGTTTTGCCTGTTCCTCCTTTTTGGTTAATTACTGAGATAATGATCATGATCCAATGATTTTCAAAGACAACGCTCAATCAAGCCAAAAAATAGATTTCCCTAACTTAAATATTGATACTCCTTGTTTTAATTCCCTCGATACCTGAGTCATACCTTCAGACTTTTCATAAGTTTTACGTTCCTAATAGACAATTCGGTTGAAGAAACTAGCAACCTTGTGTTCGTACGACAGTTTGGTTGGCAATCACTACAATTTCCTGGGTGATGCTGACTGCATTCCTCATACCCTCGATTTGAGTTTTTTAGAAATCCAAGATTTTTTACATCCGTCATTAACTTTTTCTCTTAGTTTCTACATAATCTAGCCTCCTTGATAAGTTTTCGTATTTCTTTAACGACTACTACAACCTTTTACTGCTTCATCAGCTTGTGTCGCCTCAATTGATTGATTTTGTATCTTTTTCCAAACGCTTTTGATATCGTTTATACTGAAACCAACTTTATCTATCATTTCTGATTTTTTCAAATTATCAACGCTTTATTCAGTTTTTCAGTCAAATTCAACATTTTCGTTTTGACCTCTTCAGAATATGCAAGGTACTAATTGTCATTTTTCTTTATGATTAGGCTTTAGTGTGGTTTCCGTTTTCTGAGCATATTATGAAAGAAGTGTGAAATTCTTACTAGATATGATTCCCAGTACATCAAGGACGATAATCATACGCTTGTCTTTTTTGATTACACCTTTTAAATATTGTTGACTTACGGTAGTGATAATTGCAGACGATTTTAGTACTTCAAGCATATCTTCATCCACAATTAAAGAATTAGGAACATCTTCAATTCCTATTGCTATTTTGTATTGGTCGTGATCTAAAACCAGAAGGTATTTATGTTCTGCAGGACGTGTACTCATTCTAAAGAACAGTTCCAGGTCTATAATGCCATAGATATTGCCTCGCACATTTGACATACCTAGAATGTGATTAGGCATCTGGGGTATCGACGCTGGGTGACTAAATTTTACCACTTCCTTTATTAATTCTATAGGAATAGCATATTCTTCATTCCCCGCTTGAAAAACACAGTACTGAATAAACTTTTTATATTCAGCTTCTTGTTCGGCCTCTTGATTGGTGTTAATCATGGTGTCTTGGAGCTGCTGTGAGATTCGCATTGTTATTTCCTTTTTTCTTTCTTGAGAAGATTGATATCAGGTATCATTCAATCATCATATAATTTTATAAGTGAAAATTTTATAAATAGGGCGTGCTTTTTCATTCTTTATTCAATTACAAAATAAACATAATTTAAAAGGTATTTTTGCTTCTTTTTCAATGAAAATGAAAAGCAGAAAAAGACATATAGCAAAAACGGTAACATGGCGAATAATTGCCACGGGCACAACTTTTCTTTTAACTATATTTTTCTTTCGAGAGGATCCTAATGCAACGGAAAAAGCTTCCTGGGTTGCTGTTTCAGAAGCAATCCTAAAAATGGTTTTTTATTATTATCACGAAAGAGTATGGTTTTCAATAAAAATGAACCTAAGAAGTTCAATAAGGCATTTATTCAAAACAATCACATGGAGAGTAATCGCTTCCCTAACGACATTTGTTTTGGCTTTGTTGTTCTTCAAAGATGATCCTAGCGCCGTTGAGAAGGCAACAGGAGTAGCATTAATAGAAAGTATCCTAAAGATGCTTTTCTACTACCTTCACGAGAGGGTATGGCACAAA
>JBCDKO010000120.1:0-13972 GCA_038746525.1 Bacteroidota bacterium
ATTTTGGATCATCATACCTCACACACCTCAAAAGAAACAAAGGCATGGCTGTTGAAAAAGCCGGGACGTTTTGATGTTGTTTTTACGCCAAAACATGGTTCCTGGCTCAACATGATTGAGCTGTTTTTCAGCAAAATTGCTCGATCATTTTTAAGGCATATTCGCGTGGAGAGGAAACAGGAACTCATTCTACTTTGTCTAGTGGCTTCTTAAAAAGGTCTAATTTTGTTAATGAGCTGTGATGCTAATTCCGAATTCGTAATCCCAGCGTTCGAGAAGTTTTCATAAAAGGAGGGTAGCGAAAAATCTGCTACAATATCAATTGTATTTATCTTTGATTCATTCCGAGGATTAAATCCATGTAAATCAGAATAACAAAACAGCAATGACTGAGATTGCAAATCGATAATAAGGAGTTATAAAATATGTCACAAGTAACGACTATGAATAACGAGAAACCTAAAACTGCTACTAACATTCAATCCACTATTGAAAAAATAGCTCGTTTAGAATCCATGAACGATGAAGCTCTTAAGGGAGGAGGAGAGAATAGAATTGCCAAGCAACACGAAAAAGGAAAACTTACTGCCAGAGAACGTATTGATCTATTGTTGGACGAAGGCTCCTTTCAGGAAATAGGAAAGTTTGTTACCCACCGAGCAACTGATTTTGGAATGGATAAGCAGAAATTTTTAGGAGATGGAGTAGTTACTGGATATGGAACCATTGAAGGTAGGTTGGTGTATATTTTCAGTCAGGATTTCACTGTATTTGGTGGATCACTTTCGGAAACTTTTGCCGAAAAGATTGTAAAGATTATGGATATGGCCATGAAGAATGGCACTCCTGTCATTGGACTAAATGATTCTGGTGGCGCGCGTATCCAGGAAGGAGTGGTTTCGCTTGGTGGTTACGCAGATATTTTCTATAGAAATACACTTGCCTCCGGTGTCATCCCTCAAATCTCAGCAATATTAGGACCATGCGCAGGAGGGGCTGTCTATTCACCAGCAATCACTGATTTCATATTTATGGTCGAGCACACAAGCTATATGTTCGTTACCGGGCCAAACGTAGTAAAAACAGTTACACAAGAAGAAGTAAGTAGTGAAGAGCTCGGAGGCGCACAAACCCATGCCACAAAAAGTGGGGTCACTCATTTTGCTTGCACAAATGAGGTGGAGTGTATTCGTCAGATCAAACAACTAATGAGCTACATCCCTTCTAACTGTGAAGAGGAACCTCCCAGGTTGGAATATACGCTAGGTGATGAGAAAAGAAATGAGTTAGATCATATCTTGCCAGATAATCCGAATCAGCCCTACGATATGCATGATGTGATCGATGGCATCATAGATAAGGATACATTTTTGGAAATTCATAAAGACTTTGCTGAAAACATTATTTGTGGTTTTGCACGATTAGCTGGAAGAAGCATTGGCATTGTAGGGAATCAACCAATGTCTTTAGCAGGAGTGTTGGGAATCCGTTCTAGTAAAAAGGCTGCTCGGTTTGTCAGATTTTGTGATAGCTTCAATGTACCGCTATTAGTTTTGGTAGATGTGCCAGGATTTTTGCCAGGTACTGATCAAGAATGGAATGGGATTATCACTAGTGGGGCCAAATTACTTTACGCCTTTTGTGAGGCTACCGTCCCAAGGATATCAGTAATCACTAGAAAAGCTTATGGAGGAGCGTATGATGTGATGAACTCAAAGCATATAGGAGCTGATATGAATTTCACATGGCCCACAGCTGAAATTGCGGTGATGGGAGCTCAGAGCGCTTCTGAGATTATTTTTAGAAAGGAGATATCTAATGCAGAAAATCCGAATGCGAAACTGCAAGAAAAGATCAATGAATACACAGAAAAGTTTGCCAACCCATACATTGCTGCGGCAAGAGGCTTTATAGACGAAGTCATTCTTCCTCACAACACAAGAATAAAACTCATTCATTCTTTTTCAATGTTAGAAAACAAGGTAGATAAGCTTCCTAGAAAGAAACATGGGAATATTCCGCTTTAATTGGTTAATTCTTGTGGCAGTTATCCTATCTGGTTGTGCAACACAGCAAGAATACGCATTTATAATTCCTAAGAACGCAAAGCAAATGCTTTCAGGAGATTCTTCAAAAACGTGGATTTTGGCTAAAAAATTTAATAATAAAACTCGAATGAATATGGCGGGTTGTTTTCTCAAATATTCCCAAACCTTTCGAATTGACGGAACCATGAATGACAATGCTGAAGAAAACAAAGGTTGTGGAAAGACGCTTAAGGCAACTTGGAAATTTGTTAAATCACCAGACGAGAAGTTTTACTTAAAACTGGAAGGAAAGAGGGTCAGAGAGTTGCTAAATATTGAGGAGGACTTTAAGTATTTCAAAATCCTACATCTTTCTGATTCGATCCTGCATCTTCAATATTATCACAAACAGTTCTCAAATAAATTCACACAAATTACGGACTACTGGGTTCCTGAAGGAACTCAACTGAAAGACCGTAATTTTCATTGGTAATCAACAAACACAGCAAAAAAATGGATAGTAAAAGCAACGAGTTTCTGTATAAATATCTCAACAATGCTTCACCAACAGGTTTTGAGGCTGAAGGCCAAAAGATTTGGCTCGGATACATTAAGCCTTATATAGATGATTATGTAGTTGACACCTATGGAAGTGTATATGGGGTGGTCAATCCTGAGGCTAATTATAAAGTAGTAATAGAGGCACATGCGGATGAAATCAGTTGGTTTGTGAATTATATTACAGATAAAGGTTACATATACGTTGTAAGAAATGGAGGTTCAGATCATCAAATTGCTCCTTCCATGCGCGTCAATCTCCACACAAGAGAAGGAATAGTAAAAGGAGTGTTTGGATGGCCGGCCATACATGTTAGAAAAGAAAAAGAAGATAATCCTACGCTCAAAAATATATGCATTGATGTTGGAGCTGAAAACAAAGAGGAGGTGGAAAAAATGGGTATTCATCCCGGTACCGTGGTCACCTTTCAAGATGAACTTTTCGAGCTGAATGATAAATATATTGTTGGGAGAGCCCTAGACAATCGAGCTGGTGGATTCATGATTGCAGAAGTAGTGAGAAGAGTTTCTGAAAATGGTATTGAGTTGCCATTCGGGCTTTACGTGGTTAATTCAGTTCAAGAAGAAATTGGTTTGCGCGGAGCTGAAATGATTTCACGAAGGATAAAACCTGATATCGCCATTGTGACGGATGTGACCCATGACACGCAATCTCCTATGTATGATAAGATTACGAGTGGAGATATGACAGCCGGTAAAGGTCCGGCAGTTACCTATGGACCTGCGGTACAAAACAATGTTCGAGATATGATTATCGATGTTGCAGAAAAAAACGAAATCCCGTTTCAACGTATGGCTGCATCCAGGACAACGGGTACGGATACTGACGCGTTTGCTTATTCCGATATTGGAGTTGCTTCGGCTTTGATCTCACTACCACTAAAATACATGCACACCACGGTAGAGACAGTACATAAGGAAGATATTGAAAATGTGATACGCCTTATATATGAAACCGTGATCCAGGTAAAAGAAGGACAGGATTTTCGTTACTTTGAATAGTTAATGCGAATACTGAGGAAAGGAAAAACCTTTAAGTTCATTAGAAAGATTGCTGATCTGTGATTTTTTTATTAGAGTTGGCTATCACTGCATCTTCTTTTCACTTAAATCAAAAAGTTCATGACTAAGAGCAAAGTAATTGTTGCCCTTGATTTCATGAGTATATTCTTTTATGAGCCATAAGCTGTTTACCGATCAGATGGGTAGGGAAGTCACATTTTCATTTCCTCCACATCGTATCATTTCTCTTGTGCCCTCTCAGACGGAGTTTCTTTTGGACATCAAGGCACCAATTGTAGGTCGTACTAAGTTTTGCGTCCATCCCGGTAATAAAGTGAAGAAAATTCCGGTTGTTGGAGGAACAAAAAATTTTCGTTTTGGTGAAATTCGAAAGTTGCAGCCAGATCTCATTATAGGAAACAAAGAAGAAAACTATCGAGAAGGGATCACTGAACTTTGGAAGGAATTTCCTGTGTGGATGAGCGACATTCACACGTTGGATGATGCTTACGAAATGATGAGTTCATTGGGTCAAATAACAGATCGTACGGGTCAGGCCCATCCAATTCTATCTGATTGCAAGGCTATAATGAAAGTAATAAGGAATACCCGAGTTGGTAAAGTGGTATATTTAATTTGGCAAAATCCGTGGATAGCCGTAGGAAGGAAAACATTCATTAATTCTATGCTTAGTCATCTTGGATATGAGAATGCAGTTGTATCAAATCGTTATCCTGAACTTTCGGTTGAAGAAATAACAAAACTGAAACCGGATTACATTCTCTTTAGCTCAGAACCTTTTCCTTTTAACCAAACCCATTTAAATCTTGCAAAGAATCGTTGGGAAGATGCAAACTGTCAATTAGTGAATGGTGAATTATTCAGTTGGTATGGAAGTCGATTGAGAAAATGGAGAGAAACTACGGAGAATTCTCATACCGAATCCTAATACCGTTGATTCATATCACTCAATTTCAATCTTGTCTAGTAATAATTCAAATTTTTCTGCCTTTTTATTGCCTATAAGGAAAGTTATCTCTTCGATGGTAGTATGAGAATAATCAGGACCTTTTAGCTTTCTTCCTCTAAAATAGGGATACATTTTATTCAAAGGAATTTCTATCGTTTCCCACTCTCCAGATGTTTGAAACGGATAAATGTAGGAGTAGTAAACTCCCAGGTTATGTTTTATCCTAAATTGATAGTTCTTTCCATCTCCTTTTAGTCGAACCTTCACAAGGTCTGAAAGTGAAAGACGTTCAATTTTTGTTTTATATCGCACTGAAGAAAACCCGCCATTGTTTTCGAGCGAAATATATCCATAAAATTGGCCGTGACCATCTTTGTTGATTTTGAAATTTCCGTTAGAACGGCCTCCCATCACTACATCATCCAGAATTTGCCAACTTGAGGCGTTTGTTTCTTTAGTGAAATCAAATATGATAGGGTAGATGAAATTGGTCATAACAAAAAAAAAGATAAGCATAGCATTAGAATTGATTTAAAGTGCATTAAATTTTTGAAAATAAGTTTCCGTTTTACGTTTAAAAACATTAACAATAATTAATTTGAAATATTATATTAATAAATCAAATATTATATATTTTATCGATAAGATCATCGTTTATATTGTATTATTCTATTAAAAACTAATATTTATTTATGATACGAACGATTTTCATGCTTTCTTTTATTCCTTGTTTATCATATTCTCAGTCAGCAATAGAATTACCTGTAGCAGATCAATTTGATGTAGTAGCTATTGAATGGATTGAAAAAACCAAATTCCTGAAAACTTACCGTGGAGTTAATGAATATTGTCAAAATCCAACGTTTAGAAAGTCGGTTGATCAATTGCTTACTACTATACATACGTATGATTCTTTGATCATTTCTAAATTGGATGATCCCACATCGTATTTGGGTTGGAATACGAAAGAAGAAAAAAAGACACGTTCTGATATTGAATCCTTTGAAAACGAATACTATCTGAAGGATTTTATTGCAGAGATGCGCGATGCGTGCCTTTTTAGAAATGATATAGAAGCAAATGCAGATAATCTTAAAAACGGAGTGGGGTATGAATCTTATGATGCAAAGGTGTTGGTACTAGAGACTGAAGTTGCGCGGTATCTCAACAAAATAGATAGATTAATTTTGAAAATTGATGATCATTTGCATAAATTGAAAATGGATTGGTAGGTCTGGATGTTACTTTTTTTAAATGATATCTCTTCTTATTTTTCATTTCTGTAAAGCTTCTTGACAAGATTACAGTTCCTTAATCTCACCTCGTTTCTTTAGGTTCTTTTCCAAAACAATCATTAGTAGAGTATTAGTAAATTCAATATGACTCATAGGTAGTGGATTATATTCGATAAATTAGACAGTTAATAGTCGATATGACGATCTTTCACTGCCTGATGAATGTCTGAAAGAGTCACCAGAATTCCTATTTCTTCCACATCCCCAAAATCCGGGTTCTGTGCTGTGCCAAAGGTGATCATGGTTTTTGAAAGTCCCATGTAGATATTGATTAAAGGCGGAATGTATTCACCTTTTTCTTTTAATAGCTTGTTTAGCAGCTTGAAACCATCATTGTAAGACAATTGTTGCGCAAAATGTTTGTTAAAGAGCTTACTATCATAAGGCGCCAATAGTTCTTTTTTTGGAGTGCACAGATCAGATCTATTCGGAAAATAATGATTCATAAAAGAAAGTAAGAGGTCTCTTGCTTCTTTATTGTAGTGAGCGTACATGGTCACTTTTCCGAAAAGATATTTAACTTCTGGATAAATAGTCACTAAAGATCCCAATCCGTCCCAAATATTCATCAGTGCAAAAACCCCTTTTCTTGGATTATTTGCAGGTTGATAAGCTGGTTGTACCCATGACCTACCTAGCTCTATGGACAAGGGTAGAAATTCCTTTTTCATTCGATCGGCAAAGTCAAAATATCGAGCCGTAGATAGATCAAATTCGCCAGTATCCGGATTTCTAGCTCTCTCTCCTGTGATAAATCGGTATCCTCCTATAATCTCGCGGTCCTCGGGACTATAAACAATGAGTTGCTCATAGCATCTTTTTGAAGTATCCGCTGCATCAATATCTATAGATTGACCTGTGCCGCCACCAGCAGCTCTGAACGAAACTTCCCGTAGTCTCCCAATTTCCAACATCGTATTAGGAGAATTATGATGATTAATGATGTAGATTTTATTTCCCGCTTTGTTCGTATTTCTTACAAAGCGTTCTTCATTCAACTCTGTTTCTATGAGCGCTCTTGGAATCGGCTCGATGACATGCCTTGAGTTTTTAGTCACAGTGATTTTGTTTCCCTTAGATCATAAACTCTTTTTTTCATCCATTCTGCCCACTCTTTATCATTGTTAGATTTGTTAAACAATTCAGGATCTACGGGCTGACCAATAATAATGTCTATTTCCATATCTTTTTGCTTAAACAATTCATCCACTAGAAAAAACATCTCGATATTGACTTTGATGCCCAAGAACTTTCTTAAGCTAGCTAATTTATAGAAACGATTCGTTAGCCTGCCGCCTATATATACCGGTATTATTGGGATAGAATATTTTTTTGCTTTGGTGATGAATGTTTTTTTCCATTCCAAGTCCATGATTTCTCTCTTGGCTTTCCTGCTAACCAGACCTGCTGGAAATATAAAGGTAGCGGTTCCGGTTGCAAACTGTTCTTCAACTTTTTGGAGTGATTCAACCGCATTTTTTCCCACTTTATTTACACCAATGAAACGATCTCTCAAATGCCGAATAACCATGAGAAGATCATTAACGATGAATTTGATATCTGTCCGAGTATCCTTCAGAAGATGAATAATAGAAATGGCATCCATTCCACCTAATGGATGGTTAGCGGTGAATATGACTTTCTTAGGATATTCTGGAATATGCTCTTTACCGGTCATATTGAATCGCAGGTTTAAGTAATCGACCGCATCTTCACAAAACGTATAGAGATCTGCATTTTCATGTTCGATCATGAATTTATTCACTTCCTCCTCGTGAATGATTTTTTTAATCCATTGTAAGACAAACGGAGGCAGCCATTTTAACAGTTTTGGATTCTTACTTTTTATGAGTTTACGTATATCAACGAATTTTTCCATTTACATCAAGGAAGCGGCAAGTTTAATTCTAATCACTTTTCTTAGCAAAATTCTAGGCTTTACTAAAAAAGTGTCACTTCCTATGATCATTGATTAGCTTTTTAGACATTTACACTATAAGCCTTGATATGACCCTTCTAGAGAAATTAAAACAAATTCCACAGTTTGTGAAAGTCCCTTCAGATCAGTTAAAGTGGTTGCTGGATAAGAGTGAATGCCTTAGCATCAGAAAGGGAGCGTGTTTATTTGAACCTGGCAGCTCAATAGATCACCTATTCATTGTGATGGTGGGTGATTTTATCATCAGGCTTCAGAAAAATAATCAACTTAAGACAATCGGTGAAATGAAATCGCCGGCAATCAGCGGTTTACTCCCTTATTCAAGAGCAGATGTGGCGAAAGGTTTTGGTGAAGCTACGAGCGATGCGGAGGTGGTGGTTCTGGATGGCAAACATTTTCGTGAAATGATTTGCGATTGTCACGAATTGACCACTGCCTTGGTTCATGAAATGAGCTCCCGAATCCGACAGTTTACCAAACGTGAGCAACTGGATGACAAAATGTTGTCTTTAGGGAAGTTATCCGCAGGGTTAGCCCACGAATTAAATAATCCCTCCGCTGCTGTAGTCAGAAGTTCAAAGGCGCTTTCAAAACACTTGAAATTTTTGCCTGAAAAATTCAAAGACGTGGTTAAGATTCAGATGACAGACGAGAAAATAAATCGGGTAAACCAACTACTTTTTGATAAGTTGGCTAAAGGAATCCAAAAAATCTCTCTCCTGGACCGCGGAAAAAAGGAGGACGAATTGATCGATTGGCTCAGCTATGCTGGATTTGAAGATCCTGACGATGTGGTAGATAACCTTATTGATTATGGATTTGAGCTTTCTGATCTGGAACAAATTGGAGAGGATACTCCTACCGAACACCAACCCCCTGTCATTAACTGGATAAACCAAGTGTTGTCAACTGAGCGTTTGGTTGTAGAAATAGAGCATGCCTCTCAACGCATCAATGATTTAGTGTCTTCTGTAAAAAGATATACTCATATGGATCAGGCTCCCGAAAAAGTAAAGACCGATGTGCATACCGGACTGGACAATACCCTCACAATGTTAAATCATAAAATACAAGATAATGAGATCAAGATTGAAAAAAATTATGGAGAAAATCTTACTATGCCGGAGATCTTACCGAGTGCAATGAACCAGGTTTGGACAAATATTTTGGATAATGCCATCGATGCGATGGAAGAAAGCGAAGAACGCACACTTAACATAAAAACAGAAGCTTCAAGTAACTATTTTAAAGTGGAAATTAAAGATACTGGTTCAGGCATCCCGGATGAAATTAAAGACCAAATCTTTGATCCTTTTTTTACAACAAAGCCAGTAGGTAAAGGAACGGGACTGGGGCTTGAAAACGTTTTACAAATTGTCAAAATTCAACATCAAGGTCTAATAAATGTAGAATCTGGGCCCGGAAAGACGGTGTTCACTGTTTGCTTGCCGCTCTAAATGAAAGTCTGATTTAGTTTATCGTAAGAAACTCTGTTATATAGCGTTGAGATTGACTTTTTACTATGAAATGCGCGTAAAGATTCAAAAGCGAATCGATACTAACCGGATGAATTGGTCTGCCGATGAAGTTTTAGTGCGAATTCCATGTGTGCAATTGAAAATAAACGATATAAGCATGAAATGAGCATAAACTTATCATCCTTAGTCTACCCATCGATGACGAGTAAGTTTATGAGAATTCTATGTGGCCATTGGAAATAAACTTATACATATGAAAAAACCTTATATGTTCATCATTGACGATGATGAGTCTGTTTTAAGATCAGTAACCAGAGACATAAAATCGGAGTATAGATCAGACTATCGAGTTTTGGCAACGGTCTCTGCCATTGAAGCGCTGAATGCGTTAAAAGAATTAAAAAACCAGGGAGAAATAGTGGTATTATTTCTTTCTGACCAGCGTATGCCGGAAATGCTTGGAGTTGAATTTCTAGAAAAAGCGAAAACATTTTATCCTGATGCCAAGAGAATTCTTTTAACCGCCTATTCAGATACGGAAGCAGCTATCAAGGCCATTAATGAGGTACAGTTAGACTACTATCTTTTGAAACCATGGAATCCTCCGGAGGAAAAACTATATCCTATCTTGAATGATCAGCTAGAAGAATGGAATGCTGGGTACGTGCCTGATTTTGAGGGGATCAAAATAGTTGGCTACCAGTGGTCACCACGTTCGCATGAGATAAAGGATTTTTTAGCGGGTAATCTTATCCCTTATCTGTGGTTGGACGTGGAATCTAGCAAAAAAGCGGAAGAACTATTTACGATAAATGCACTCGAAAGCCAGGATTTGCCGGCAGTTTTCTTTCAAGATGGGTCATTTCTCAAAAATCCTTCCACTGCGGAAGTTGGAGATAAAGCAGGGATGCGCATTACTGCCAATTCAGAAATGTATGACGTAGCAATTATTGGTGCTGGCCCAGCGGGGTTAGCTGCTGGTGTTTATGGCGGTTCTGAAGGGTTAAATACCATTTTGATAGAAAAAAGAGCACCAGGAGGGCAAGCAGGAACCAGTTCCCGTATCGAAAACTATCTAGGCTTTCCAAAAGGGTTGAGTGGAGCAGACTTATCAAGAAGAGCCATCACTCAAGCGACTCGATTTGGAATAGAGTTTCTTTCTCCACAAGAAGTCATTGATATAGAAGTTCAGGATCAGTACAAGATCATCAAGTTAAAGGATGGTTCCATCATCAATTCAAAAGCGGTGATTATTACTTCTGGGGTAGACTATAAAAAACATCCGGCCAAAAGGATCGATAATTTTACTGGAGCAGGGGTATATTACGGTGCAGCCACCACAGAAGCATTAGCCTGTAAGAACGAGGAGATATATATCGTCGGTGGCGGAAACTCTGCAGGTCAAGCAGCGATGTACCTTTCCAAGTTTGCTAAAAATGTCTTCATTGTCATACGTAAACCCGACCTGAGCCGTAGCATGTCCCAGTATCTGATTGATCAGATCGCAGGTACAAATAATATTCTTGTATTAGGATCTACCGAAATCATTGAAGTAAAAGGCGAGAATAGATTACAAGAAGTAGTGCTCAAGAATAATGAAAACAATTTAAAAGAGGTCAAAACAGCAGCGGCGCTTTTTATTTTTATTGGAGCTAAGCCAATGACTGCCTGGCTGAAATTAGATATTTTAAAAGATGAAAGAGGATATTTGGAGACAGGATTGGGATTGATGAAATACAAGAACTTTAAGAAAAATTGGAAAATTCAACGCGAACCTTTTTTGCTAGAAACCTGTATCCCAGGGATTTTTGCTGCCGGAGATGTGAGAGCCGGAGCTATGAATAGGGTTGCTTCGGCAGTAGGGGAAGGTTCTATGGCAATTAAGTTTGTACATGAATACCTGTCTGAGAATTGATTCAGAAGAAACGCTAGTGTAAGAAACAAATGGCGCATTTGTTGTGGCGCCATTCTAAAACTGTGTTTACACCTCCACAGGAACAGGTGTATAGAAAAATTGTTCGGAAACTACTTTTCCATTTTGTACCTGGTACACACAAACCTCATCCATATTGGTGGGCTCATCCATACCTTTCAGTGTTACTTTCGTTTTCATTGTGATGGAGAAAAAGTTTTCTGCGACAATAGGGTCAGATACTTCCGAAGTGTGCACTTCCTGGATGAGTTCTTCCCACTGTTTCCCTTTTTTTACTAGGGCATCTATTCCTTTAACTTCATGGGGAAAAACACTGCCTTTGGGTTCTATACTTTCTATCTCTGTTGAGTAAAGGTCTTGAAATACCTCTTCGAATTTTCCTTCTCGACACATTGAAACGAGTTGATTTGCTACTTCTTGAGTTGTCATCTTTATAATTTATAGTGAAACATAAAACAAAGAAATCGGTGAAAGTGTCAACGTTATGTCACTCATTTTTTAATTGATCTTAATTTTTTATTTAATTGATTAAAACAAAGCTGTTTTGTTATATTGCTAGTTCCATGAGAATTATCTTTTTAGTGCTTGTCACCTTCTCACTGTCGTCTGTTGTAAAGTGTCAATTGTTGGATCTCTTTAGTGCAGAATATACTTATGTGCCAGGGGACAATTCAAATTTTGAATACAAACGTTCAAGAATTTTATTCAACTATCCATTTCAAGTAAATGATGGCGCCTATCTATTTGTTGGAATGGATTACAGCCATGTAAATCTCGATATCAAGGATGAAGTAGCTTCATTTAATCAGGAAGAGGCAGAGAACTATACCATTTTAGATTTTAATTTAACCTATACTATTCCTGTGAATGAAGAATGGCGCTTTGCGGTCCAACTCACCCCTGGTTTAAGTTCAAATTTTGAGCGTTCCATGGAATGGGAAGATTTTGTTTACTCCGGAATCATTGTTTTCGTCAAGGATAAAAAGGACGGTGTTGCCGGGAAAAAGCCCTATCGTATTTTTTTAGGAGTATCCTATTCTGGAAGTAGCGGAGTGCTTTTCCCTATTCCATTTGCAAGATATTATCGAAGATTTCATCCAAAATGGTCCTACAATCTGGGAGTACCTGTATCAAATATTCAATACCGCGCTTCGGAGCGGTTAAGATTTAAATTGTTTGCCTCGCTAGACGGATTTAATGCAAACTTGCAGAGAGATCAGGAAACATCTCAGGGAGAAGTCAATGGAATACGGCTCAATATGATTCTTGCAGGTACACGTTACGAATATAAATTTTCAGATCACATAGAATCTTTCATTACCATCACCAGATCGTTTGATTCTGTAATTGAGTTAAGAAAGGATAGAGATAGGGTTTTGTCTATTCCCATTAATAACGTAATGCACTACCGAATTGGAATCCGAGGTAAAATATAAGATCAATGTCTCAGATTACAACCTTAACTTTTTTTAGATATCAAGGTGTAAAGAATAAATTATGGGCTTTTGGTATGATGCAGTTTGCCCACAAATATTTGAAAAGAGTCAATGGATTATCCTTTTATAAATTGTTGGGAACAGGGAAGGGGAATGGTTTCAACCCCAAGCCGGACTATAGCACCTATGCATTCCTTCAGGTGTGGGAAACTGAGATAGATGCTGATTCTTTCTTCAAAGAAGGTACGCTCATGGAAAAGTATCGAAAGCATGCTTCTGAATTATGGACCGTTTTCATGAAACCAATAAAAGCGGTCGGGCTTTGGTCTGGAAAAAATCCTTTTGAAATCTACGAGAGAGAGGAGGATGAGCTGCCCCATTTGGCTATTATTACCCGAGCAACAATTAAAAAACGATTGCTTTGGAAGTTTTGGAACTATGTTCCAATCTCAGAAAAACCATTGGATAAAAATGGTGGATTGATTTATACCAAAGGCATAGGAGAAGTGCCTTTTATGCAAATGGCTACCTTCAGTTTATGGAAAGATGAGGCCTCCTTGAGGCAGTTTGCCTATGAAAGTAAAGAACATAGTCAAGCCATCAAGCTGACAAGATCGTTGAATTGGTATAAAGAAGAAATGTTTACTCGTTTCAAACCTTATAAATCTCTTGGCTCTTGGATGGGAGTGGATCCTTTAGCCGTTCAAGGCCATCGTATTTAAAAATCGCGTAATCGAAGTAGGCACTTAATAAATAGCTCCGGCAAGCTGCAAACAGAGAAAATGGATCATTTAGATAAATCAGGCACTCAGCAGATTTCTAAACCTAAATGCGCTCATAGCATACCAAACTCCATTTTTCATATTTACTAAATGTCCACTGACCCCAACGATGCGCCTGATGCGTACCTGAGCTACCTCTTCTTTGACCAGGATTACGTATTTCAGCCCGCGCTTTCCTCGTTCGTGAAAGTAGGGGCACAGTCCCTGGATCACTACGTACGCTATGCCTCCCCCAAGCTGACCTTTGATCGCGACGGGTACCTCTTTGTGTACCTGGCCAACGAAACCATGGAAGACCAGGAAGTCTACTTCGACGACCTGACCATCGTTCATGAGAGTGCCAAAGCTGAGTTCAAGGTAAGCCAGGTCAACGACTACTACCCCTTTGGAATGCTGACCAGAAACAGCTGGCGTAATCCCGATTTCGAAGATCCGGGATTGGGGTATCAAAGCTACTATGCGACCTATGACAGCCTGAGTGACTACCATGACTTCTTCCTGAGAAACTACGATCCTGCCCTGGGGCGATGG
>JBCDKO010000121.1:0-13916 GCA_038746525.1 Bacteroidota bacterium
ATACGCGGGTAATCAAAGATGGAAGCAGTCCATCCTTACGCCCCTTTTTTCATGATCATATAGATAAGAACGCCGAAATTAAAACCGATGAATGGAAAGGATATCGTCCGCTTAAAGCCACTTTCCCTCATCTCACACAGATCGCATCAGGTAAGAAAGGGGAGCATTTCCCCCAGATGCATCGAGCGATCATGATGTTCAAAGCCTGGCTTCGTGGCACCCATCATGCCGTGGAACATCTGCAAGCATATCTAGACGAGTATTGTTACCGATTTAACCGCCATCTGATGAAGGGTAAACTATTTGACCGTCTGATGGATAGAATGGTCGCTCATAGCCCGGTCTACTGCAAAAACTTGAATATTTACTAAGTGCTTACTTCAATAAAACTAAATACAAGAAAGGAACACCAATTGGCTCACGCGGTAAGCAACCCTGGCAGGCAATTGTTGAAAAAGCCTACAATGTTTCGGCTCACAAGATAAAAGAAATAGATCCAGGCCGTGGAGCGGAGTATGATATAGAGGGTGGACAGGGATATAAAGGATTGGCTATATTAACAGGAGTGCCTGCACGTCGTCTATCTCCGGTAGTCGGGTATAGTGATATCTGCCGTAAAGAAGGATTTGAAGCCAAATCAGAAAATGTTGATGAAGATATTATTAAACAAGAAATTGAAGAACATACAATACTTCTTAATAGTACAGAACCTGAAGAAAAATCGATGAAAGTTTTATTATCCGATCTTATTTTGAAAAGAAAAGAGAAGAAAAAAAGAAGAGTCAGGAAAACGGATCTGATGCCAAATCAGAAAATGCTGATAAGGAAACTAACGAAAATCAAGAACTTCAAGAACTTATAGGAATTCTTGAAGATCAAAAAATGAAAGAATTTATTGAAGGTCATGAAACTAAAGAAGAAGATGAAAAAAAGAAGAGCACATAGAAAAAAATGGAGAGATTATCGGCGAAAGATTTATTATCAAAGTTTATTTTGAAAAGAAAAGATAAAAAAGAAGATAATTGAAGGCGTAAGAAAGAATATCCCAATGACATTTGGTACATAAACATAAGCCTTCAGCAGAATGGATTAATCGAAATAGGGAAAAAGAGTTCGGTTCCAGTGGGGAAGAAAAAGTGGGAGGGATTGCCCACAAACATGTGTATTCGATTGTAAATGCCTTATGAGAATACTATTACCATTCTTAATCCATGGGGATACTACAGTAGAATAAAAGGAAAAATAAAAAAAGATAAAGCGGAATCGGTGTTTTTCTGGGAAGAAGTTTTTGAGGTTCTTGGGAGCTTTGGTTATCCAATGTATGAAGAATACCGTTTTAAGTTCCCTAATGCCTCGCAAGACATAGAAGAAGATCTGAATAGCAATACTTCGTAATAGCCATTATTTAATCAGACTACCAACTTTTCGAGATTTGCAATTGCTGTTGCGAGCTTATAGCTCTTGACCATATTTTTCGACTTGCAATCATAAATAAGACGTATTTTACTGTATGCTTACGTCTTAATCAAAATGAGCATTCAAAGAAGGTACGATATTGACTGGATAAGGGTAATCGTGTTTGATATTCTAATCATTTATCATATTGGTATGTTCTTCGTGCCATGGGATTGGGAGATTAAGAACAATGAAATCATCGAATGGATTAAATGGCCAATGATCTTTGTGAACCGTTGGCGTCTGTCTATTCTTTTTATGATATCAGGTATAGGAACATGGTTTGCTCTATCCCGAAAAAACTCATTTCAGTTTGTTAAAGAGCGTTTCAAACGACTTTTTATTCCTTTGCTTTTTGGCACACTGTTTATCGTCTCTCCTCAGATCTACCTTGTTCGAACTTCGGAAGGCTTTTCCTATTCTTCGTTCTTCGAATTCTACCCTGATTTCTTTGTAGGAATTTACCCGGAAGGAAACTTCAGCTGGGGACATCTATGGTTCCTGCCCTATCTATTAATCATTACGCTTGCAGCTGTTCCCATATTAATAGGCTTGCGTAAAGCGTCTAACCCCATTGTCCTTTGGTTAAGAAGTTTGGTGAATAGACTGCCTTTGGGATTATACATTTTTATCTTTCCTTTATTTCTTGTGGAGATTTATTTAGAACCATATTATCCCATAACTCATGCGTTATGGAGCGACTGGTACGCACTTGCCCATTATTTACTTTGCTTTCTAAGCGGGTACATGCTTATTTGTATGAAAGATGACTTTTGGAATGCCGCTGTGAAAGTGAAGAACTATGCGCTTTTTATAGGTTTAATTTCATTTCCTTCAATGCTATGGATGTGGGAGAATTACCAAAGTATTTTTTGGATTTCTCTGTTGGGTACTTTGAATCGTTGGAGTTGGATTCTGGTCATTTTTGGTTATTCTAGTTCATTTTTGAATAAAGCAAGTGGAGTTTTGCAATACAGAAACCAAGCTGTTTACCCTCTTTACATATTGCACCAGACCATTATCATTATCTTAGGCTTTTTCCTAATGAATAGTGCAATCGCCAATTACTGGAAGTTTCTGATTTTATTAATAGGAACTTATCTAGGTTGTTGGATGATTTATGAATTTATAATAAAACGCGTAAGGTTATTAAGACCTCTATTTGGACTGAAAACAGCTGACAAACGATAGGTTCAATGAGCGGATTGAGATATAGCAATTTTCTGTGCGAAAGCACTAACTTCAGATCCTATTTGAAAGGATATGCACACTGAGCTTATCTATACGTTACCAGCATTTCTGCAACCAGAAGAATTCAATCATGAACAGAAAATTTTTCTCTTCAGCTATTTTGCTTGGTAGCCTCTACACAATTGTAGCCTTAATTAGTGGCTCTAAGAAAAGAAGAAAAACACGCTTACGGACACCTGCATTGTAGTTTTTAGCAAAAGAATGAATAGAATCTATTTTGTCCTTAGAATCTTTTTATCGATTCTTCAAAAATTCATTCGGCTTTTTGGACACATTGAAAATGAACCTATGGTTTTATTGCGTTTTCATTAGAATCTCTCAAATAGATTCAATGACGATTGGCTCCATCGAAATCTCAAAAAACACACTCTATGAGCTAGATGTGGTCAAAAGATACTGTTTAGTAAATTTCTTTTTCAATAGGTGCAAGGTTTTCGAGCAGATGCTTCCATTTTCGGTGCACTGAAAAATCTCGAAATCGAGATTTTTCAACTAGTCACAGGTACATCAGCTACGTCGTTCGCTGCGGATCGAAGTATAAGCATACATCTTTACCTTGCTGCCTAGTATCTGATACACCTGTGACTTTCTCAGTAAGCCCTAATTAGTGGCTCTAAGAAAAGAAGAAAAACACGCTTACTGACACCTGCATTGTAGTTTTTAGCAAAAGAATGAATAGGATCTATTTTGTCCTTAGAATCTTTTTATCGATTCTTCAAAAATTCATTCGGCTTTTTGGACACATTGAAAATGAACCTATGGTTTTATTGCGTTTTCATTAGAATCTCTCAAATAGATTCAATGACTATTGCTCCATCGAAATCTCAAAAAAACACACTCTATGAGCTAGAAACATCGTTTTTTCAAAAAGAAACTGTTTTCTTAAAGACACTATCTATCAACAGTGGTATTGAATGGTGCATTCAATGTAGCATTTAACTTTTTGTCAATGTTGAAATCGAAACCAATTATTCAGGGATATCTCAGGAGATCGTGGAGGAGTTGACTGATTCATCTTCAAGAGGTGACACTTGTATAATCAATCGTTAAATAATATCGTGTTCCTTTTCTCTGGCCGGTCTTTTTCATTGCTTTCATAGTTACCATCTTTTGTAGATCTCTGGTGGCGGTAGAGGCGGTAGTTCCGGTTATAGAGATATAATTGTCCGCACTCAATCCTCCTTTGAATCCATTCACTCCTTCTTTAAAAATTCTATTCACTACCTTTTTTTGACGTTCATTTAATTGGTTGTCGAAGCGATCAAAATACATGCCTTTTTCAATCAGGAAATTGATCATGCTTTGAGTATGATCCTGGGCTTTTAATATTATTTTACAAAAATACAGTAGCCAATCAGTTATTTCCAGTCCAACACTATTTGATTGTAGTGTAGCATAGTAGGATTTTTTATCACTTTCAATGGTATGGGATATAGCGATTAAAGTAGGCCGCTTCAAGCTTTGTGACAATGCTTTTTCTGAAATGGCCCGACCTATCCGGCCATTTCCATCTTCAAACGGGTGTATGCTTTCAAAATACAGATGAGCAATACCAGCTTTAGCCATGGGCTCCAAATGTAAACCGGAGTTGAACCAGTCCGTAAAAACTTCCATCTCTGCTGGAATTCTCTCAGAAGGTGGTGCCTCAAAATGTATAGTAGGTAAATCCAATCTCCTGGAGACGATCTGCATTGGATCTTTATGCGTCCGATACCTTCCTATGTCCAGGAGATCCCTTCTCCCATTGGTGATCATCTCATGCCAACGATAAAGCATGTCATGAGTCAATGCTGCTCTATAGGTTTTATACAGATCTACCATCATTTCAGAGATGCCCTGCTCAGCCGGAGATACTCTTCTATTATCCGCCTTCAAACCAAAATGCTTTCGAATAGAAGATTGGAGCGAGTCTCTATTGAGTATTTCACCTTCGATCGCTGAAGTCTTATAGGCTTCATTGCTTATCAGATTCACTTTTAGTAAATCGTGATTTTCATTACCGATGTGCTTAAGGCTTCCAAAAAGCACTCCGGCTTTATGTAGAAATTCCTTCTCGTAAACCTCTAACTTTTTCTGGGAGAAGGTGAATTTAGGCCAATTCTTGTATTCCCAATTCCAGGGCATGAGCTAAATCTTGAATAGTTATAGCTCAATATATAACTATTTTATGAGCTATAAAAGAATGATTTATCGCTCAACTTTTCTTAATCGTCACTATTTAGCTATTTGTGATTTTGAGAAAACACTCTAAAAAAAATTATTAGAGGTCCAATGCGCAGTACCCTTAATCGTCTAAAATAAAGTAGAAGTTTCCATTATTACTTGCCAGTTGGATTTCCAAAGTAATAGTTTCTCTCCATCTAAGACTGCATAACAGGTTTTATTCCTGGAAAAATACCTAGGGCTTGCAGAGAAAGTCACAGGTGTATCAGATACTAGGCAGCAAGGTGAAGATGTATGCTTATACTTCGATCCGCAGCGAACGACGTAGCTGATGTACCTGTGACTAGTTGAAAAATCTGGAAATCGAGCTTTTTCAGTGCACCGAAAATAGAAGCATCTGCTCGAAGACCTTGCACCTATTGAAAAAGAAATTTACTAAACAGTATCTTTTGGCCACATAAACGTGTTTTTTGAATTGAAAAAACGTTTCTCAGCAAGCCCTAAATAATTTATTCGCAAAGCTTCAGGGTGTAATTGCAAGCTGAAAGGGTAGGATTTAAGAAAGCTTGCTGTAGAGCTTTAGACTGGCAATAAACCAATTTAGTTCATTTTGAACCGAACCTCACTTTTATTGTTATTTAAGGCAACTTTACCAAATCACTCTGCGACGTTTGATTTTCAAAAAGCGAAATATCACCCAGTCATTCGATATTACTACTCCAAAAGGGTTCGAACTGATCTATAGAACCTTTGTTGCCAAGCTGTGTAGGATCGCATACAATCAGACTAACGATGAAAGCACAGCCCAAAGTTTAGTCCAAAATGTATTCACCCAACTATGGGAACGCAGAAGATCACTAGTACTTGAGGGACCCATTGAGAACTATTTGGTTAGAGCAGTAAAATTAGCTGTGATGGACCATTTAAGAAGTCACTCAAAAAGAAGGGAAAAACTAGAAGATCATTTATCAGATTATTGTGGCGCTAAACACTGTACCGATGAAGCTCTAGCATTTAACGAGCTGGAAACCAGAGTTAATGAGTTGACAGACCAACTACCATGTCAATGCAGAAAAGTATATGAGCTAAGCAGGAAGAAAGGATTAAACAATAAAGAGATTGCTTCTATGCTTTTAATTTCCGAGAAGACAGTAGAAGCTCACCTCACAAGAGCGCTGAAGCATCTTAGGAATCATCTATCTGAATACCAGATCTAACCACAAATAAATTTTTTACTTTTTTCCTATTTAGATGTAGGGGATTTTCATACTCAAACAACTTGAATATGAAGAACAATTCCTTGCAATGAAAATTACACCTGAACTACTTAAACGTTATCAATCAAATCAGTGCAGTGCTGAAGAGATGAAAGAGGTAGAAGAATGGCTTCATTCTACAGCAGATGAATTATCCAATCTTTCAGAGAAAAAGCTGAAAAATATGGAGCAGTACATTTGGCAAAACCTGGAGCCCTCGAATCTAAAGAATTCTAACACAAAAATTATCTCCTTACATCGGCGAGTAGTGAGCTACGCAGCTGTTGCCATTATTCTATTTACTGTAGGTTTCTTCACTTACGGCTATTTGGATAATCCTATTCAGATCATAGACACGGCATACTTTTCAGATTTCAAATCCATTGAAACCCAAAGAGGACAGAAAAGGACAGTAAAATTATCTGATGGTACCATCATCCGCTTAAATTATGAATCGGAGGTTAAAGTGCCAGAACAATTTGAGGGAGACGAGCGAGTGGTTTATCTCACTGGACATGCCTATTTTGATATAGCTCATGATCCCGGGAAGCCATTTATCATCTACACCCAAGATTCAAAGACGCAAGTATTAGGAACTTCCTTTGACATTAACACTTCTAAAAAGGAAGGAGAAACAAAAGTGATCGTTACTAGTGGTAAAGTAGCTTTTTCTGAAAAAGATCAGTTGGAAAATCTGGTCACTCTTGGCATTAATGATCGAGCCGTGCTCGGGCCTGATAAGACAATCACAAAAAGTAAAGTTGACGCCGGGAAACTCACCTCTTGGAAAGACAACAAATTAGTATTTGATGGTGAATCTCTACAAGAAGTTATTGAGGTCCTCGAGCCCTGGTACAACATACAGGTAGTTGTTGAAAATTCAGATTTACTAACTGAGGATTTCAAACTATCCATCAATAACCCTTCACTAGAGATAGCTCTTGAAGAATTAGCCTTCCTAGCCGGATTCGATTATAGCATAGAAGGTAATAAAGTGGTCATTTTTTAAGAGCATAAGTTCTTCAATAATACTGAATTAAAGATGATCACAACAAAAAGAAATATCGTGCTTATACTTTGGTTGTTTTCGTTTGCACAAGCGAACGGCCAGCCAGACCTGCTCAACCGTAGAGTGAATATCTATTTTGAGAATCACTCGGTAAGTGCCGCCTTGGAAAAATTAATGAAGGAAACGAACTGTACCATTAATTATCAACCATCCGATTTACCTGCAGAGCGAAGGATTACGAAATCATTCGAACAAACAGAAATTGAAACCATCATTAAGGAAGTATGGGGAAGAGATGACTTGATACTTCGAGCAAGAGGCGATAATATTTCCATTAAAATCAACATCGAGAAAAGGTTAAATCAAAAAGGAAGCCTCTATGGATACCTGACAAATGATCGTGAGGAATATCTTCCATTTGCTACTGTCGCCATCAAAGGAACGAGTACTGGAGCGATCACCGATGAGACTGGTTTTTTTGAAATCAACCCTATAAAGGAAGGTTCTTATGTCTTGATTGTCTTGTCCACTGGCTATGAAACTAAGGAAGTTGCTGCGGAAGTAAGATCGGGACAGCAAAAAAGACTTAATATTTCACTTAAAGAATCTGTAAATACTTTAGATGAGGTTATTGTGGAAGGAAAGTCGATTGCCCAGCAAGTTGCAGAGGAACCCATAGCAATCAGTACGGTTAATGCATTGAAGATGCAAGCTCAGACACAAGATGTGGCTAAAGTATTAGACAAGGTTGAGGGTGTAAGGATCAGACAATCCGGAGGATTAGGGAGTCAAACCGCCATAAGTATAAACGGATTAACAGGAAACGCCATACGATTTTACTATAATGGAATACCCTCAGAGTTCCTTGGTGGAGGTTTTGAGCTAAATACCCTTCCCATTAGTAATGTTGATCGGATAGAAGTCTACAAAGGGGTCATGCCTGCTAGCATAGGAACAGACGCATTGGGAGGTGGAATCAATATTACCACAAATCAAAACAGTTACGAGACGTTCGATTTTTCCTATCAGTATGGATCCTTTAATACACATCGAATCGCGGGTAGTATCACCCGCTCACTTAATGATAAATGGTTTTTCAACTTAAATGCCAATTACAATTACAGTGACAATGACTATGAGATGGAGGTTCAAAATAACACCTATGACCCTTCACTCCCTTTCCCAACTGGCACTGAAACCCTCAGAGTACGGCGATTCCACGATGCATTTTCCTCTTTTTTAGGAGATGTCAATTTTGGATATATCAATAGAAAAAAGCAATTATCATTCAATATCGGAACTTATGTAACGGCACGAGCCAAGGAAGTCCAACATGGAGTAAGAGTTGGGTTTGTCCCATTTGGAGAAATGGACTACAAAGGTCAGGATACGTATCTGAAATTCGATCTGGAAAAGAATTTCGGCGAAAAGTGGGAAATAAACTATTTGGGAATCGCTGGATACTCACGGCTTATAGTCACTGATTCTACCCGGTCTATTTACGATTGGAACGGCAATAATATCACACTAACCAATCCAGCAATAAATAGAGAAAATGGTGCTGAATTGTTTTTGCTCCCTTCTAAATCGGATGTCTATAATTACAATACAGTAAACCGATTAAGCGTTGCGCATAATTTTAAACGAGATATCTCATTAAGCCTCCATCACTTTTTCGCCTACCAAGATCGTACAGGAAGCGAGTCTGTAGAAGTTAATTTCATCGGAGGTAGAGATCCAAATGAGACAGGGTTCCAAATTGGGAGAAATATTTCTTCATTGGAGCTTAAAAAATTCTTTTTTGATGGGAAGCTGGAACTACTTTCTACGGTTAAATCCTACCACTATACTACAAAAGGAATTAACACAACGCTTCGCGGAAGGGACCTTGAGGAAATCCCATTAACCACCTTATCGAGGCACAACTGGGGATACAATATTGCCACAAAGTGGAGTATCCGTAAGAATTTTTTTGTTCGTGCATCTTATGAAGATGCCCTGAGGATTCCAACGCAATCAGAAATATTTGGCGATCTGCAGACGATCATTCCAAACTTTTCCTTGAATCCGGAGAGGAGCAAAAACTTTAACGCTGGTTTCAATGCAAACTTTATCAAAGTCCTTAAAGTCAATTTAAATTATTTCTATCGTTCGCAGAGAGACCTTATTTTTTTACAAATCATTGATTTAGAGACAGCTCAATTTATTAATCGTGATAAAGTACAAAGTGCAGGATTTGAGTTATCTCTAAGAGGAGAGCCTATAGGAAATTTGACCTATGCATGGAATGTCACCTACTTTGATATTCAGATCAAAGGTGTTAATGATGTTCGTGATCAATTCTTGCTTGGTAGTCCTGTGCCGAATATACCCACCTTCTTCTCCAATCTTGGATTAGGCTACACATTGGATGATTTTTTGGATCAAGATAATCGGTTAATTGTGAACGCCGATTTACAATTTATTGATGAATTTTCCTTCATTCAAGAGGGTAACATACGCAACGATGACAATTGGGTGCCTGTACAATACGCAGTAGATCTGGGGCTTACCTACCATTTCCTTGATAAAATGTCATTCAATTTCCAAGTCAATAATGTCTTTAATCGGGAGCTTTTTGACTTTATAAGTGTACCAAAGCCAGGAAGAAACTATGCAGTAAAGTTAAGGTATCAATACTAAGCAAAACAACAAATTTTAGATAGTATCAAATAGATAAAACGATGATCAAAAACGTAAATAAATTAATAATTGTCAGCCTTGTGAGCTGTACGATGATTTCATGTAGTACGGATGATGACAGTACCCCTATCACAGAGAAAACAAGTGGATATGTTCTTCATACACAGGTCACTGGTGAGACCACATCGAACTTTGTGCAGTTCTTTGATGAGATTCCAAGTGGTACGGTAGACAACACACAAGGAAAATCATTTCCAAATTTTTCTGTCTCTCAGATTGCAGAAAATTTCATTGTCTCCGGGAATATTACAGGTGCACAGGAGGGTCTTTCTCAGATAAAATTTGATCTGGATGGAGAGGCATTTGAAAGTGCTTTTCTGCCTACTACAGGTAATGCTGGATTTACAGGATTAAAGGATGCCAGCAATGCCTATTTCGATGACAGAAACAGTGAGGATATTATTATTTTTAATCCATCTACTATGCAGAGCGAGGGTATCATAGATATGTCTTCGGTTTATAGAGGGTCGCAATGGACAGGCGTGACCTGGGAAACATTCGTAGTAAGAGATAACGATCTTTTTGTTTGGTCCAGACCAGCCATCGCAGGTAGTGGTAGTTTCTACGCTACAGACAGCGCTATTGTCAATCATATCGATTTGACCACTGGTACTTACCAGAGTACTTCTTTCTTTAATGGGCATGGACTATCGAGAAGAAATACGGAAAATTGGTTAGATGAGCAAGGCAACATTTTTATGGCCGTGACTCTAGCTAATCCAGGGTCGGGAGCCAGACCATCTATACTGAAGATACCTGTTGGTTCTACCGAGTTTGATCCAAGCTATGAGTTTTTCTTTGTTGATGCCGTAGGAGGTGAAGCGGCCTCACTTTTATTGCAAACGGCCAGCAATTTTGAATACTACAAAAATGGGTTAGCCTATTGTGTGGTCAGTACCACCTTTCCGTCTGAGTTAGAAGCAACTATAGCTGAAATTGGACTGAACCCGGCAACGTGGACACAAGATGATCTAAATAGAGTAGTAGCGGCTTTATTCTCAGCTGAAAATGGACAGTTGGTAGAAATTAATGTAAACGATCAGACAACGAGCATTATAGAAGGACTTCCGCTTGTATCCGGTTTTGCATCGACCATAAATGTGATAGACGATAAGCTATATTTCGCAGCAATAGGCAGCGAATTAAATGCGCTTTATGAATATGATCCGAACACAGGCCAATCAGCCAAATTATTCGATGTAAGTGCAGGGGGGCAAATTGTGGGGTTTCATAAGATCGGAGAATAAACACAAGCATTAGTATTGGTAATTCTGTAATCCGGAAAAAGAGTTTACCATAGACATAGGATTAAGTGATATTTTGGTAGAAATACCGTCTATCATAGATCAATACCAAGCCCTTAATGGGCTTGATGGCTTTATGTACATCATGTACGTTATCCACTTGAGGGGGTTGAAAGTCCTGAATGAGCCTATTCAAGAGAAGAATCCTTTGAAAAACCCGCCTTTTGACCCAACTCTTCGTTACTCAAAATTCAAAAGCCTCATTTACGACCAGTAAACTACGTTTTTGAAATTCTGAAAGCCTCGATTTGAGCCAAAAATCCAGTTTTGCAAAGAATTCTAGAAATCGTTGCTGATCAAAGGTGTTTGTTGCGGGGCAGCATCTGAGCGCAGTGTAAGGCAAAAGATTTGACCTCAATTACAAAAATATGATAGAGACCCACCATGAGGATGATTGGGCATTAGACCAGGAAGCGCAAAAGTCAAGCGTCACACCTATTTTTAGAGAATCTAAGGGGTAGAGTCAGGATTTCTGAAAGTAGATGAAGCATTTCATTTTTTTAGGTATGTCAAGGCTACCCATCTGATCAATGGTACCTTTTGTTAGCCTTGCCGATGGTTACGATCTCATTGATGAGCCGCTCTTCAAGTCCTATTCGAAATAAAATTTGTTATACAATCTGAACGAAAGGAAAAGCATTTATGATAAACTATATATCGCAACAATAGAGATAAGAAAATAAGTCGTTAATGTAGCTGCACCTACATAATCTTGAGCTAACCTTTGACCAAAAAAAAGACTTAAAACAGAGATACAAGAAAGCTGTGCTCCAACAAGGCCTAATGATGGATTTGCAAAGAAAACGAAAGCAAAAATACCGATGAATGAAAATACACCGGCAGCTACTTCCAAAATTGTAATCATTGGCATTAAAAGATGGGTAAATCTCTTTAATGGGCTTTTTGAAAAATGTGAAGTAATCCAATCTTTGTTTGCTTTGTAGTTAAACACCTTATCCAAGCCAGATTGCAAGAAAAGAATGGCTAAAAAAATCAAGCAAAGAGCTGGGACTGACAGTATTGGGAATTTCATCATAAGATTTTGACTTCTTTACAAGTATAAAAATTTAAGTCGTATCAATCGGGGTATGCTTCGGGGCATTTGCGCATTAAAAGGCAGCTTGAGTACTTGTTTTCTAAAATTGGTCAGATCAGGCCGTTTTATTTCGCTTTTTTCTTTGGGCCAGCAGGAGAGTTGGTACACCTCTTTGGCAGCTCACTGCGTTGGTAGACTCCTACCGGTAAAATCTATAGGGAACGGGCTTCCTAAGACTAAAGAAGCTCAGGGTTCAAAGGAAACAAGCTCTCCTAAGTCAGTAGAAACGTTTGAAATCTGTGGAGATGATTTTCTTACAACGGTCAAAGATCTCCCAATATGCGTATTTGTCTATCTTATCATGGATTAATCCTTGATAGAAATCCATCGAATTGTCTTGTTATGGACTGATTTTTCCGGGATGTACTGGATGGGAGTGACGCAAACTGATTTTTGCTTGGGGTCGGAGCGTGCCGAATGGACTAACCTTCAAGTGGTAGCATTAATGAGCCACTATAAATGTTAACCAATTATTAATTTATTATTAACAACTTATTCGTTACCTAGCATGTATTTTTATCGATTGTTTAGAAATTAATAAACTCATTTACAGGTAGTTAATTTCTTCCTTATTGATTTATATAAAACTTATCGGTTTAGTTTAGGGTGAAAGTTTTCTTTTTAATTTCTTAACATTAGCTAATTATTTTGAATCGTTTGTATTTAAGTTTATAGCCAAATTATTTCAAATAGAGTAAAAGCAATCACCCGGCCTACACTCTTTTTTAAAAGATTCCTTTGAAGAACCCGATTACTCTCAATAGAGTAATTGTTTACAATTTTTTGAGGTTGTTTTTTATCTTCAAAATGTGTTTTTCACTGATTTTATTCCCATTTTCTAGGGTTTTGCCTCCGTTTGGACGCACCTCCCCCATTAGCGCATTACCTGAGTAGTACATCAGCCCTCATCATATTGTAAATGATACCGTTCATATCAAATCGGAGTGAGTTACGCATCAGGTTCTTGGCTCCTGCTACTCGATAACCCAACTTCTCCTTCATGTATCCAAAAGGGTATTCTACTTTACAGAAGATCCCGGATTTCTTCTGGTTCAATTTCTTTTGCTTATGGGATAGTTTTGGTTTTTTAGTCCCTTTATCCAGTATCCCATCATAAATGCCCAACTGGCGAGCAGCGCGTTTTTCACTTTGCTTACCATAGGCACTATCTCCAAACACGGCCTGTTCGTCCCCACTCCATCATTCTTCTTTTAGTTGAGAATCATGTGGTTGGGCTGAAGTAAACTTGCGCTTTCTGATCAGACTACTGCCCACATCCTGACCAATGTGTCCTTTGTTACCAAAGTACTTCTTACCCCTTTTTGCCGTCGAATGTGCGTCTGTATCTAGCTGAGAAGATGGGGCTTCTTTCAAAGCCGCACGCTTCTCTTTACTTAAGGGACGGTTGGTCGATTCGATAATGGGGGCATCTACTGCGGTCCCCTTTTTCACTAAAAGCCCTTTTTCTTCCAGGCATTGTAGCATAAGATTGAATAATTCATCCATCAACTTTAAGGTGATCAACCGCTCTTTAAATCTCCAAAGTGTGGTGAAGTCAGGAATTTGCTGTGAGAAATCCAGCCCTACAAAACGCTGAAAAGATCTCCTGTCCATAGAGTTGATCCTCTAAAGCAGGATCC
>JBCDKO010000122.1:0-13882 GCA_038746525.1 Bacteroidota bacterium
AGACCTAAGGCACTGCGAGTAAGAATAGTGAACCGACAATCTTCGAATAGCTTTGCATCGCTGTAGCCTTGGGCCTCCTTAAGCACCATCATAGCGATCATTATACGGATAGGGGCATGGGGACTGCCTGTCGATGAGGTAAAAAGCGGCTTAAAGATAGACTCATCTATTCGACCGGTTACTTGCTTGAAAAATAGCTTATGCCTACCATAGTCATCTTCATAAAGATTCAAACTCTTTCCTGATAACATCTTCCCTGTAGAAGAATAAAGGTCGTACTGAGGAGCTGAAGAGCTTTTTCTAAACACTCAACTAATTTAATTCACAAATAATACTTTAAAAAATAAACAAATACTTCTCGGAGTGGACTCAACAGTTGTAATCTTCAAAGAAAGAAAGCAGGCGTAAATATCAAATCAAGATATAAGACATAAGGGCATCTCGAAATACGAGATACCCAACACCCTAATCATATTACAAATCCGCAATATGCTCTTACCTGGGTAAGTAGTTGAAACTTATACCCAAAATATCTTCATAGTCCTCACCAGCTTCTTTCATATCGAGATCATCTTCTTCATAATACCAGTTGATCACAATTTCTGCACCCTTTTTTTTGTATGAAGCAAGTTGTTTTAAAAGATCGTAGATACATTTAGAAGAGCTAGTATTAAAATATTCAAACCAGAAATTAGCGGTTAAAGTATTGTTTCCATTTCTAAATATTTTATCTAAACGTTTCATTATTGGTATATAGAAATTAGGAGATGATTCCGGTGAGGATCTCCCCTTGAAGTCCAATCGGTTTCTGGACATATCCAGTTGGCAGAACGGCGTAAATTTCGTTGGCATAATCCTAAACGAGTATTGCTTCATAGTAATTTGGGAGATTATCAAATAACACAACAGTTATCAAAATCATATAACAAATAGATATATTTAATTTAACTATTGTAATAGGGGGAATACCTAATATTAATCTAGTTATTATGCCTAATCCATTTATAGATATTTGCGAGAAGGCAATTTTTCAAATCTGAATGCTATCAAGTTGAGCGATTTAGCATCTGATATCTTACAAAAAAGAATTTTAGCATCTATTCCTTTTGGGTTTATTCAAGTAGACTTAAATGGTCAAATTGTTTATGCCAACAATTCGGCATTTAAGCTTCTTGAATTAGGAGCAGATCGGCTTCTTGGATTGTCTATACAATAAACTGCCGTGGGACCAGCTCAATGAAGATTATATCCCACTCAATAAAGAAAAACATACTATATACCAGGCTTTGAAAGGAGAAACAAGTGCCGGAGTGGTTCAAGTATTAAGATAAAAAACAATTTGAAGTGGTTTTCAGTGAGCACATCTTCTTTTTATGACGATAGCGGACTCTTGATTGGAGCTATTTCTAATTTCATTGATATTACTAAAAAGGTAGAAACTGACTTCAAAATGCAGGAACGCCAAAAGCGATGTGAAAAGCTAATCGAAGAAGCTCCATACACTATTACAATTTACAATAAGGAAGGGTTACTTATTATGGCAAACAATAAATGGGAAGAATACTGGAGGGTGCCTGTCTCAGATTGTGTCGGGAAATTGAATCTATTCAAGTCTGAAATTTTTAATCAGAAAAAGGTAAAAAAGTTTATTAACGATGCTTTTCAAGGAAATGAGGGTGATAACAACAGCTATCCGTTTACCTCATTTGAACGACGAAGAACGCACTTTAGAATTAACTATTATTCGCTTTTTGATAAGAAAGGAGCGCTTGATAAAGTAGTCTGCTTTATAGAAGATGTTACTAGAGATGTTTTTACAGGAGAAACGAAAACGGCAGAAAAAATACTGGATACCATAGGAGATGAAATTATAGTTGTAGACGAAGAAGATCGGGTTTTAAACATCAATAACGAGAATAAAAGACCGTTTGACCGGCTATTGTTAGCTACAGAAATAGCAAACTTAGCTGTTGGGGAATATGATAAAGACGCGGATAAGGTTTATTGGGAAAATAAAATATATGAGATTTTTTCGGATTCACAAGAACCTATTCCACGATCTAAAATTAAAGATATTATTGTAGGGGAAGATAAAAACTTTCTTGGAGGAAAAATTGGCATTTAATCAAGGCTGAAATAACCCCAATAAAAGTTGATGTAAACGTAAAAGTAGGAAATGCATTTAAATATGTGAGGACTTTCACCAAAGCGATTAGAAGAAAGGATGGATCCCTTAAGAGAATGATAGGTGTAGTATATGACTACAAAGGATAAAAATTACAGAATGAACTTGAAACAACCAACATCTTTAGATGAGAAAAATATACTTATCAAAGAGATACACCATAGGGTGAAAAACAATATGCAACATATTTCTTCAATTCTAGCTTTAAAAGCCTATGACTCAAAAGACGAAAATTTTAAAATCATATTTGAAGAAATTAATATCAAGGTCCGGACAATATCAATTATTTACGATATACTCTATAAATTTTATGATGTGTCCAGATCGACATTTAAAGACTTTCTGATGAATATAGTGCACCAACTGTATGTGCTGCTTGGCATTAGCGAAATCACTATCGGGGTCGAAGTAACTTTCAGAAAGCTTACCTATCGATCAAGTGCTTCTGATTGGCTTAACTGTAAGTGAAATGGTTTCATATGCGGTTAAGCACAGTTTTGGCGAGTCATCAAAAGGGACTATTAAAATACATTTTAATAAAAGAAAGAAGGGTAAGTATTATCTTAGCGTTGTTAGCAATGGGAAAAGGGTTTCCAATGATGTACTATCTCGCAATATAAGCTTAAGTATTTCTTTGATTAAAACGTTTGCAAAGCAATTAAACGAAATATTGTCAATTGACGAAAAAACGGTTTTAAAGTTGAGTTTTAAGTATTGCGGAGTAATCTAATGTCATTTTGATAAGGCCACTTGTTGTTTTTACTCCTACTTTCTTCATGATATTTCCTTTATGCGAATTGATTGTTTTTATACTAACATCCAATTCTAAAGCGATATCTTCATTGGTCATGTCTTTAGTCATCATGATCAATATTTCGTTTTCTCGATTTGTAAGAGCTGAAATGTTTTTTACCTGTTTGTTGATTTTATTTGAAAATAACATTGAAATCATAGTTTCTGAGTAGTAAATAGTACTTGCTAAAACGGCCTCTAATGTTTTTATTAAGTCTTCTCTTCTCATTTCTAAAGAAAAAATCCCACTAATGTAAAATTTAGTTGTGAACTGAAGTAAGAAGGGTTTTAGCATATAAGAAAAAAGTATAGCCGGTATTTCTGATTTGAATTTGTAGAATTCATCGAAACTTACCGTTTCGGTATCGAAAATCATTAAATCTAATTTTAAGGAAAAAACTGATGATAAGTTCCAGTTTTCTTGAGGTATCATTTCCCTTAAAAGTGAAAGTAAATAATTGCTTAGGTCAGGATTTTTTGTTGCAATGAAGAGATTTTTCATAGACTTATATCAAATGCAAAGTATCAAACGTAATATTTTAAAAACTTTATAACCTGAACGTAAACTTTAAACTAACCATGGGAAAGATACTTGTTGCGGAGGACTCACCGATTGTCAACCAGCATATAATGCATGCGTTGAATTCAGGGGGTCATGATGCTGTATCGGTTTATTCAGGGAAAGAGGCGGTAGACCTTGCTCTCAAATATCATCCTGATTTGATACTAATGGATATCATGATGGAAAGCCAATCTGATGGAATAGAGGCGGCATTTCGAATTAAAAATACCATGGATTTACCAATTATTTTCCTTACTGCATTTACAGATGAACCTACAATTAATAAAGCTAAAATAAGTCTTCCTTATGAGTATGTAGTAAAACCTTTCAATGAAGCAGAATTACTATCAAACATTGATATTGCGCTTTACAAAGCATCCGCAGAAAGGAAAATAAAAGAAAATAACGAATTATTTCGATCTATCATTAATTCGATAAATAAAGCTATTTTTTTACTTGATTCGTCTGGTAAAATCAAATACACTAATTCTATTGGGGAAAAGATCACCAATCAGTCTTTTGAAGTTTTAATAAACGCTCCGATTCAGAATTTTCTTCAGTTCTTTGATAAGGACGGTAAGCGGGTTGAGGATATCTACTCTATTGAGGATATCTACTCCATTGAAGACCATAAGAATGAAGGACTTTATCTTAAAGATAGAGAAGAGATTTACGGGGATTGTTACACCCAAATAGTGGAATTGGAAAGCGTACATCGTCTCTTTATTTTCAAAGATATCACTGAACAAGTAAAAATTCGTAAGGCTAAGGAAAGCCTCAAAACCAAAAGACTTTCCATTTTCGTAGAAGGCCAGGAAAAAGAAAGAGAACGTATTGCCAGGGATCTTCATGATGGGGTTGGGCAAATTGCAAACATGATAAAACTTTCCGTAAAACAAGGAGACATAGGAGAGGGCCTTGTCGAGATGATCGATCAGTTTTTGGAAGAGATGAGAAAGGTAACTAATGGGCTCTCACCATTACAGTTCGTAGATTTTCCAATTGAGGTATGTATAAGAAGAGCAGTTGAGCAGGCTAATCAAATATCTGAAATTAATTTCAGCTTCCAAGCTCAAGATGTACCTGATGATTTAGATTTAAAATGTAAGGGGAATTTATACAGAATTGTACAAGAGAACCTTTCCAATATTATCAAGCATTCAAAAGCCGAAAATGCGTCCGTTCAGCTTTATGGCTTTGATGATTTTATACAAATGACAATTGAAGATGATGGAATTGGCTTTAGATCAGATCAATATAATAATAGTGATTCTTACCACGGAATTCAAAATATGATGTTACGTGCGGAAGTATTACGTGCGGAATGTGATCTAGAATCGAACACGGGACGTGGTACTTTTGTGATAATTAAAATACCATTATATGGAAAAAAGTAAATTATTTTTAGTTGAAGATCATGAGTTGGTGAGGAAAGGTGTTCGCAGTATTATCGCACAAGAAAAATCACTTGAGATCATTGCAGAATTTGATAGGGCACAAAAAGCGATTGATGCTTTGGACGACAACAAAATACCTGATCTCATACTCATGGATATTTCTATGCCGGAAATGACCGGATTAGAGGCGGCGAAAATTATTGGAGCTAAATTTCCCAAAGTTCAAATCATCATTTTGAGTATGTACAAAGATGAAGAATATGTGATGGAAGGCTTGAATTTTAATATCAGTGGATACGTGGTAAAAGATAGTGTAGCCAAAGAAATTATAGTGGCAATCAACAAAGTGCTAAATGGTGGTAAGTATTTTAGTAGAGATGTGATTGATACTGCGATTAATTCTTACAAGGAGATTAAGCACGAACAGAAGAAAAGAGAGAACGTTCAACTCACCAAAAGAGAGTTGGAAGTTCTCATTGATATTTCCAATGGACTAAAAAATCAAGAAATAGCCAAAAAATTGTTTATAACCGAAAAAACAGTGGAAGCTCATCGTGGAAACGTTATGAAGAAGTTACAGGCCAAAAACATGGCTGAATTGATCAAAAAAGCTATGAATTTAGGAATTCTTGATACATAAGTAAATTACTTAACAGAAGTTCAGAAGTTTACTTTCTATATAAGCCTTTCTATATAAGCGTGAGCTCTTGGAATCCTATAGTACCAATCTTGTATATTCCATTCTGATCTGCCCCCCTGTTCCGGAGTGTTTGCCCCTCCTGATCGCGAGTAGATATCGCCAAATTCCAGAGCATCTGGTTATCGAGGATCTCACCTTGCTGGATGACGACCAGGGGTGGCCGAGTTTAGCCACCCTTATTCGTATAGAAGCCCAGAGAATGGAGAAACCAACCGGCAAAACCACCACCTCGTCCCGATACTACATCAGCAGTAAAAAAGAAAAAGCTCGGGTCTTCAATGCAAGCATTCATGCGCATTGGCGCATAGAAAACAACCTTCACTGGATGCTGGATGTCCTTTTTAAAGAAGATGCAAGTAGAAAACGGAAGGGATATCGTGCGGAAAACTTTAGTATCATCAGCAAAATGGCGCTCACATTGATCGAAAGAAACACCGATAAAATACCCAAGTCACAGAAAATCCAGCGAGCAGCTTACAATTCTGCTAAATGCATTTTTAATTGGTCTTACAAATTTTCCTTTAAGTCCGAAAGGAAAAGAATCATCAAAAGGATTGTATAATTCGACAAAGATTTTATTATTGAATCACATTGAAAATAGAGACCTTACTCTGATGATGTTTCTTTTTCAAAAGAATCGGAAACATGCCAACATTTATCTAGTGTAAAGATTTGTTATTTACCGAACTATTTTTTCTATCATAAGTCCATTCAAAAGGTTTAGCTCTTTCTTTGTCGTAGGTGTCCACGTATTGGATGATTTGTTTGGCCAGTTGTTCTTTACTGTGCCATACTGCGCCTTTTAGTACGTCTCATGGAACCAAATTCCGATTTGGTTTAACCGGGATGAGTAGGTTGGAGTAAAATGCAGCGTCATTCTTTTTTTTGAATCCACCCACTCCCTGATGGCTTTGTGCTTGTGAACGTGAAGGTTATCTGCAATCACGTGAAGGTGCTTTTTAGGATACTTTTGATAACTTTTCCTCAAGAACCTCAAGAAAGTTTCAGCGTTATTCTTTTCTATGGTATTAGCAGTAATTTCCCCATCATGAACCGAAAGTGCAGCTATCAGGGATACTGTGCCATGTCTTTTGTAAGTGGCGGTCAATCTTTTGGGTTTTCCTGTCTGTAAGGGCAACTCAGGCTGGCTACGATCTAACGCTTGTATTTGCGTTTTTTCATCTACCGACAACACCATCGCATTCTCCGGAGGGTTTAGATAAAGACCAACGACATGGAGCATTTTCTCTTCGAATTCAGGATCAGTACTTCTCCCACACCAATAATCCACTTTATGGGGTTTTAAATCATGTGATTTTAAGATACTGTGAACCGTACTTTGACTCATTCCTAAGTCTTTGGCCATCCTTCTTTGGCTCCAATTTGCATACCCTCCTTCTGGTTTTGAACCTGCTTTCTGGATGACTCTTGCTTTATCCTCTTCGGTATAAATCGCCTTTCTTCCCGGTCTTGGTGCATCTTTGAGTCCTTCCAGCCCTAAGGTCAGATAGCGCTTTTTCCACTTGGCGATGGCCTCACGTCCAACTTTTAATTCACTCCTTATCGTATCATAACTACTTCCTTGGTGAAGCATGAGTAAAATTTTAGATCGCATCACGTCTCTATGATCCATACAATGCGCCCTCGAAGTAGCAATGA
Organism: Bacteroidota bacterium; assembly: GCA_038746525.1. Taxonomy (GTDB): domain Bacteria; phylum Bacteroidota; class Bacteroidia; order Cytophagales; family Cyclobacteriaceae; genus Ekhidna. The sequence continues at coordinate 7,296 of JBCDKO010000122.1, forward strand.
GTGTTTTTTCGTCTTCTGGACTTAAGATCAATTTTCTTCCTTTTCTTGCCATAGAGTAAAAATAATATTAATTCGTTTATTAACAAATCTTCACACTATTGTGTATTTGCGACAGAAAAATTTACGTCTAGTCAAAAGTTCTCAAGTAAGTAAACTAACATCTTCTGAGAAAAACTGGTCTTTTGCTTTTCATAAAATTCTTTGTATTGTAGAAAGCGGATATACTTTTTATGTTAAATAAATACTATATAACCCTATCTTACGTACTTTAGTCATTCATTAAGAAATACGTTATGTTATTTTAAGTAACAGGTTAGAACGTACTTAAATCGATGTTTATGAATAGTTTGTTTAGACTTTGAAGTATGGTTAAAAGTTTATCAATGCTTTTGCCTGTTGTTCAAGTAGTTGTTTACCAATAGTATCTGTTACCGCCCCATTCTCCATTCTATCATTGATGCTTGTCAGCTTAGGTTTCAATGCAAGGACGTGCATTCCAAGGTAATTGAAAATATCTGTTAAGTGGCTCATCGCCAAAGCACTTCCCTGAATACCAGATGAAAGTCCAACTAACGCACATTTTTTATCCTTTAAAGTCCCCGGAAACTCTAAGGCATCTATAAAAAGTTTTAAAATACCAGGGAAGGATCCATTATATTCTGGTACAATAAATACAAATTTTTGACATTGCTTCATCAATTCTCTAGTTGGCCTGAATTCTTTACTTATACCGTTTTCTTCGTAAAATGTCCGGTTAAAGAAATCTTCAGGAAGTTGCTTTAAATCAATAATGGTAGATTCTTGGCCATGATTTGTTAACATCTCCTGATATTGCTGTGCAATTTGGAAAGAATTAGAGTTTTTTCTGTTCGTCCCACTAATTATTGTGATCATAATATTTTAAACAAGTAAATTGTATTGCTGCTATGAGATGAAAATATTTATAATCCGTTTTCGTTTTCAACAAATGCTAATAATGATATTTTAAAACCAGAATCCCAGGTAATAGTTCCGAATGTCAATTCTTGTTCAAAACCTCACCAAAATTTATGGAACTCAAAAAGCGCTTGATAACATAACCTTTATCTCCGAGAAAGGGAAAATAACTGGTTTTTTAGGTCCTAATGGAGCGGGTAAGTCTACGACTATGAAAATTGCTACCGGTTACATTGGAGCTACTTATGGCAAAGTGCTAGTGGATGGGATCGATGTGAATAAAAACCCACTCAAAGTGAAGCAAATCACCGGTTATCTGCCGGAGCATAATCCTCTTTATCTGGAAATGTACGTCAGAGAATACCTGACCTTTATTGCTTCTGCTTATAAAATAAAATCGATCAAAAGGAAAGTAGATGAAATGGTAGCGTTAGTGGGTTTGGAGCGTGAGAAAGGAAAAAAGATTCGTGCCCTTTCAAAAGGATACCGTCAGAGAGTGGGTCTTGCGCAAGCATTAATTCATGATCCTCAAATACTGATTTTGGATGAACCTACGAGTGGTCTGGATCCGAATCAATTGGTTGAGATCCGGCGGGTGATTAAGCATGCAAGCGAAAGCAAGACAGTGATTTTTTCCACTCATATCATGCAAGAGGTAGAGGCGCTATGTGATATCGTAGTTATTATTAATAAAGGAAAAATAGTTGTTAATGATAAAATAGATGATTTGAAATCACTTCAAAATAATGTGGTCACCTATAAAGTGGAATTTGAGAACCAGGTTAACATCTCAATATTTGAAGAAGCCGGGTTAGCGATCTCCGTCGGAGACTCCAATCAATACCATATTTCGTCTACAAAAGAAGATCCCAGAAAAGCAATCATGAAGATAGTAGGAGAGTATGAGATGCCACTAGTTACTATTTCAAAAGTGAAGCAATCTTTGGAAAAAGTATTCCAGGAATCGACAAAAGAACCATGATTACAATTTTAAAAAAAGAGATCAATGAATTCCTAAATTCCTTCATTGCATATGTTGTAATCGGGATATTCCTGATTGGAATCGGGCTTTTGATGTGGGTTTTTCCGAAGACTAATGTTTTAGATTACGGATATGCAACTATGGAAACGCTTTTTTCAATAGGGCCTTATATTTTTATGTTTCTTATTCCGGCCATTACCATGAAGGCATTTGCGGAAGAAAAGCGCAATGGGACTATTGAATTGCTTTACACCCTACCTTTTAGAGATATTGAAATTATCTTAGGAAAATTTACAGCAGGATTAGTACTGGTTCTTTTTTCATTGCTACCAACATTGGTTTATTTTTTTTCGCTTTCAAATCTTGGAAATCCTGTCGGAAATATTGACAGTGCTGGTGTTGCTGGTTCCTATATTGGGTTGGTATTACTTGCCGGAGTATTTGCATCTCTGGGCATCCTTGCCTCAGCGCTTGCAGGAAATCAAATTGTATCATTCATTCTTGCTGCCTTTTTGTGCTTTATTTTTTATGCCGGTTTTGATTCCATTGCCTCCATTAATGTTTGGCTGGATTCCTCTTATTTTATTCGTCAAATAGGTATACTAGCTCATTATGAGACTTTAAGCAAAGGCTTCATAGATTTTGGTGACGTGGTTTATTTTCTTTCCATGATCGTTCTCACATTGTATTTTACTCGAATTATCCTTACTCTCCAGAGAAGATGAAAAAGCATAAGCTAAACATTATTCTTCAATCCGTTATTGTACTACTGATTGTTTGGCTAGTCAATCAACTGGTTAATAGGTATCCATTACGAATAGATCTTACGGAAGAAAGGAAATATACCATCTCGAATGCTACAAGAGAATTACTTCAAGCCCTTAATCAAGAAGTTTTTTATGAAATTTATCTGGCAGGGGATCTGCCAAGTAACTTTGAGCGGTTTCAAAAATCAATTGCTGATATGCTAGATCAGTTTAATAAGGAGAGCAACCGTTTGGTAGCCTATAAATTTACTGATCCGGCTCAAGCAAATAATGTTCATGCGAGAAACCAGTTTTATCAATCGCTGATGGAAAAAGGGCTTCAACCAACCCATTTGAATTACAGAAATGCAGAGGGTGATAAGATGGAAAAGCTTATTTTTCCGGGGGCAATGGTTTCTAAAGGGATGCAAGAAGTTCCTGCCAACTTACTCAAAGGTAACCGCACCGCAGATCCTGATGGAATGTTGAACCAAGCTATTGAAGGATTGGAATACGAACTTGCTTCTGCCATTGCCTCTCTTAGCATGAATGGCTCTAAAAGGATAGGCTACATAACCGGTCATGGCTCACCTGATTCGTTAGAAATTGCCGGATTTAAAAATGCAGTTCTATCTTCCTATGAGTTGTTTGACGTTTTACTAAAAGACAAAAACGAGTTGATTGGTTATGATGCAGTGGTAATTGCTAAACCAAGTGAATCCTTTAGTGAAAAGGAAAAATATCTGTTGGATCAATATTTAATGAAAGGAGGCAACCTCTTATTTTTTATCGATGCTTTGAGTATACCTAGTTTAGATAGTGTTTTCGGAGAAGGAACTGTAGCAATTCCTAGAGAACTTAATCTCGCTGATCAGCTTTTTCGATACGGAGCTCGAATCAATCAAAATTATATCCTTGATGTCAATAGTGGACAATTTCCGGTGGTTACAGGAAACCTGGGCGATCAGCCTCAAATCCAGATGATTCCATGGCCGTTTAACCCAGTTATTACTAATTTTTCAAATCATCCATCGGTAAGAAATCTGGATGCAATTTTAGGTCAATTCATTTCAGAAGTAGATACGGTAAAAGCGAAAGGTATTAAAAAGACACCTTTGCTTACCACCAGTCAGTATACCAAGGTGCTTGGACCACCGATCAGGGTTGCATTTAATGACTTGAGAGATGAATTGAGACCCGAAATGTTCAATGAAGGTCCTAAAACCATCGGATATCTATTAGAAGGGAAGTTTACTTCTTTATACACCAATCGTTTAATTCCTAATGGATTTGATAAAAGTAATTTTTTACCAGAAGGAGTTGAGGGTAAGGTGATAGTTGTAGGAGATGGAGATATGATAAGAAATGAGATTGACCCAAAATCTGGTATGCCAATGGACCTGGGAGTGGGGCCATTTACTAAGACTACTTACGCTAATAAGAATTTTATTCTGAATCTTTTGGATTATTTAGTCGATGATAGTGGGCTAATGGAGACACGTTCACGTGAAATAAAGATCCGACCCTTAGATCGTGTGAAGGTAAAGCAAGAACGAAGTAAGTGGCAGCTAATTAATATTGCTTTGCCAGTGTTCATCGTATTGCTACTGGGGATAATAAAATGGTTTTTGCGAAATAGAAAATACGCTTCATAATGAGTAAAATACTAGCCAATGTAGGAGCGATTGCAATACTTCTAGCAACAAACTTATTTCTTTTCTTTTCTGAGGGAGAGAAAAAATTAACTAATGCATCATCAAAATACTTTGATGTACTAGATGAGGAGAAAATTAGACGTATTTCCATCAATTCTGGTAGCTATCAAATTGAAATGGAAGAGGTTGACGATAGTTGGATACTAAATGATAAGCATCGAGCAGATATTGGATTTGTAAATACTTTACTTTCAGTACTCTCGCAGGTGGAGTTTAGTCGTAGCATCGAAAATTTTAAAAGTGAAAAACTAGGAAGTGTGAAGCTTGGATTCAACGATGACACAGAGACTGAATTTGACTTTGCCTCTAATCTCACCAGAACAAAATCCTACTTTATCAGAAATAGGAATGCCGTTGAGGTATCTGTTCCTGGATATAAAGACCAGGTTGTAGATCTATTTTTAATGCATCCAGACCAGTGGCGAGATCGATTAATCCTTGATGCAAGTTGGAGGTCTATTCAAAAACTTAGTTTGTATGGTCCTAATAGAGAGGCTCTTGAAATAAGATTTGATGATAAATTTTTTTTGGTAAATAACAAGTCGCCGAGAGATAGCTCAGCTGTTGTCGATTACCTAAATCAGTTTCAATATTTAGAAGCGAATGAAATGATTTCACGTGGTAGATTTCCTCAATTAGATAGCCTCTCTGAAACACTGCCTTTAGCTATTTTGAAAATTGATGATATAAAGTTTGACCATGATCTAGAGATTAAGGTATATTCAAGTATGCATCAGCAATCTTACCATCTAGTCATATTAGGAGAAAAAATGATGGTAATTGATACTAGAAGAGTCAAGGGCTTACTCGCTTCATCTGAGGATTTTCTGGGTAGTTAGTTTAGTCGGCGGTCTCGCTTTTTGTGATTAATTTAGCAACCCAAGTCCGAAGGTACACTTACTCACTAAGCTTTACTTACATTATGAAATTTATTGTATCCTCTTCCTATTTGTTAAAGCAATTATCTGCTGTCAATGGTGTGATTACTACTAACCCGGTGGTTCCCATTTTAGAAAATTTTTTGTTTGAGATAAATGATGGCCACCTTACTGTAACTGCCTCAGATCTTCAAACAAGTATGATCACCGAATTGCAAATAGAAGCAAAAGAAGATGGGAGTATTGCTATACCTGCAAAGATATTGTTAGAAACCTTGAGGAACCTTCCTGAGCAACCAGTGACTTTTTCAATAGATGGTGATACCTACAGTATTGAAATTAACTCAGATAATGGTCGTTATAAATTGGCAGGAGAAAACGCTACAGATTTTCCAAAAATCCCTACTGTTTCAGACGGATATTCGGTAAACGTTTCATCTGATGTTTTAGGAAGAGCAATAAATAATACCATTTTTGCCACTTCTAACGATGAATTACGGCCTGCTATGACAGGTGTGTATGTAAAACTGGACGAAACGAACACTACTTTTGTTGCTACAGACAGTCATAGACTTATTCGCTACAGAAGGGTGGATATAGTCTCAGATCTGTCTCATAATATGATTATTCCCAGGAAGGCTTTAACACTTTTAAAAGCAACGTTACCTTCTTCTGAAATAACCAATGTAAATGTGGAATTCAATGCTTCCAATGCTTTCTTCAATTTCAATCAGATTAAGATGATTTGTCGGTTGATTGATGAGCGATTTCCTGATTATGAAAATGCAATACCATTGGGTCACGATAATTCAATAGTGATCAAAAAAGATGATTTGTTGAGCTCTTTGAAAAGGATTGCAATCTATGCGAATAAGACAACTCATCAGGTTCGATTGAAAATCACTGGAAGTGAACTGATGGTTTCGGCAGAAGATTTGGATTTCTCTAATGAGGCCAATGAAAGACTTTCCTGTGATCACGATGGTGAAGACATAGAAATTGGATTCAACGCAAAATTCCTGATTGAGATGCTAAGCAATATGGATTCAGATGAAATCACCATAAGGCTTAGTGACTCTAGTAAGGCTGGTCTCATTAATCCCAATGAGAAAGATGACGAAGAGGATATTTTAATGCTTATCATGCCTGTGATGTTGAGCAATGAGGTGTAGGACCGGGTAGGTTTAACTAGGGCTTGCTGAGAAAGTCACAGGTGTATCAGATACTAGGCAGCAAGGTGAAGATGTATGCTTATACTTCGATCCGCAGCGAACGACATAGCTGATGTACCTGTGACTAGTTGAAAAATCTCGAAATCGAGCTTTTTCAG
>JBCDKO010000123.1:0-13851 GCA_038746525.1 Bacteroidota bacterium
CGTCCCGACTTCCTAGTGTATGAGACCTTGACCTGAGTAGGAGCTCCTTTCTGTCTTCTGGAGATAGTTCTAACTTACCTATGCTTGCCATAGAAACAAATATCATAAATAGTAATCTTATTATAAAATCATTACACTAGATAGGGTCATTCTCCTTATTGCTGCTTGGAGCAGATATCCTAAGTTTAACTTAAGCCCTGTTTGTCAGAATTCTAGTTGCAAAAGGAATTCAGGGGATCTGTTTTCATTTCCTTGTTTTAAACACAAAAGACCCGCTAAACTTCCATTTGAAACACATAAATATGAAATTTCTGTCCGGTTTCGAAAATCTATCAGGTCGCTTGCTTATAGTTTATTTTACCAAAGCTTGGCAATGGCTTGAAAGTCATTATTCCCATTATGAATGGTAACTGTAGTCAATGCATCAGTTCCATTCTGTACTAATAGGCCTCCTTGTTCAGTAGCAGCATTGAAACCTGAAAAGTAGTTAACTCCTTCAACATTGTCTAAAAAAATGGCCGCATCAAAACCACTACCATTAAATCCTGCGAAATCCATTACTTCTTCTGTTACCAAATCTACAATTACCAATTGAGCCGTTTGACCAAAAGAAGCAAACCGATCATCGTATGATTCTGGGTGTTGATAGTCTGCTGCATCTAAATAACTGAATACAAATTTTTTATCGTAGACAAAAAACGAACTTCTATAGAATGTGATATCGATCACATTTGATATCTCTACAAAAAAGTCAGGATCAAAGCTTCCGTCCTGATTGATCCTTAATACCCCCCATGGAGAAGGCTGGCCGGTCAGATCAAAATAGGGCTCCCAATAAGAGTTTGCAAAATTGGGGACCATGTAAAATGCACCATCTACAGGATCTGGCATAAAAGTGGAATGATTGGCAATCATACGATTATCACGATTGTATTGAATAGAGCTACTCGCAGGGTCAAAAATAGCCAGCATTGCTCCCGATGGGTTTGGCAATTCTGAAGTCGAACAGCAATTAGCGGGCGATGAAAATACAATTGGCATCATAATTTTCCTATCTGATGTTGCATACAAAACTTGCTCGGTATAGAAACCAAACGTTGTGCCCAGGTCCGGTAAAGGATCTACATTATGTAATTTAATGGTTTCCATTGTGTTAGGGTTCCATTCCACTACAATCCCCTCTGCAAGGTCAGAAATAAAAGCTTGCGTTTCAGAGAAGAAAATATTTGGCGCATTTCCAGATATTCCCGAAGAGGCCAAGCTCAGTAAACCCGTTACAGAAAAATCCAATGTGGCTCTATCCACGTCCCATTTGGTAATGGTTGCAGCATCGCCATTCCAGGTATAGATTCCACTTTCGTAAGTATAAATATCAGCATTTAAACCTATTTCCACGGCATTTGCCTGATTGGTTTCAGCAGGAAGATCTTCATTGACTTCCATATACCATATCAGTCCCTGTGGCGTTCTTGTGCGGTAGCCTATCAGCCACCCGGATTCTGCTTCTTCGGCTGAGGTTACTTCATCATCTGAATCATCACCATTACATGAGATAATTCCAAAAGAGACTGTTCCGATCAATAGCATGGTTGCCCATGTCTGTTTTTTGTTTATTCGATTTATGAGTTTATAAAATTTCATTTTCTCTTAATTTTATATTTAATAATTATTTAGTTGTCACCTGCTGTCATTGGAAGTGTGTCGTTCTGGGGCACATTTCCTAGCAGGCTTGCTTTTTGGCTTTTCATTTCACTCTTTTTTCTTCATATGCTTTTGGTTTAGGATGAGATTGCTGTTTTTTTCCACTATACCTAAGAAAGCCGAATTGACCAGCAGGTAGTAACTTCCTGATAACCGGGTTTATTGGAGGAGGAGAAAGACTGGAATTAAGATTTGTAAAGGTTGATTTCATTAATGTTCTTGCTTAGAATTGAATGGTTGATTTGATATAAAAAGCTTTACCTGGTCTTTGTACTCCAAAAAGATCAAAGACTTTAGCATTGGTTAGGTTTTGTACCTCCAGCGTCAAAGCGTTTTGAACGTTTCTGATATTCATCCGGTGAGTGATGCCGACAGCATGAATGGTTTGATTCGGTACTTCTGCTTTGAATTGCTGCAAACCGGCACTCTCCCAACCTACGAAAAAAGAATTGACATAGCGGACATTCCAGAAAACAGATAGCTTGTCTTGCCTTTTGAATACATCAGTCCATTCAAATTCGGCAGCTCCATTAACAAAGAAATAAGGTGTATTGGGAATATGGTCGCCTTCAAAGCTTTTAAAAGGCCCGGTTTGTGACGTATTCAAGTATTGCTGGTAAGTCGCATTTGATAAAATGGTTAGGCCTTCAATAAAGCCTTTCCATCTTACGCTGAGTTCAAACCCTCGTGAAGTGGCGCTCCATACGTTTTGAAAAGAACCAAAATCATCAGCCCCAACCAATAACAAAATCAAGTCATCAATTCGTCGTAGGAAAAAGTTACCTCTTAGTTGCCAATCAGTTGATACGTTTTCTTTGTTGGTGTAGATCCATTGAAGGTTTAAGTTATGACTGCTCTCTGGTTGTAGTTCTGGATTTTCAAAGATTAACTGGCCATCTCCAAAGATCTCATCTTGTCGGGGAAGCCGATACGCAAACTCGTAACTCAGCTTGGTAGAGAAGCGTGGAGACCAAATGTATTTAAGTCCGTTCCCTGCCCCATAGTTGCTCACTGAGCGTTTGTCAATCAAGGTTTCTTCAACACTTTGATCAAAAGACTCAATGCGAATGTTTTGACGATAGTTTTTTACAAAGGCAATGACCTGTAGTTGTTTTTTGAGCAAGTTGGTAGTATATTCTAACCCGGTCACTAGGTCGAACAGAAACTCATCATCCAATGCCTGATCAAATTCATCCCCTGTCAGTAGGTCATCTCCGGTACGGTAGGCGTAAGTGGGAGCAACAGATAATTTTAAAACATGCTTACTGGAAATCGCGTAGTTGAGCTGTTGACGAGCAAATAGATTCTCACTGATAGTAATTAGGTGGTTAGCTTCTCCAAATTCCCCTGGTCGGTTCTGCATTCGTATGACTTCTCCCAACCAATTGTAAAGGCTTCTGGCGGTATCAATGGATACCCGTTCATTGTAGTTGTAGCCAACCTTTAGATCTAACTTCCATTTATTATTCAGGTTGACATTGTAGTTCAGGTTGAGTCCGGTAGAAAAGCTGGTGAATACCACTTCTCCAAACGGGCTTCCTGCCACTGCTTTTTCTATTCCTAGATTAGGTAGGTCTATCAAGCCCGGCGCTTGGCTGTTTTGTACTTCATTCTGATAGTCTCCGTAATAGCCCTCCAGGCTTAGCTCATTCGTCCATTTCTTATTGCGGACGCCTAATCGGAGGTTAGCTCCATACGCTCGATAGCCATCGTGAAAGCGTCTGACAGTGCGTTGCTGTAGCTGTCCTTGTTCGTTGGATATGGCCACATCGATTTTATAATTGTTATCTGTGTAATCATAAAAACCTCCAGCCACTGCAAAGAGTCCGGTTTTCTCATCTGCAAAGTTGATATTTCCTGTTAGGCGATGAGTATTGAACGAACCGACCTGATAAGATACTGCTCCTGCTAAACCATCATAAATTTCAGGAGAAGCCAGGTTGACCGCTCCACCCAGTGCATCTGCGCCAAACTGGATGGGTACTACGCCTTTGTAGATCTCCACCCGATCAATCATGTTCACTGGAACGTTGGCAATGCCAAAAGCATAAGGGGTGAATTGAAGTGGAATATCATTGTAGAAAAAACGGATCTGATCACCCGAGAGTCCATTGAGCGAGAAACGGATGTTAGAACCCAATCCTCCGGCACGTTGTACATTAACCCCTTCAGTCTTTGCTATCACTTCTCCGAGATCAGCAGACTTCAACTTCAACTCCCGAGTCTCAATCACCTGCACAGACTTGGCAGAAAGCTCCAGCTCTCGAGCTTCTGACTCGGCTGTTACCACTATCTCGTTCAATTCGGAGGTACTTTCCTTCAGGAGAATGGATCTTTTGATCTGATCCCCTTTGCGGAAAGAGAGACTAAATGACTGTTTTTCGTAGCTGACCCCGGAGATCTCGATAGTGTAGTTACCAGGTGGAATGTCAGTAATAGTGAACTTACCTTGACCATTGGTAATTGCGCCTTTTTGAATCCCATGTAGCACTACTGTAATGCCTGGAATAGCCTTACCTTGCTCATCTTTAATAGTGCCAGAAATTGAAGCTGGGATTTGGGCTAAGACCTCAGATGTGATCAGTGTCATAAACAACAATATAAGATATCGAACTGTCCTATACCCAAGCAAGTATTTCTCCGATATACCTCGAAAGTCCATATGATGGTGGTAAGATGCTAATATCACTGTAAGGTGATTGATGATACCTCCTCTTTGAGTGGGCATAATATTATTAATGAGAAGCTGCCAATCAACGTTTTTTATCTCTAAATCGTGATTCTATTAATTATTGATTCGAAGAATAGAAAAGTCCCCTTTCAAATTGTTTTTAAATGCTTCTTCAGGCAGGTGATCATTATCGAGTAAAGTCGGGCTGTCTGTTGAGCCTCTAAGGTAGTAAGTGCAATAGGCATTTAGTGTAAAGGCTTTTCTTCCAACATTAATGGTTTTCTCTACCAATGAGCCATTGAAAAGCTTTACTTGTCCATCAAACTTGATCTTAAACTCCTGACCTTGAACATAGCCTCCTACTCCTTTACCTCCATAGATATAGAGCATATCCCTTTGGTTTTTGCCTACAATTTCGGTAGCCTTCACAGAACTAGCAGAAAATCGTCCGCCAAAAAAGGTTACCAGAAGAATACTAACTGCCGCCGCGTATCTTACCACACTATGATACAAGGGGATGGTGGGCATTTCTTGGTGAGAGGACCTACTCTTAGAGATGTTCAACTCAGGCGCTTCTTTGGTCATTTTTGACCAAATGAGATCCTGATGGGTTTGGAATTTTTTTTCTGCCTCAGAATGAAATAAAAATGATGCGTCATCTGCGTCGTTGAGCCATTTTTCTACGGTTCTTTTTTCTTCTTTAGTACAAAGCCCTTGATGATACCTTTTTAACAGTTCTTTTGTAATTGTCATCTCTATCAAGTTTTTGATAAGTGTTCTATTTAATCCCATTACCACTAATAAAGTAGACGTCAAAGGAAAAATGGGTGAACGAAAGAGAGAAAAAAGTTTACGTATTCAGATAGCATTCTATCCTTATAATGGGGTAAACCGTTCAAAATGCTTATTCTGAGTCATTTAGTTCGCCTTTTTTGATAAGTAAATGGCTAGAATGTCCCTGAAGTTTGTGCTAGGATCCCGTAGACCTAACAGGAACAAGAAAGTCAGAAAGCTCTTTTTTAAGCTGAGCTATAGCTTTTGTTAAATGTGTTTTTACAGTATTTGTGGAAATAAATAGTTGTTCACTGACCTGTTTCACAGAATAATCTTCCAGTCTGGCTAATCGGAATACTTCTTTTCGCTGATGAGGCAATTTTTCAATTGCGATCTGCAATTGTTCAGAAAAATCATTATACCACACTTCATTCTCCACTACTGTATCAAAAAGTCCAAGGTCGTGGACTGTTGTCTTGAATCTTTGTCTTCGTCTTTCTTCTAATTTGAAATGATCAAACACTTGCAGCTTTGCTGATCTATATAGATAGCTTTTCAATGAACCATCGATCTTCAAACTGTTCCTACGTTCCCAGATAGAAAGAAAAATTTTCGAAGTTATATCATTACATTCAGCATCATCATTAAGGTATTGTGAGCAAACTGAAAACACAAATGGCCCATATTCCTCAAAGACCTGACGAAATCCTTGGGGGGTTGTGAGATCAAAAGTAACTTTTACATGTTTCTTTTTGGATAAAAACATTTACTTGGTTGAGAGATCTCTATAAAGTCAACTCTTAGGTGATGTACCATTTTTAACTATTCAGGGTCATTCAGTGTAACAAAAGCGCCTTTCATATAGAATTGTTCCAATCATTTTTAAAATCACTATTAGTAGTGAGAAGTTTAGCTGAAGTGTGAGTGGTTAAAGGTTAAATAGAATGATGCTTGATACGATAGAATATTAGCGACGTATACCGCATTATCGGGACCAAGCGTAGTAAATTCAATATAACCCACGCCTCGCGAGTCGGAAGTAATTTGAACGGTGCTCGTCTGGATGTCAAGAATCACCATATCTACACCTGGAGCAACACCAAAGCTGACATCCGGGATTCCGTGCCCTACCACGCAGAAAATCTGATTACCACGCTGCAAAGGGCATCGCTGAGTGAAATCGAAACCTTCACGGATAGCCTCGGGATAGCTCACCGTACCTGTAATCTCCATCGAAGTTGGATTAAATCGAATGGCCTGTGGGGTAATAATACCAAAATAGAAGGCCGTCTCGTCATCTACTCTCAGGAGCAGTAGTAAGATATCTGATAAAACCGTCTGTGTCTCTGCCGAAAAGGCCACCGCAAAAAGTTTTTCTGAAGAATTATCAATCGGCTGTGCCGAGTGACGAGTATAAAATATGATCTGAATGAGAATGACCATTGAAAAAAAAGAAAAATAATGGTCGCTTGCTACAAGCGAACAACTGGTTGCGGTTTCATAAGTATTTCTATGTGATCAGAAGTGGAGGTCATTTGCCAAATGTGGAATTTAGACTAAGTACAGACTTGCCAACTAAGTACTTTTTCTGATACACTTTCTAAACCATCCTCTTCAACTTCATCCTTGACTTTGCGCTTCTTTTCAATAGGTTTAGCCTTCCATGCGGCAAGTAAAGTAATCACACTCATCCAGATCCAGGATACATCCACCAAAAAGGAATCAGGATAGCCCATGCTAAATGACTTCCAGAACCACAGGTTGCTCTGAATACCTTTGAAAATTGGAATGAAAAGACCCAAGACACCCGCGGCATATAGAGCATGCTGATTGATCTTAAAAATACTTTTCACAAAAAATGCATAGACTGTAAACCCAAGCCACGTAAGGAAGAAGATATTACTTATCAAGTGAAACCTGCTCAGTTGATGGGAACAGATTTACGAGACAGAAGAACAAAGTAATAGCAGGATACATTAAGTACAGCCCAGGAAACCCAGGGCTTTTTCATCCAATACACTGCACACATCAAAAGTGGCCAGATAATAAAAAATGAGTAAGAGGTTTACGACCATAGCCACCCTATTGCCAAACAAGAATGATAGGGGCATATGTATGAGTACACAGGTGAGAAGTGTACCTAAAATCATTGCAAGTATTTTACTTGTTCTGCCTCGTTGGGTTTTCAACAGATATTTTTTATTTGCTGGCATAGGGTCAAAGCATAATTTCCAAAGAACTGCTAATCAATAATGGGATCAATAGGTAGATGATTCTGACCTTTGAAAAAGGTGCAAAAAGCGTAAGTGAACTACTAAGGAGGCTTCATAGAACGATACTTTCAATGATTCCATTGGTTGTTCCAGGCTTGCTACATAGCAGTAGGGTACTCAACAGGAAAGCCAAAAAGCTGAAAGCTCTGATTGACAATGGAGACCATTGTGATAGCCTGACCATACTTTGCTCAAGCCAGTTTTTTGGTACATATTCAGTCTTCGTAGTTGAGCTATACAATACGAGGACTGATATCAATGAAGTCAATATGGCAAGGCTAAACATACTATTCAGTAGTTTCTAATTTTGCCAACTGCACAGGTTTCCCTGAAGCAAGAGTAATTGCTTGGGTAACTTCTCCTGTGGCTATATCATAGCGATAAAATCCTTGAAAATCATCACTGCTGACTGGATAGAATACCCCCCCATCAATAATTTGAGGCGCACAAAATGAATTTGCCCCAATTGAACTGGAAGGGATATCTTGAATTTTAAATCCTGTCAAGGTATTCATATCCACTACATAGGCATCAATATCCGTGTCTGCTAATTGGGCAAACTCTAAAACCTCGTTTGACTTAATTCTAATATATAATTTTCCATCTTGCATATTGCCCCCAAAAAAGGTTAATACGAATCCGTTGCCGGTACCCGGGTTTTCAATAATGCCTGAAAAGTCAAATAGACCATCAGTTCCAAAAGAAGTGTCAAATGAGGTAGCTCCTGAGCGAATACATGCTACATATGTTGAACTAAAATTACCTAGGGCTGTCTCTTTCGCTAAGATTCCCATCAGGTACATATCCCCATTCGAGTCTACTGTTACTACATCGTAGTTTGGCGGATTTGCTAAGATCAAAGCGGTTGGGTAAATAAGCAACTCCTCAAATGAGTCTGTCATCGTATTAAATGCCAAAACAAAGGTGGAGTCATAAGCTAAACTCCCATCAGCATTATAAAATTCAATTTGCGTATATACTAAATTTCCATTGACCTTCACGAATGTTGCCATGTTAATACGGGCTACATCTCCGGTATTGTACTGGGTAACTTCACTTGGGAAATCTATTTGACCTGTTCTTTGCATGGAAGAAGGATCGAAAACCTGTAGTGCGGAAGTGCTACGGCCTGGGTCCAAATAGTAGCCTTTTGTTTCGCTGGCAATGTCAAAAAATGACGATGATCTTATATCTGCTCCAGTTGAGATAAAACCAGCACCTTCTAAATTACCGCTTTCGTTTCGTACATATTTTTGAATACCCACATCACCTGCCTGACTTAAATCAGCGTAATAATTTCCATTAAAGGCCTTGCCTCCATGACGTCCAATGTTGCCATCTCCAGCTACCTGGACTGCATTGGTAAAGTCAGTGGGATTAATGGTTCCTGAGAATAGGGAATCACTGACTTGAATGAAAATACCAGCACTATTGGTATGAAGTACATACCCCAACTCCGTTTCAACTGCTGGTGTTGGTCCGTCATCATTGTTATTACAGCTCGTGAACATAAAAATACCTGACAGCACGAGGGCAGTCAACGTATTTTTGAAAGTGAGCCTGCCGTAGCTCATTTTTAGATTACTTGTTCGCATTTTCATTGGATTTTCCATTTATTCTGTATTTAAGTTTTAGTCTAAAATTTCTTCCGGGGAGTTGCACCCTAAATCCGTCAAATACGGGAATGTCTAGTACATTATTCACTTCCAGACTTATCCAAAGCGGAAGATTTACTTGTTTATAAGTCATCCCCATATCCAGCGTATGTTGGGTATCAATAATGCTGGCGGAATTGATTTTATCGACCGGCCCAAACAGTGCAGGTTCTAGTTCTTTGGGAACCGGAGATAAAAGGAATTTCTCTACAAAGCCATAGTTTAAATAGGTGTCCCAGTTTCCCTTGAGTAAATCTTTCGGAAAGTCGAAGCGTAAGCCTGCATTAGAGAAAAAATAAGGAATATTGGGCTGACGCGCTCCCCCCAGATTATTATCCACAGGATTAGCCCTACGAATATCCTGATAGGTAACAGAAAAATTATACTTAAGCGTTGGTGTGATTGCACCTTTTAAAGATAGTTCTGAGCCTATTACACGCGCATCATCCATATTTCTGTATACACCCTCAGAAAGTCCAACTAACGTTAGAAAGATATTGCCCCTTACAAAGCGATAAAACAGGTTAATATCAATCCAATGCTTATTATTATTACCCAGATTGGAATAATAGCCCCAATTAATGTTGTGAGTGGTTTCTGGTTTGAGACTCGAGTTACCAAAAACAAAGAATCCATCGCCTAAAAACTCTATGGACTCTGGAATGCGTGTGGCAAACTCATAGGATATTCTGATGAAGCGATTTTCAGTCAAACTAAACTTTGTTGAATTTCCAAATCCGTATTGAGTTTTTCTAAGTCTTTCCAAATTTGCATCGAAGCTTAGTCCTTGAGCCAGTGATTTAGAGGCAGTATTGACTCGAAACCGCTTAATGGTAAGTACATTTTTGACCCTTTCTTTGAAAAATGAAGAAGTAATTCCCAGGCTTGAAATGTTTCTTATATAGCTAGTAGGTAATGTAAGAGGGTTTATATCTATTCCAACTATTACCTCTAGGGTGTCGGAACCAATCCTGTTTTCTGAAATAACATTGTGATTGAAAACAAATTCGTGATTTTTCCCCAATTGATAGTTCAGTAGTAGTCGACCTGTCCAGGTATCGAAATTAAGTTCACGGTAATATTTTGTGGAAGTATTTGTTTCACCTCCCGGATTATTAATCAAGGGCAATTGTTCTCCAAGCCAATTGTACCTGAATTCAGGATTATCTATAAACAGTGTATTTCGATTACTGTAAGATCCGAATGCATCTATGTTTAACTTTCCTTTAGATAACTTGTAGCGAGTAGCAAAAATGTCAGATGTCTCAAAGTCCATCACCTCTCCCAAAGCAGAATTTGGGTCTAACTGGATACCATTTTGTCGCTCCTTTTCCCAATTAAACCTGGCGTAGCTAAACTCTAACCAGTCTCCCAGCGCAAACTCCTTAAATCCAATCTTGCCTTCCACAAAATAACTTTCAATCCCATCGTGAAAACGCTCTACTTCGGTATCGACCAGATTAGCGGTTACCGGGTCGGCAATAGGTACACTGACACGGTAATTATTATCAGAATACACATAATAAGAAGCGAGAGAAACAAATAGCCTGGTGTTTGGTACACTATAATAACCATTCATGTTAACCTGATGGGTATTGAATGAACCTATGCTGTAAGCCAAGTCAAGGTTATTCTCAAAATTTTCTCTTGACGTAAAGTTTAACGCACCGCCCAGCGCATCTGCGCCAAGATCGGCAGGCAGTACCCCTTTGTAAATATCCACATTATCAAGTTGGTCCACGGGGATGATGCTAAGGTCAAAAGCCCTTCCGAGATATTCTAGTGGAATGCCATCTCTGAAAAAGCGAATGGCATTGCCCTGCAACCCATTGATATTGATAAGTGTGGCTCCACCAACACCACCAGCCTGTCTAACTTTTACCCCAGCAGTTTGGTTTATTACTTGTGGTAAGCTGATAGATTTTGATTGAAGAGCTTGGGTATTGATGGCTTCTACCTTGATAGGTTCTTCCATTTTCTCCTGTTCTTCGGTTTTGCCGAGGACTACTACTTCTTCCAGCTCTTCAATGGATAAAATTAGGCTGGTTGAAAAGTTAGTGTTTTTTCTATTTTTTACCTCCACGGTTCGTTCGGTTTGCTGAAATCCTACCGAAGAGATGATCAGGGTATAGTTGCCTGCTTTTAAGTCTCTTATGGAAAACTTTCCGTCTTTATCGGTCATGTCTCCAATAGTGGTTCCGGCTAGTTTTATGTTGACTCCCGGAAGAGGGTTCTGTTTTTCATCTTTTATTTGACCGGATAAATTTCCGTTAGTCTTTCCACTCTTTTTTTTGGGATTTACTTGAATAGTGATCTTATTTCCTATCGCCAAGAATCCTAATTCCTCCCCTTCCCATAGCTCTTGAAGAATGGTACGAATGGATATGTTCTGATAGGATTCAGTGACTAGAAGATCCTTAGGTAACGCAGATGGCCGATAAGCAATAATACAGTTTGCCCTCGCCTCAATTTTTTCTAGTGCCTCACTCACTTCCAGCTGTTCAAAACGAATGGTAATCTTTTGGTCAAGCAAATTTTGTTGGCTAAAAGCTGTAAAGGCGGTCAATACCAAATAAAAAAGAATAGCTGTGCTTTTCTTCGGTTTTATCATTTTACAGGGAATACTTGCTTAAAAAATAGTGACGCTTTTTCCTTCAATTTGATACCCGAACCTTCCTGCGAAGCTTAGTTCCTTCATCAAGATTTCTAAAGAAGGGTTATCCCCTGACCATTTAAAGTCTGTGTCGAGTAAGGCAGCATCTTTCACTACTATTCTAATATCATACCACGGCTCAAGCACCTTAACAATTTCTCTAAGTGTTTTACCGTCAAAGATCAACTGATTGTCTTTCCACGCGGTAAGCCTCAATGCATTCACTTTGTTGATAGAAATACTTTTATCAGTACCGAGGATCGCTCTGTCATTCAAGGTAAGCATCACCAGATTATCTTCTTTGCCCTTTTCAGAGAAGGCTACTTTACCACTGGTAACAACGATCTCGGTTTCATTCTCACCTTTTGTATTGATATCAAAAGAGGTTCCCAACACTTGGGTTTTGGTGTCTTTCGTGTAAATGATGAAAGGTCGCTCGGTATCTCTGGCTACATCGAAATGAGCATGCCCGGTCAAGTAAACAACTCGCTCATTTCCTTCAAACTTTTCAGGAACCTGGATCTCCGTTTCGTAATTCATTCGGATGGAGGAGCCATCAGGCAGGGTCACAGTCCTTTTTTCTCCGCGTTGGGTAGTAATGGCCTTAAGTACAAGTGACTGCTCCATTTCATTTACTTCAAAGTTATCTGAGAAAGTACGGTAGGAGAAGAAGCCGACTGTACACAGAATGATCGCTGCGGCAGCATATCCGGTAACTCTATTGAATAGCGGTATGGCTTTTTTATCCTGCCCTTTGTTTATGACAGGTATGAGATCATTCCAAATATCATTCTCGATTTCTCTTTTGGAAACTTCACTAAGCAGTTTCTCATATTCATCTTCTGATGAAGAACGCCATCGTTCAATGGCTCTTTTTTCTTCCTCGGTGCAGTTATCTAAAAAATATTGTTCCAGAAGTTCGCGGGTAATTCGCATCACACAGTTTTTTGTTGAATTCGTGGATATGTTGTGCAACTAAGGCGTTACCCTACCTCTTGGTAAAAAAATTTACGTGGAATTTTATTTGTCTCTATCTACTTAGGGCACCTCTAAAAACCCACTTTCAATTTTTAAGATGATCTTTTTTGCTGATACTTCGTTATCAAAATACTTATTTAACGCCGCTAAACTCCGTTTTTGACGTCTTGTCGCAGAAAAAAACGCTGCCTCAAATTCTTGAACTGAGTTCTTAGAGGTGCCTTTAAGAAGCGGATTTATTTTTAAGAAGGATATTCATCCAGTTTATTCTTCAAAAACTTGAGTGCTTGAGTCAAATGTTTTTCCACTGTCTTTTCAGATACCTGAAGGGATGAGGCAATTTCTCTATTATTTAAATATTCATTGCGGCTAAGCCTGTAAACCTGTTGACGCTTGGGTGGTAATTGATTGACCAGGTGATCAACTTTTTGGAGTAATTCCTTGTAATGTAGTTGATTTTCTGTGCTGAAGTCGGTATTTTGATACCAAAGAAAAACTTGCTGTTGATGCTTCCGTCTATTTACTTCTATCCTAATACTATCCATCACGGCTAGTTTCACAGCCTTTGCAAGGTAATGCTCAATAGGCCCCTCGACAGTTAACAAATTCCTTCTCTCCCATAAAGAACAGAAAACTTGCTGGACAATAGACTTAGCTGTCTCTTGATCTTTGACTCTGTAATACGCTTGATCAATTAGTTTGCTCACATTGGCACGATAGATTTGCTCAAATCCTTCTTTTGTAGTAATATCAAGATTCCTATCAGTATGTTTTTTACTCCAGAACACTCTAAACCTATTGGATATGACATGGTATTGAAGCTTTTGCCATTAGTTTATTGCAAATTCTTATTTGAGAATCCCTTTGAAAACCCGCCTTTTGGCGCGACTCTTCGTTATTCAAAATTTCAAAAGTCTCATTTACGACCAGTAAACTCCATTTTTAAACTTCTGAAAGCCTCGATTTAAACCGAAAATCCAGTTTTTCAAAGGATTATTTAAAATAATTGAAGTAGGCACTTAGTAAATATTTTATTTTTGATGGCGGTATTTTTGGTTAAACTATTGTTTTCCAGTAACTTAAAATAATATTTAACGATCAAAATTATGGAGAAAAAATACCAAAGCCTCACCCTCTTCCAGTTCC
>JBCDKO010000124.1:0-13840 GCA_038746525.1 Bacteroidota bacterium
TGAAGGATTACAAACTTTATGCTCCGCTCCTCAAGATGTAATCTACCAGTTTGATTCTAGCTGAATAGTAACAATGATTTTTGATTCCTCAAATTTGGGGAAGGATTTTGGCATCCCATTCGAAATCAATTACCTCCTATTCCACGTGTTACATCATCTCAATGAATAACACCTAAATTTTTCGGGGTAGACTAATTAGGGCTTGCTGAGAAAGTCACAGGTGTATCAGATACTAGGCAGCAAGGTGAAGATGTATGCTTCTACTTCGATCCGCAGCGAACGACGTAGCTGATGTACCTGTTACTAGTTGAAAAATCTCGAAATCGAGCTTTTTCAGTGCACCGAAAATGGAAGCATCTGCTCGAAAACCTTGCACCTATTGAAAAAGAAATTTACTAAACAGTATCTTTTGACCACATAAACATGTTTTTTGAATTGAAAAAACGTTTCTCAGCAGGCCCTAACTACTACCCGCTAAATTATCCCAATATTCCTCTGCCAGGCCTACTGGCAAGTCCGGCTAAGACCAATAGAACGGAGATCCCGAAAAAGATGGTTTGAAATCGAAACTTCACCTGAGCATCCGATGACTTTCTACTAATGGATCGGCCAGCTTGAGCTGTGACCACTGCAAATACCATTAAAGCAACGTGCTCAACAGACCAATACCTGCTTACTCTATCCCCCATATTAAAAGTGACAAATGGACTATAAATGAAATATAGCAGCAAACCAATAAGTAACTGTAGGTGCATTAAGCCCACATAGGAAGGAGCAAGGATCTTATCAAATTTGGTATAAGAGGTATTACCAAACCAACCGATCAATGATTTTACCACCACAAATACCGCTGTCAACAACACTAGGTATCTAAGGCCTGAGTGTGCCTGAAGAAAAAAAACATACATAGACTAAAAATTTATTTTTAATATAAATTAACTAAACCTGAGGTTTAAGTTGATTATATACGCATAGATTAATAATCCAGTAGCGAGTCCATAGTAGATGCTTCTGAATCTGAATTTCACAGCATTGTCACTCGATCGTATGGTAATGAGTCGACCGACTTGGGTCATAATAGTCGCGAAAATAGTTAATGCTGCGTGCTCTATGACCTTCAAACTCTCCTCATAATTAAAGCTGAAATTTGTGAAGATATAGGCGATAAAGATTACCTGAGCATATAACGAAATGATAAAGACATTTGCAACAATTCTATCAAAAGTAGTATATATACTTTCACTGAAAAATCCATAGAAAGACCGTAGAGAGATGAGCACCCCTACCGAAAGGGAGACGAGAGCGATAGCCGTTTGAACTTGATTCGAAGCTTCCACAGAAGTGTTTATAGCGTATAAAAATGGAAACCTAATTTTTTAGAATGTCATAAGGGCGGCCATTAGGCGAATTCCATACCATAAATTTCCAATACGAAGGTTTTCATCTGCAGCATGTTGATTGTTATCATGGTTTGCAATGGGAACAATGATCGCTGGTTTCTTCAACTCATCGGTAAACAAGTAGAGTGGAAGAGATCCGCCAAGGGTGGGTAAAAGAATCAAATCATCTCCAACTACATCCCTGGCCTTGTCTATCACATCCCGAATAATCGGTAGGTCCATAGAAGTTCTTGCTGCAGAGTAGCCACTTGATCGAGTCACTTTGACAATTTTAGGATACTTTGATCGCGTTTCCTGATCAGGATCTTCACGAATGATGTGAAAACCCTGCTTTCGAATATGCGCTTCCACCAAGTCTTTCTGATTCTCAGGATCACAACCTTTTACTAATCGAATGCCCAGAGCGGCAGTAGCCGTAGCTGGAACAACATTTCGAGCAAGTTTTCCTGTGTTTCCGCTGCTCAACCCTCTGATGGTGAGTGAAGGAAGCAGTAGCCGTTCATTATATGATTCTGTTCCTTCAGGATCATTAATACCTAGCTCTTTTTTCAGGTCTTCATCAATAAGTGGAATCTGGGCCAATGCTTTTTTCTCAAGATCACTCAGAGGCGCTACATCATCATAGTATCCATCAATGACAACATTTCCTTCATCGTCTTTCATACTCGCGATTAACTCTGCCAGAAGCTGACCAGGTACAGGTGCCCAATTACCGTAGTGTCCGCTGTGTAGTGGACGATTGGGACCGTACGTAGTAATTTCCATTCCGGTTACACCTCTTACTCCAAACACAAGCTGTGGTCTTCTTGATTGATGTACCGGACCGTCACAAAAAAGCCAAAGGTCAATTTCATCTACTAGCTCTCTGTGGTCATTCAAGTATTGCTTCAATTGCCTGGAGCCAGCCTCCTCTTGCCCCTCAAAGAAAAATACCAGGTTAGAGGTGATTTTTAGTTTAGCATCATAGATCATATCCAATGCAGTTAATAAAGTAATTATTGGTGCTTTGTCATCTCCAGCAGATCGTGCATAAATACGATGTTCTTCGTCAATTTCTGCTGAAGTGGTAGGATAGTCTATGGCTGTGCCGTCTTCGGCGATGGATTTGCTGAAGTAGGTAGGTTTCCAGGGGTCATTGGTCCATTGGGTTTTGTCCACAGGTTGTCCATCGTAGTGTACGTAAAAGGCAATGGTTCGCTTTGCTTTTTTAGCGGGCAGGTATCCGTATACAATCGGAGGGGTTCCGACCATTCTCAGAAGTCGGGTTTCCATGCCACGCTTTTCCAGTTCGGATTGGATATATTGTGCGTTCCGATTGATGTTGGGCAGATCAAATGCGACATTAGGGATTGAAAGTAAGGTTTTGAAGTTTTGAATAATTTGAGTACCATTTTCTTCAATATATTCGCTGCTTAACCGATTAATATCTTGTGCAGAAATAGATAGGGAGAGAATGAGGATTGCCACATTGAAGATTCGCATGATTTGTAAATTTGAGTAATGGCTAAAATTATTAAAATACCGTCAGTTTTCGTATATGATACCAAAGTGGTCGGGGTATCGAAAGAAAATGAAGATGGATCTTCACGCCAAAAGTTCATCCGGCGAGAAGTGGTGGAAGGAGATAACCTCTTGTTGAAACCCGAGGAAAATAATCCATACGATCCGAATGCTGTTCGGGTCTTTTCAAAATTTGGCCATCAGATTGGGTACTTAAGCAGAGATATGGCCGAAAAAGTGAAACCAGCTTTAGATAATGGTACAGAAGTGCAGGTCAAAGCCAGCTGGGTAAGTGGCGATAAAATTTGCGGCGTCGGACTTAGAATTGAACTAGTCAGCTAAAAACAGCATACTATTTTTTGGTTTCTCTCTGACACCCATAACATGAGCATAAAGATTCGAAGGCTAGTTATACCAATCACCAGATGAAACGATCCCTCAATACAATTTATTAAGAATTCCGTGTGTGTAATTGGAAAATAGACTATACATATGAAATTGATCATTGACTTTGGATTAGTAGTGCTGATCTGGATGACACAATTGGTAGTATACCCAAGTTTTACCTTTTTTGCTGAAGACGACCTTGTTAGCTGGCATCAGCGCTATACCACTGCAATTTCCATTATTGTGATGCCTCTTATGCTGCTGCAAGTCGGAATTCATGGATGGGGACTTCTTCATCATTTCACCTGGCTCAAGCTAGTTGCAGCGGTTTTGATTGGATTGGTTTGGGTTAATACCTTCTGTTTTGCCGTTCCATTACACAACCAAATAGCCGCGCAGAAAAAGGTATTGGATGCAGCTTCTCATTTAGTCAAAGTGAATTGGTTTCGGACCATACTTTGGTCAGCAGTGTTTCTTCTTGGTCTTTTAAAAAGTTAACTGCTAGGTCATTAAAAGCTTCCGGGGCTTCAATATTGGCAATGTGCCCTACCTTGGGAAGAATTCGAAGTTCGGTATTGGGTTGATTATTTGCTAGTTTTTTAGCGCCGTTGAGAAAAACGTAGTCATCTTCACCCATGACAATGAGCATATCGTGATCTGAGGTTCTTTCGTGATACGTTTTTAAAAGATTGAAAAATTCATAATATAGTCCTATCCATTTCAAGTATTCTTTTTGAGTTAAGCGAGCGGCATACTGCTGATAGACCATTCTCGCTTTTTGATTTCGCTTATAGGGCATTAAAACATAGGAGAAAATACGATACATCGTTCGATAGCTGAGGAATAGGTTAAAGAAACGCGCTGCAAAAACAAAAGCACGAATAAAAGGAGTACCTGAGAATACTCCACCCACTACCACGATTTTATCAAGGGCTTTAGGATATCGCATGGCAAAATCCTGGATGAGGATACTCCCAAAAGATAAGGTTACAAAATGTGCTTTTGATATCTCTACCTCTTTCATCACTTTTTTGATATCCACAGAAACTATTCGAAATGAATATTCCGTGTATTCTGGGTGAATATCTTTTGAATCTCCATGGTCCCTTAGATCAATAAGCAATAGATTGAAAAAGGGTTTAAATGCTTCAATTTGTTTATTCCAGGTAGCAATACTACCACCCGCTCCATGGAGGAAAACAATCCATTTAGCATTGGTATCTACAAGGAAAACCTCATAGTTGAGAAGTTTTTGCATGGAGGATCAACAAATTAATACAAAAGAGGTTTTGCCTCTATGAATTTAAACAATTGGAGATCAACCACTCTAAAGATTGCCGCTATCTACAATTTGCTGTGGGGCGCTTGGGTTGTACTTTTTCCTAATCACTTTTTTGAATTAGTGGGGATGGAACGGCCCCTTCATACCACGATCTGGCAGGGAATGGGAATGGTAATAGGTGTGTACGGTTTAGGATATTGGTGGGCCTCTCAAGACCCATTGACCCATTGGCCTATCGTAGCAGTTGGATTTTTGGGTAAACTATTTGGTCCATTGGGATTTGTGATGAACTATCTTACCGGTCAAGTCCCATTTGGATTTTTTTACACACTTATCACCAATGATTTTATTTGGTGGATTCCTTTCTTTTTGATTTTAAAAAGCGCTTACAAGCAAAACCGGATTCGATGGGTTTAAAGACCTTGCACCTTAACCTGCAATCTTTCTTTTATCTAGCTGCAGGGGTTAATCACTTTATTAATCCGGAATTCTACTATCCTCTTATCCCAAATTATTTCATTTATACCAAAGCCATAAACTTATTGGCCGGTTTTTTTGAAATGTTGTTCGGAATCACTTTCCTATTTACCAGAACCAGGAATTTTGCTGTTTATGGCATCCTCTCGATGTTGCTTGCTTTCATTCCTTCACATATTTATTTTATTCAAACGGGAAGTTGCATTGAAGAGGGCTTATGTGTACCAGAATGGATCGGTTGGTTTAGATTGATTGTTATCCATCCTTTACTTATATGGTGGGCTTGGAGCCAACGGCTTAGACATTGAGCATTTTGAAATCATTTATCAGGTTTTCTAGCAATAGAGAGAAATTAGTACCAGAAAGCACCTTTATAATCCGGATACCTGGCACATGACTCACGGCTATACATTCTAAGAAACCTGCGATTTACCTTTGCCGTGCGATATCCGAGAAGATGAAAAAAGTCTTTGGCAATAAAACGAGCAATGTTTTTGTTGACTAGTAAGCCTGACTTTTCATTATCTATCCAGTTTACGCCGGGTAATAATACCAGCAACCGATCCAACCGATATTTCCTGAAAAATGCTGAAGCTTTAAGAAATAGCGGCCAAATCTTTTTAATAGCAAAGAAACCATCCGAACCTTTAGCTTGGTATAATGGCATAAGTATCCGACCATTACGCACTGCTCTAATAACTTTTCCATTACTATTAGCTAATGGCTGATTTTTCTTTATTCGTTGAAAATTGTAAAAACCTGGTAGCATCTTAAAACTTTCCCCATGTTTAATGCGATATTGGAAGTAGATCTCATAAAAACACCTAACATCCATGGAGGCCTTTGCTAACGAATTGTAGTACTTATGAAAGTCGATATCATCTTTTTCAAGGCAGCCCGTGAAGAATAACGACAAATAAATAAATGAAAGACAGTTTTGAATTGAAGCCATTTCATCATGTTGTCCGGCCTCAAAACCAAAAGCAATATAGCCTAACTCGTTAATATAGCTGAGGACAGGACCTTCTAAGTATTCTTCTATTCCTAAGATGATAGGTAAAGGGTATTTTACGGTAAAATTTCTATTCAACAAACTATCGTTTACTGTAAGAAAAGGGAGCGTTTCACTGGATGTAGTATGCATATCAAAAAAGTAAAATGGACCATCTTCTTTTTGTAGGATGTCTTGAAATACTTTATTGATCTCCACCTGTTCTGCCTCATCCTGATGCATGGCAGGTTCTCCATTTTTTGGTAAATTAATCAAACGCTCTGTGGTCCAAAGCCTGTTTAGATCCTGTTTTTGATATCTTTCTCCATGTTTAAGTGCCCAAAGATTTCCAGCAATTCCATAGATGTTTCCCTTAAGTTTACTTGTATCTAATTGAGTAAACACGCGATGAAGTGCAAAGACACCAGCAGGTTCATTTCCATGGACACCTCCTATAAATATCAACGTAGGGCCCTTTTCACTTCCCCTAGCATGACCAATAATCCTATCTATCTCAACGGTAGAATTCAGCGCAAAGCTAAATACTTTGGTTCTCGTCATATTTATGGATGTCCTTGGCGGTAACAATACCTATTAAATGTTGATTATGCACTACAGGAAGGCAATCAATACGGTGCTGTTTCATCATTTGAACGGCTTCAGGGATGGGCATTTCTGCATGTGCGAGTATGACTTTTTTGATCATAATATCAGCAACCGTCAGATTTTCTCCATCTTTTATCTCATTTTGAAACTTTTTTATACGCTTCCATGTGAGGAGACCGGTGATTTCTCCATTGTTACATTCAACAGGTAAATGGTGGATGTCCTTCCATAACATAAGTTGTCTAGCAAGTTCCGCCAGATCATCGGATTGGACAGTGAAAAGCCTTGTAGACATAAGATGTCCCACATTCGTCGCATTTTCATAGGAATTTGGTTGATCGGGAATAGAAGTCCAGGTATGGACCGGAAGGTCTTTTTGCTGGTTTTTGAACATGTATTTTGTAAGCGCGACCAAGGCATCATCCTTTTTAATAGATTTTTTTAGCTTCCTATAATTAGTAATACTCCACTGCGCGCCGGTTTGCGATATCGCTCTTTGATCGATGATTTCAAGTAACCGGGTAGCTTCTTCTTTATCCATATCAATTTTAGAAAGACCTTCATATGCAAGTGGCAATAACTCCCGAATGGTAAGATCTCTTACTGATACATATCTGTCCTTCCACTTCAAAACAGATTGTTTTCCGGTTCTCGCAGCTTTTACAAAATTCGCTTTTACATCCTCAAAATCCATTTGATTTGGTAAATTCAAATAACTGGAAGACCTACCAAGCATTAAACCAATCCAGTAAGCAAAATTGGCCATTTGATCTGAGATCGTAGGTCCGGCCGGTAGGTACCTGTTTTCAATTCTTAGATGAGCCGTCTCTTCATTGGCGCCATAACACGGACGGTTCCATCGATAAATCGTTCCATTGTGCGTTTTCAATGCGTTGAGTTTTGGTATTTTACCATTCGCCAGGTCTATTAATGAATCAGAATTTGTTTCACTGGTAAGGAGGATTTTATGCTGAGCGATATCATTTTTATAAATATTAGCGATTGTTCCAAACTCCCAATTATCCCCAAAGCTCACTCTTGATACCTGGTCCTTAAGAGCGTAAGTGGATTGACGCGTATCTACGCTTTGTTGAAAAAGAGCGATTCTTGTTTCATTCCAAAGCTCCCTGCCCAGCAACAGAGGAGAATTGGCACACATGCCTAAAACCGGTCCAGAGATGGCTTGAGCCCAATTGTAACTATCAATGAAGTCTTCCGGATCTACCTGGAGGTGAAGCTGGAAACTGGTATTGCAAGCTTCCATTAGTACGGAATCGTGTTTTACCAACAATTCATCTACTCCTTTGATGTGTAGACTAACATCGGTACCACGCATATCCTTTACCATCTCGTTGAGTGACTGGTACCGCGGTTTTGGAGTAAGGTATTTGAGGGATAGCTCCGTTTTACTTATCGTTGGTAAAATACCGGTAAGAAGGATAAAAGTATCCATATCTTCCGCAAGCAGTTTTGCCCTGTCAAGAAATTGCCTTAACTGCCTTTCAATCCTACTAAAAGAATCTTTGTCAAGCAATACAGGGTCAAGGTTTACCTCAAGGTTGAACTTAGCGAGTTCATTGGTAAAATGAGGGTCATTGATTACCTGTAACAATTCATCTGCATTCTTTTGTGGTCGCCAGTTTTTAGAAATCAGACAAAATTCCTGTTCTGCTCCGATTCTTCTGACTCCGGATTCGATCAGGTTCCTCTCTAGCATGTATTCAAGACACTTGACATCATTGAGTAAATGCTTAATAAACTGATTGCGCTCTTCTTTTTTGTTGTTTGAACTTGCTAGGAGATTCCCCACTATGCATCTGCTTTAAACGATCAAAGATTAATATATCTCGACTTTGACGGTATGATTTATGCCATCTGAGTGGGTGACTTGAATCACAGGAATCAATTCGTACTGTAAGTAAATAGCATCTTTGAACATTTAAATATTACATGATCTGTAGCTTTAACGCTAGTGCAAGTTGTCAGTTAGAAAAAGCTGATAAATTATATCTTAAGCATGCATGAATCCGGATAGCGTTAGAAGAGTGATGTAAACGATTTTTTGTATATGATCTGTGGCTCACAGACCAAAGGTAAGCTTGGACTTTTCTGTTTCAACAACCTCTGGTTTGACAATCAAAAAAAGAACCCGCCTTTTTATAAATATTTAATAATAATCGTAAATGATATTGCCAAGCCTCCTAACAGGCTTGCAAACCATATTACTTGACGATTCATCGTTTTAAGAAGATTCGTTTCTACCGAATGAATATCCTCTTTTGTGGCAAGATTCCTGGTTAGAAGTTCAGTGTATTTCATTACAAAATCCATCATTAATTGGGCTTTTTTAGGTCCAAATTCTCCTTTTAATTTACGAAATTCTTCGGTGACTGTTTTTTGTTCCATAATTGATGAGTAAAAAGTCTACACCTACGCCCACGGCACTATGGAACCATTGGTTTTTCCTGTGAGGGCTAGCTGCGTATCTTGCAGGAGGCTTCTTTGATGTTCACATAATTTGTTAGATTTAAAGAATTCTCAGAGAATAGCGTTTGAAAACGAATCGAGATTGTCGTAATAAGAAATAGCTACTTAAATATTTCTACTAAATAGTAATTTTTAAGTAAGTATTTACGGTAGAATATAAGGGCACCTCTAAAAACTCATGAATAAATCAGATAAAAGCCCATTTTGCTTGATCTTTGTTCAAGCCTATACTGCATAGTTTAAAAGCAACTGCAGGATTAGCTCTTAAAAGTCGATATTAAGGTTATTGGCGAACTTCGAATTGTAGTTAAATATACCACGATGTAATAATTAATTCAGAGAAAAACTAATCAATTTTTAGCTTGATTGCCCAGGCTTTACTTCTCATTTTCCTGAATTAGGAAATGGAAAATAGAAAATCCCAAGACAGCTCCTAATACATTTGCCAGGGCATCTATCCATTCAAAAGAGCGATTCGTAAAAAACTGATACTGTATAAATTCAAGAGCAAATCCATAAATACAGGCTGAAAATAAAACAACAAGGGATAAGTGTTTGGTAAATCTTCGACTCTTTTTCAGCGCTAATAAAAATGAAAAAGAGAGTATCAAATAGGCAAACGTATGCTCCCATTTATCGATATGATGAACACCTTTTACCTGGATGGGAATTGAAAGAAAAGTAGATAATGCTAAAATTCCAAGAGCTGCCAGAATCGCAGGAATAAACCAAATCAATCCTTTTTCCATTAAAATTCAATGTTTAAGCCGTCTGAAAGACGATTAATTGAAATTGATTTGGAATCGATGACCTCATCATTCATATGAGATAACCAGATTTGTTTGCAATCTAGTCTGTCTCTTATCTCATTTATTTCTTCATAACTAAGGTGGCCGTAATTACTTCCATGTAAATAATTACATTCACAGATGAATAAATCAGCATTCTTCGAAATAGTGAAAAGTGAATCAGTCAGAGAAGTATCTCCGGAGAACGCAAATATTTTGTTTTCCCAATTCAGTCTAATACCGTATGGAACAGAGGCTGGACTGTGTTTCACTTCAAGGGCCTCCACAAACTTATTGGCATGTTTTAAGCTGCTTCCGGCTTTGTACTCTAAAAACGAAAGCGTTAAATTGGATAATTTTGATGTTGTATCAGGGTACATCGCTTCTTGTAAAGCAAAAACTCTTTTTTCAATCTCAGGAGGGCCAATGATCGTAAGCGGATGATCCCTAGGATGTTCAAAAAGTGCACAAATAAGCAAAAATGGAAGCCCTCCGTAATGATCACCATGAAAATGGGTAATTATAACGGTAGAAATATCGTGAAGAGAGATCTTTTCTTGTTTAAGTCGGATCAACGTGGTGGCCCCACAGTCTATCAACACATATTCCCCGTCATCGTTGCATAATGCGAAAGATGTATTACTTCTTCCTCCATTACCAAAGGCATCTCCACATCCTAAAACAGTTAACTTCATCTTCTCCTCATATTTTGAAATTATAGGATTTAGATAAAATGTAAATTTATTCAATGAAGCCAAAATTGAATGAGAAAATCATTTTTTATATCCCACAGCATCGTTTATTTTCTTGCAGTGATAATTTTAATCTCGCTTAATTTTGAGAACAAAAAAGATCTTTTACTACTATATTTATAGTTGAACAAACTTATGAAATAACTATTTTATGATTATATGAATACCCAAAGAAATGTATTTGGATCACTCTTGATCCCTTGTGGTAATGAGCCTCTCACTGGTTTTTTTCGTGACGGCTGCTGTAGCACTGGTCCTTTAGATTTAGGAACTCACACTGTTTGTGCAATCATGACGCAAGATTTTCTTACCTACACAAAATCGAAAGGAAACGACCTTAGCACTCCTCGCTTAGATTATAATTTTTCCGGATTAAGGCCGGGTGATAGATGGTGCTTGTGTCTAAGCAGATGGCAAGAAGCACATCACGCGGGCAAAGCCCCTAGAGTCGTTTTGGAAGCTACCAATGAAAAATCTTTGGAATACATACCTTTGGAGATATTGAAATTATATGATTACAAATTACATAGTTAATTCGTTTGTTTTATCGATAATGGATTATATCAATTCTTTTAACAGAGGTGGTTTTTTTATTAAGAGTTCTATGTTTTCTCCTGTCGCATTAAAAATTTATCAAATCGCATCATAACTACTAGGTGAGCTACTGCTTGAGTATATCGATAAATAATCCAGGGAAGAGATGGAACAAACTCATGAATAGCTGCAATGATGTGCTTATTCTTTAATACGGATCGGAACTCTAACCATCCGTGGTCACCTCTTTTTGACAATAAACCGCCTATTATAAAAAAGAGTTTTCTCTTGTCATCACTCCTCTCAGGCATATACTTAAGTTTAAGAAGTGTGAAACCAACCAATTGAAACGAGATTTCATCTTCTTCTTCCTGTGCGGTTAAAATATAGGTGAAAAAAGTAGGAAGCCATTTTGGATAGGCCTTTGCTACCCACTCTACAGACTTATTGCCAGGGTTAGATAATCGCTGGACACTTCGTACTGTATTTTTTTCTTCTTTAATCGCACCTTGCTTTTTTAAGCCAGGAGCTTTGCTTTCCGTTGCCTTTTGGATACTTTCATTCATCGAAACATCCAGTCCACCATAGGTATACGTTTGAGCCTCCTTTATTGTCATATCATGCCTCAAGCTTTCTATGAGTGGTGAAACAAACGTTTGACTACTATTTGAAAAAAGAGCAACCCAAAGCTTGGAAAAACCTAGATTAAAGAAAGGAATGGAAAATATCAACCTTTTCTTTCCCATGATCTCTGAGGTTCTCTTCAACAACTCCATGTAGGTTAGCGTCTCCCTACCTCCTACCTCCACCGATTGTCCATAAAGTTTTTTATTGCCTAGTGAATTATTTATGACCAATAGCATATCTTCAACATCAATAGGTTGAGAAGGTGATTTACACCATTTAGGGCATACCATAATGGGAAGTCTTCTAACTAGTTTTTTCACAATCTCAAAAGAAGATCCACCTGGACCAATAATTATACCAGCTCGAAGAGCAGTAAGAGGAACACTCCTTGAACCCAAGGTTTGTTCCGTTTCATACCTACTTTGGAGATGCGTCGAAAATTTACCTGTATCCTTGGGTAAGATACCCCCAATAAAGACTATTTGTTTTAGTTTACAGATTTCTGCTGCCCTGGCAAAATTATCGGCAAGCAAAAGATCTGTGTCTTCAAAACTTCCTTGATTAAGCCGAGTGGAGGGCTGCATCGAATGAACCAAATAAAGAGCATAATCCGCACCTTTTAATGCTTCGGTGGTATTAGATAAAGAATATAAGTCTGCCATCCTCCAGTCTACTTCTGGATATGATTCACTATGAATAGTATTCCGGCTCAATGCAATGATTTGATACTTCTTAGAGAACCTGTCTATAAACCATCTGCCTATAAAACCAGTAGCCCCTGCTATTACAATGGATTTCATAATACCACAAACAATAAAGTCACATTTTGTTAATTACTGTCTCATAGAAAGAAGAAAATCTTGATTTAGAAAGGCTAGTAAAGTACTTTTTATTTCAACAGTATTTCCAAATCTTACCTTACATTTCGCCCTGGTTTTTACCGCTCGACTACTAAGTGATCCAATCTGCAAAGCAGAAGCAGACCCGTTGAAAGTTCATTGATATAGCATGAATTGATTCGTGACTTTTTTGGGAAAATGAAGTGAAAATAGATAGTTATTAGTGTCTCTAAGAAAACAGTATCTTTTGAAAGAAAACGATGTTTTTAGCTCATGGAGCGTTTTTTTTGAAATTTCGATGCACAAATGGTCATTGAATCTATTTGAGAGATTCTAATGAAAACGCAATAAAACCACAGGTTCACTTTCAATTCGTTCAAAATTCAAATGAATTTTTGAGAAATTGATTCCAAAGTATAAAATAGATTCGAATCATTGTTTTGCTAAAAAACTACGCTGCAGATGTCAGTAAGCGTATTTTTCGTCTTTTCTTAGAGACCCTAACTATTTATGTATTGCATCTAATCCATATATAAGGAAATCCTTCTCGTCCACGTTATTGCTTATTGCTCATCATTGCAAATAAAAAAATATAAAACCTTGGCTTAACATGAGTTCGATCAATATTTAGTTTTTGTGGTAGTTAGAGGTGGTTTTTTGGTGAAATCTCAAAGAAAGTGATCAGGGTGATTCAAAAAGTGGTACTTCTCTAATAAATAAATTTTAAACTCTATGACCTGATCACGATGAAATATATCGACAAACTCATCGAAATTTTCCTGAAGTGCGATGATTTCTTCAAGGGATGCCTGTTTTTTCACAATAAACGAACAGCTGCTTTTCATAAACCCACTGACCGCATCCCCATAATAGTTTAACATCCGTAGGGGAACGAATATAGCTTTCATAGCAGCTGGCATCCATCTGTAGCTCATCCGTATCCTCCATATACCTGGACCAGTGAGCAATGAGCGATTGCTGTACCTTTGAGAGTAAATGGGCTTGTTTTCCAATCTTACTTCTAATTCCGGAAACAATCGCACGGTCTTGAGCTGCTCATTTTCTGAAAGTAGTAAACCACAGAATAGTTGCATCGCCCAATCCGTATTGATGCGGTCGATGAGTTTTTCATCACTTAGGTTCGTGTAATGTTTTAAAAACATCACACCA
>JBCDKO010000125.1:0-13790 GCA_038746525.1 Bacteroidota bacterium
CATTGGGATCAATGATCTGGAATTCATTGAGAGGGGGCTTGCTTACTTTTTTTCTCTTGTTTTTGGTGTTCATAGTGCTATGGTCTTTTAAATGAATCGTGCCCGGCTGACGCATAAATTTTAGTGGCCTACCTTAGGATTTCTTGAATCAATTTTCGGGTCACCGACAGCCAGAGCCTGACTGCATCAAGGTTATTTACCTAACCGTGTTAAAAACGGCCTCTACTGCACCATAACTCAAACTTATCAATGTATTTTGTTTTAGGGAAAACCCCTTTTTTTGGATGACTGCTTTATTCACTACAACTAGTGACGGGTTGATTCAAGTAATTGATTTACCATAGTTTAGTATTCATACAGAGTGATTTTTGGTTCCTCAAATTTGGGGAACGATGTTGTCATCTTATTCGAAATCAATTACCTTATATTCAGCGTGTTACATCATCTCAGTGAATAACACCCGAATTTTTTGGGATAATTTCGTTAATCTTGTTGATATATAGGCCATCAGTTACAAGGTTAAAATCCAGATTAAAGAATCTAATTTAAGGTAATAAATTGTGGTACTTACAGCATTTATTCTACTGTTTTTGTGTGCACTGACTGTGATATTTGGTAGCGCATTTGCTGAGTTTAGAGATAATCATATTTACAATGAAAAGTGGGATCCTCATGCACGCTTTCACTGTGCATCTTATGCGTTGACTAACATTGCGCTTGGATTATTTGCCACAGCCTTACTAGTGATATCTATTATTTACACAATTAAACCATTTGTTGCTGTCTCGATAATTTTAATAGCTATTGTGGATATGATCATGCTGGTTACTAATCTCGTACCTGGGGTTTCGAATATAGCAGAAGGTGAGAAAGTTTATAAGAACAATCCTACCTCGTATTGGATGACATATGTACATCTCTTGTTTTTGATAGTAGGCAGCTGCCTCTATTATTTTTCTTAGAAGGAGGTATGTTAAAAAACGAAGTTTGCTTTTCACTTATCATTAAGTTCTAGTTAGGAGCTTATCAATAACCTTTAAAAATATCCACCTGATTTTTGGGTTGCTTTTCTTGAGATAATTCTTGTACAATCTTTAGGACTTCACTCATTTGCATTTTGTGGTTACTGTGAAATTGACCAGCTCTGTGTGGGCTCATGATAACATTGTGAAGTTTATCAAAGTCTAAGGCTGATGAAGCAGTAGAAGTAATTCTTTCCGGTGAAGTGGGAAAATTTGGCCACACGTCTATTCCTGCACCCCTTAGAACTCCTTTTTTGAGCGCATCATATAGGTCTTTTTCATTGACAATTTCTGATCGAGATACATTAACAAGGTATGACAAAGGACTCATTACTTCGAAATGTTCATAGCGGATAAGGTCTACTGTTTGATCAGTTAGTGCGCAGCAAATTATCAGGGCATCAGACATATCAAGTGCTGATACTAGTTCTTTTGGAGGATAAATGATTACACCATTCTCCTCATAAATAGACTGGGAGATGTTTCGAACAACGTTGACAGTGGCTCCCATCGCAATCAGTAAATTGGCTACTTTTTTTCCACTTGCTCCATATCCGATGATGGTGGCTTTGGATCCATGTATGAGCGTGTCTTTTGTAGGAGAAAAACGATACGACCAATCACCCTCCCTCAATTGACGATCTACCTCCAGAAGACTTCTTTTGCAACTGAGTAGTAAGGTGAGCGCCATTTCAGCAACTGCGGTGGAGTTGTGCTTGACATTGTAAACAGGTAGCTCCGGACAGTGGGTTAAAAGAACTTTCCTGGTCTGAGGGATCAATCCGGAGAAAGGAATGATGAGCGCTTTTAGGTCATCAGAAGACTTGATTTGAACTTCCGAAGGCATACCCCCAATAATAATATCACAATCAGCTTTTACTTTTTTGTCGAAATAAATTTCGTGCCCACTTTCTGAGAACGGGTTTGAAGACATATCCACATGAGACGCTTTAATCGTGTCTATAAAACAGATCTTCATTTATAATCAAGCAAGTTCAATGGGTTTTTATCTTAAAATAACAAATCGTGGTTAGGCTATTCCATTTTCGGATAATGGATTAATCAGTTTAGTTGGACACGATTTTGTATAGTAAAATAACTGTAGCGGAATTATTTTCTTCAGTAGGGGACCGTCTCCGATATAAGCTTTATTCCAAGATTTAGCATGCTCTTTATACGCGAGTCTCGAAGTTTCTTTGCGCCATATATGAGCTACCACCCAACCGTTTGCTCCGTATGGACCATCAGCTGCGAAGAGTATATCTTTAGCTCCTGGGTCTCTTAAAACTCCGCGTTTTCCTTCCATAACTGACTGGTATTGGACTATTTTAATATCTGGCCAAATAAACACGGCTATAGTAGCAGGCTCTAAAGGTGCAATCCAGGTCGAACGTTCATATTCTGCTTCAGTTCCAGGATATGCGGCGCTGACATGAGTACGAAGATGAGAATCTGTTATTTCACCGGTTGACTTAATTAGAAAGTCTTGAACTTCATCTCTCGCCATTACTTCATCACGAAATCGTCTGAAAGAAACGATGTCCGACCATACTTCAAGGACATACAATGTATTGTCTTGATCACCTACTGCCCTGAACCAAAGCCCGTCTGGTTCTACGGTGTTGAAGTGTTTCGACATTTTCGGATAATCTTCTGAACGAAGATTTGGCCATTCAGCAAAGATCAAATAAGGCATAGTAAAAATATAAAATTAAAGAAAATAACCTTCAACAAATTGATTTTCAATGCCACTGGGACATTCTCTGGTGTAGTAAATAAACTTCAAATTGGCTTTCCAGAAAAGGGTCGTTTTTTCTGGTTTTTCTAAGTCTGCAAGATGTTTTTGTTTTTCAGCATTAGCCTCATCTACCTCAGACTCTATCCTCATGATGACCCATGCATCATGATCATCCGGGCCGTCTACAGCACAATGCACGCCTTTGGCAGAAACCATGTCTTCTTGTTGTCCGTGCTTTGAGATACCTGATAGGTATTTTTGTGCAGAGATTTGTGGGTATCTAGCGATCAAAATCTGCCCATTGGATTCAACATTGATCCACTCAGATAGAGGGTATTCATTTTTTACTGGAAAAAAGTAAGAGGTCATTTCCTGTCTGAGCGATTCACCAGGTTTGAAGGCCTGGTGTTGCTGCTTAGAATCGTCTATCTTTTTGTTGTTTTGTTCTGCTTCGTGTACTGCTCTCCAAGACAGCATGGTATCCCAGACTTCTACTACCATCGTTTCATTATTTCCTGTCGTTCCGATTGCCCGAAACCAGAGTCCGGTAGAATCAGAGAGGTTCAGTTTTTCGTATTGTTCCTGAAATACATTAGCAGGAATATTAGGCCATATTTTAGCGTTTAAGAAGCTCATAATTAATCATTCTAGTATTTTTATTACTTGAGTATATTCAATTTCTTTTAAATTTAGAATATTACACCTGTGCGGTTTTTTCATCGAAAGTCTTCAAATGTTTTTTTAAATTTTATGGTAAAAGTCGATCACAAGGTGCTTCAGTTCAAGCATGTCAAATTGATCTTTAGCAAATCTTTTGGGGGCAATGAGAATAGGACCTTCTTCTGCATTTTCAGGAAGCCTTCCGTGACTCCCTTTCACCAGGGAGGTGTCTAGTGGGGCCACATCAAAGGTCGTTCTAAAACCCATTTTACTTTTCAGTACTTTCCAAATCAATCGAGATTTAGCAAACCGCTTTTTAGGGTCATAAAACATTTCTAAAGGATCATAACCGGGTTTATCAAACACACTAACACTCCGAGCGTAATCTGGCTCATTTTGATTTTCATAAAAGTGATAATAGCTAAACCATGCCCCCTGATTCGCAATGGCAATGAGCTCTCCAGACCTGGAATGATTGACGCCCATCACTTCCTGTTCTTCTTGGTCAACTACTCTTTCCACACCTTCCTGCTTTTCTAACAATTGTTTTACCGATTGAATATCTCTATGATCTTTCACATAGATATTGGAGAATTGGTGATCTGCCACTGCGAAAGCTTTGCATAACCCTGGGTCAAGCAGCTCTCTTCCCATGGAATGCCTAATTCCCAGGTATCCGCTTTCTCTCAAAATAAGATTAAGAGGAATGGCTTTTTCAACGTCGCTGATCCCATATTCCGAAACGACGATGACATCAACACCCTTATTTTCGTAGAATTCAAATAGCTCACCTGCTACGGCATCAATGGCTTTTATATCTTCTTGTATGACAGGATTGGAAGGGCCAAACCGCTGTAGATTGTAATCCAGGTGGGGCAAATAAACCAATTGGAGATTGGGGTTATTCAATTCATGCTCGATCATAGCCGCTTTCGCAATCCATTTGGAAGATTTGATACCGGACTCAGGGCCCCAGAAATTCATGAACGGAAATTTTCCTATTTGTGCGACGATATCGTCTTTCAGGGAGGACGGAAAAGAACTAACATCCGGAATTTTTCTTCCATTACTAAAATAATGAGGTTTCGGGGTCATAGAATGATCAACGCTCGAATACATATTGTACCAAAAGAACAAATTAGAACAACTGAAGTCTTTGTTCCGCTTTTTAAGCGACTCCCACACTTTTTCCCCCTGAACCAATGCGTTGGATTGTTGCCAGTGTTTGATTTCGGCAAAGTCTCTATCGTACCAACCATTTCCTACGATTCCGTGATCTTTAGGTAACAGCCCTGTAAGCATTGAAGCTTGTGCAGGACAAGTTACTGCCGGGAAAACGCCTTTCATTGGCGCCATGAATTGCTTTTCAATCAATTGATTAAGATGAGGCGTATTTTCTCCCAACAAAGAAGGCGTTAAAGCAACTACATTGATGACCGCCAGAGATTTATTCATTGTTAATCACAATTTATCTCAATTTATGAATTAGTCTTTTAAAATTTTACTCGCCCATTCAAGTTCCCTAACAATAGAGGTTTGCAGATTCAATCGTTTCGATTGATCCAAAACATCGAAAGTATACGTCTCTACCTCCAGAATTTCCGTAAATGGGCTTTTCTTCCATGCGCTTAGTGTACTCACTATTTCACTTTGCGTAGAATGTAGATATTGGTATTTTTCTTCAAAAATTGGCACGTGAAAATGTGTTCTTGCCATCGCTCCCTGGCGAAAACTTACTGTCTGTTGATTTAGATCGTTAGATCTCGTAATCCCGCCATTTTCATCTTTAATAGCTACTTGATGCAAGTAGGTAGGTTCGTCTAAATTGAGCATGTGTTCGTACTCTTCTTCTGTTCTAGCTTCCAGTGCTGCACTAATCTGTACTCTCCCTATCCTAATTCCTTCTTTCTGAAAATTAGCTAACGCCTTTTTGACATCTTCAAAAACAACTGCAAAGTGACATACATCAAAGCAAACCGTGATATGCCTTTTAAGAGAAGCTATAACTTCTTCATCACTCATCTGATATTTATCTTTTAATTCTTTTAGAGCTATAGGAATGAGATAGGCTTTGAAAAACGAAACAAACTCATCAGATGTCTCTAACAATCCGTCTGGCTCAGGCTCAATATCGACATGGATTTCGATGCCTGTACTTAAAAAAAGGTCAATTAAAGATGTTAATACTTGAATAAGGTTTTTTGCACATACAGTATATACCCTTTCCAGGGCTTCATCTTCGTGCCATGGCCTGTAAGTTAATGGCGAAGTGCTGATCCCGCCACCGGTATTTGGGGGTAATATCTCCGCCAACAATTTTACTAAATCTAACGTGTAGTTTACGCGATCCTGGGTAGTCCAATCAGGTGCGTGCACATCGTCTTTTACGACGGTATTGTGGAAATTACCATAAGGAAACCCATTTATGCTTCGAACGAACAAGTTGTTATCTTCCAACCATTTGCCAAAACTTGCGAGTGTATCATCTGTTAGTAGTTCATCAAGAGGGCGTTTTCCCATTCTAAGCCCCACAGCAAATTCTTCTACACCTATCGTTTTTCTTATCTGCGGAATGTTTGCCTCGAAACTATCAATGGTTTCTTTCCAAGTATTTCCAGGGTGGATATTTGTACAATACGTAAGTACACTGTTATGACTAGTTTTCATCGTTTTAAAGCTCTTGTCCGGAGAATATCAGCGATCAAAGTAATACAGCTTCTATTAGATACTTCCAAGAACAGCCTTTCAAGGTCTATTTAAGCTAAAACAGGGTTAGATAGCGCCAAAACCGCTGCATTTAGTTTGTCAACATCCATTGTATGCACATCAATACTTTTTCCAAAATCCTCCAATAGTGTGATCGTAAGGATACCTCCCAGGTGCTCTCTAAATTCTTCTAAACCTTTGAGAAGTTCAGGGCGAATGGCACTGCCATCATCGTTGGTTAGTAATTCGTGAGTTACGGGTAAGCCAAGTTTTTTAATGCAGTTGACTACATGCCAAGCCTTTTCTTCTTTTAGTAAACCTACTTTACTACTGTAGAGGCAGTCCAGTGCTATGCCGATACCTACCGCTTCACCATGCCTAATGTCAAAATTGGAAAGTTGTTCGAGCTTGTGCGCTGCCCAATGGCCAAAGTCTAAGGGGCGAGAGCTGGTTTTTTCGAAAGCATCGCCACTATTACGGATGTGTTCTACATGATATTTTGCACATTCGTAAATCGAATAAACCATGGCTTCTTTGTTTCTCGATTGAATAGACTCCGCATTTTTATCCATCCACAAGTAGAATTCTTTCGATTTTAAAAGTGCTACCTTCACTGCTTCACTCGTACCTGAAACCCAATCCCGGTCTGATAGCGTCGTTAAAAAATTGCTATCGTTGATGACG
This sequence comes from Bacteroidota bacterium, assembly GCA_038746525.1. Classification (GTDB taxonomy): domain Bacteria; phylum Bacteroidota; class Bacteroidia; order Cytophagales; family Cyclobacteriaceae; genus Ekhidna. The sequence continues at coordinate 6,811 of JBCDKO010000125.1, forward strand.
GCAACTGGAGGAGAAAAACATCCCAGGAAGTTCTTTTTCCCAAAATAATTAACTCCATTTTTCACCCCGACACCTGAATCGTTTTGACTCAATACAGTAGTAGGTATCCTTATATGCTTTACACCTCTATGAGAGATTGAGGCAGCATAGCCGACTAAATCTAAAAGAGCTCCACCTCCTATTCCTATCAAGTATGAATGTTTGTCTATTCGTTTTTCATTGACAAACTCCAGGACCGCCTGAAGGATTTGAGGATCGTTTTTGCATGCTTCTCCACCCGTAACAATCATCGTTTCAGGTAAGCTTTTAAGGTCGTGACTATTGAAGTATGAATTGATCTTTTCGGATAAATCTTTGTGGAAAAGATCCACATTCCTATCAATCACAAATGCAACTTTCACATTACTGTGGAGTGAATTTGCCTTGATGGTGTCCATCAGTAATGTGTTTTTACAGTAAAATAGATTCTCAGTAAACAACACACTATAATTGAACTGAACTTGAAATGACTGTTCTATTTTTTTCATGTCACTTGAAATTTTTTTGCGAATAAGATAGATATAGGCAACAGTACCAACACAAACAATGCCGAGGACCAGTTGCCAAATGATGCGACATAGCAGGCATCCAGAGTGATGATCGAAAGAACTCCCATTTTGACCGCTGTAATAATTTTTGAAGGGGTATTTAGAAGAATAGCATTCACTTTAAAGACCAGATTGCTTCCAAGCCATAAAATCAGAAAAGGGATAAGCTGTACAAACTCCCCTCCCAGTTTACGGCAGATAAATAAAATTGATAAAGCGGTAAGACAATCGATTATGATGGCAATGCCGATCGACTTTTGATTATTTCCTAGTACCTCTCCTTGGGCAGTCAGAGTTACTCCAGCTATGAAAAGTAATGGAATTAAAGAAATCATCCAGGTTTGAGAAATAGCCTGAGGAATGATCGAAATACCGAGCATAAGATTACCTGACCTACATAATCCCATGGTGATGGGACCAAATAGGCTTGATTTTTTACCGATGTCATTGTAAATAAATGTCATTCCGATCACACCTACTGTGAAATAGAGGCTAACCATTCCTACTAAAAAACTACAGATTAGTGCAGTTGTGAATAGCACTATTCCAAATGTAATTGCTTCTCGTAAGGATATTTTACCTGAAGGAATTAACCGATCAGGACGATGTTCTTGATCTTCCTTAAGATCTAGAACATCATTAAAGATGATTCCTCCTGCATACAAACACGATGTAGTTATTATTAGTAAGATCGACTTTGAAAAGGAGAAACCACCAGCATTTTCTAAAAAGGAATACGCTATGAAAATTCCACCAACAATGTCAGCAATTGAGGTTACCACATTTGCTGGACGTGCAATTGCGATGAAATATTTAAAGCGCATTGTCTCTAATTTTCAATTACATTCATGCTGGAAGACTTGAATGGTTCTTGACCTCTTAATACAGAGTTGCCTCCATACAATAAAGACTGGTTGATATCAACTGATTCCCAATGACTTTCGTGCATGTTTCCACTTTGAGCATAGGCATCCAGCGCGTTTTGATAACACGTCTTGTGGATATCCTCTTGAGGAATGCCTCTCTCAACCATTAATTGAGCTGTTTTTGGAACTGCAAGTGGATCACTAACTCCCCAGTCAGCAGAACTATCGACGATGATTCGCTCAGAACCATACTGTCTAACTACCTCTACCATCCTTTCATTCCCCATTTTTGTTTTAGGGTAAATGGTAAAAGCAGCCCAGTATCCTCTGTCGAGCACCTCTTGAACAGTCTCTTCATTGTTATGGTCTATAACTACCATGTGTGCAGGGATATCATGTTCTTCAACCACGTCCATGGTCCTAATTACCCCACGTTTTTTGTCCCGATGCGGAGTGTGCACCATTACTGGCAGTTCTACTTCTTTTGCAAGTTCTAATTGGGCTCTAAAATACTTGTCTTCGGCTTCCGTTTGATCGTCATATCCAATTTCACCTATAGCTACTACATTCTCTTTAACAGCGTATAACGGCAGTATTTTCATCACTTGGTCAGCAAGTTTAACATTGTTTGCCTCTTTACTATTCAGGCCGATCGTGCAATAATGTTTTATTCCAAATTGCGAGGCTCTAAATGGCTCCCATCCTACTAAGCTACTTAAGTAGTCTTTGTAGGAACCAACTTCTGTTCTGGGCTGACCAAACCAAAACGCGGGCTCAATTACAGCTACGATTCCAGATTTAGTCATGTTTTCATAATCATCGGTAGTTCTCGATGACATATGAGTGTGAGGATCTATAAATTTCATTGTCTATAATTTGTTATGTATTTGTTTTCCTATTTCATTCCAGGTTATTCTTGGGTGATTAGCATTTATGTTTTCTATTAGATTTTGATTCTTGCTATCCATTATAGCTAATTGGATGGCCATTGATTGAAGTTCATCTCTGGACTGTATTCCTTTAGTCAAAAAATCAGTATGCTCTTCAGATAGGATTGGCGTTAGAAGAAGCCAAATTTCAGGGGTAACTTTACGACCAGCAGACCAACGCTCATGGATGTAGTCATAAGCTGTAAGCGCTAATTCCTTATTTAAGCGTTTTTCTAAACCTTCAATTAGGTAAATGGGTCGCTCATTAAAAATTCCTTTTAAGACTAATTGATTAAAAGCCAACTCAGGTAAGTGTTTTGCAGGGAAAGAATTTGAATAAGCGATCGCGTCGTAAACTTCTAGGATGTTAGTTCTTATGCCCTCTGTAACTCTGTGAACGTACTTTTCTGGTGATTCAAGGTATTGTAAAGACTTGTAAAGGGTAATCGTTTCTGAGGTATTTCCAGTGTCAAATAACTTTTCCAATGCCTCCTGATCTGGACTAGTACCTGCATATGTCAACAAATAAAATCGAACGAGTTCATGTGTGTTTTTGAAGACTGTCGATACATGCTTCGGAACAGCTTTTAACTGTATATATCTATATACTCTACCAAACCGTAAATAAAACTTAGTGTTGTTCAAGCCTTCTTTTGCTATCTCTGAAGACTCTTTTATCCATGAGATTTCCCTCTTACTTAGCGTTTGGTTGATGAATTCAGAAAAATTACCATTCAGACACATGTCAATTAAATATGTTAAGTTTAAATTTTAGCGTCTTCAATGAAACTAGTTTCGTAACTAAGAAACAAATCAGAATAATCTAGTATTGTTAGAACAACATAATTTATTATGAAGTTAATTGATAAGTACTAAAAATTAGCTTGTGATAATACGGTTAAATTGTTGTAAATACCTTTACCGGGTAACCAGTAATTTTACAAATAGAGAACTTGCTTATACGGAAAAATAAAATCTTTTACTTAGGCTTAAGTGCTCTTCAAGACCAATTTGAGGTTAATATTCAGAAATCCTGACTCGACCTCTTAATTCTCTAAAATAGACGTGTCTCGTAAATCTGTTTGACGTAATCCTGTAACATTTTAAGTTCAAAAACATTTTTTATGGTTTAAAAAAGAGAATTTTCGTCATTTTATGGAAAGGTCTATAATCCTAATCTTCTGCTTTTAGATGATAGGATTCGAATATCGAATGAAAGGATCAAGGCAGATGATATTTTGTAATATTCACAAATACTTTAGTGGTTAGATGTATTTACCCAAAAAATCATAGTAGAAATAGGAAAAGTACTAATGATTAGTGCAAATGTTTTTTATGAAGTTTGAAAAGGATTATGGGTACCTCTAAAAACTCAATTCAAGAATTTGAGGTAGAGATTTTTTTCTGAGACAGGGCGTCAAAAACGGAGTTTAGCAGCGCTAAACAAGCATTTTTATAACGAAGTATCGGAAAAAAGATCATTTCAAAAATTGAAAGTGGGTTTTTAGAGGTGCCCTTATGATCATAAATTCAGTGATCATGCTTCGAGATTTATACAAATCTCGAAGAGCTGGGACAGCAGTACCAAAAACCAAATAGAACTGTGGATTGCTGAAGTAAGGATCAAAAAAGTAGCATGCAAGCATCAGCATCCTGTTGAGGCTGGCTTTGTCAATCAACCAGAACATTGAAAATAGCGTAGTGCGATAGAATATGCAAGTGGAAAAGGAATGATGGAAATTGATTTTGTTTGACATATGGTCACGAGCTACAAGCTCGAAAAAATTTAGCGTATAGCCCATTTAAATTTGGGGCAAGTTTAGCTCACCTATGTGGTAGGGCTATTTTTTTCTTCAATTCGGTGTCCTCGATTGCCCGAAAGGTAAAACTCAATGTTAATTTCAGAACTCCTGACTCAACCCCTTAAATTCTTATAAAATCTGGTGTATCTCGTAAATCTACTATGTCGTAATCTTGCATTATTTCAAATTCAAAACATCTTTTATAGTTCAGGAAAGAATTTTTTTTCGATCATTAGTGTGTGTTTGCGACAGAAAAATTTACATCGAGTCTGGAGTTCTCAATTTAGGCTCCTTTTAGTATTGGTTATTTATCGTGTCTAATCTTGGCAACAAGCCATTTCTTTGATGTTGCATCTTAGGTGCTCCACAAAATTGACCAGGTATTGAGGAGGATTTTCTTGTTTTAGTCGTATTGCGTTCCAGGTACGGCTGAGCCCCCTTTTCGTCACAGGCACTAATGCAATTTCACCATCCTTGAGATAAGGTTCCACGATCCATTTGGCCATCACATTCACGCCAAGACCAGCTTTCACCATTTCTATGATTGCTTCTGTGACTTGTACCTGGATCACGTTCTTTGGCTGAATACCCTCTGGAGTCAATACTTGGGAAAATAATGAAACAGACGCTAGCGGTAGCGAGTGAATGATGACCTGCTGACCTTCAAAGTCTTTGGCTTCCAAATACTTTTTGCCAATCCATGGATGATCTTTTGGGACCAGCGCATACATTTCGTCATGGAAAAGTTCCTGATATTCCAGCTTATCATAGTCAGACGATTCATAGATTACAGCTATATCAATTTCCCCATGCATTACTTGATATTCCACATCCGCATCATTTCTATGCAAAATCTCAATCTCTACATTCGGAAATTCTCTCTTAAAATCTTTCAGTAATGTTGGAAGCCAATGATAACAGGTGTAGCATTGGGTAGCTAGCCGGATTGTGCCCGATTGCCCGGAGACATACTTCTTGATAGAATGTTCGATGTGCTCGAGTTCAGACAATACTTTTTCGGCAGAGTCCAGCACCATCTTCCCAGCCGTGGATAAGATCAGTTGCTTATTTACCCGATGGAAGAGTTGTGTCTTCAACTGACCTTCCACTTCTTTAAGCTGATGGCTCAGTGCAGACTGAGAAAGGTATAGATTATCCTTCGCCTTAGAGAGACTTTTTGTGCGAGCTACTTCGCGGATCAACTTCAAATGTCGGATTTCCATATAAATATATTAAAATATTTCATTGTTTGATCAAAATCAATTCATCTTATTCATACTACGAATCTCTTGCCACTGCGTTCAATTTGACCTAAATAATTTGCTTATGAAACTTAAAAATATGCATTTGCTGATTTTGCTCGCTATTTGTTGGGGGCCTTCTTTTTTGTTTATCAAATTAGCTTTGATAGAGCTAAGCCCGATTATGTTGTCTATATCCAGAATCGGACTTGGAGCGCTGATTTTAAATGTCATTTTGCTACTCAAGAGAAATTACCTGCCTGGAAGTTGGAGTTTCTGGAAAGACTCCGCTATTGCAGCCTTCTTCTCTGTTGCTTTTCCATTCCTGTTGATCACTTGGGGTCAGCAATACATAGATAGTTCACTCGGATCTTTGCTTAATGGAACAACTCCTTTTTTCACGGTTATTTTTTCAATGCTTTTATTAAGCAATGAACGTCTTTCCGAAAATAAGATCAGAGGTATTGTGATTGGGTTTATTGGTTTGCTGGTTTTAGTCTATCCCAATTTTAGAGATGGAGTAAATGCAAGTTTTTGGGGTATTATGGCGGTAGTACTGGCTTCAGCAAGCTATGGAGTAGGGTGGGTATGGGTAAAAAAACGTCTGACCTCCGTAGCTTCATTCAAAGCACCAGCTGCTCAATTATTAATTGCTACTTTTTATTTGCTGCTGATTGCTTACTTCATAGATCCAGCTATTTCTATTTCAAACTTAAGCTCGATGACCATTGGATCGGTGGTCTCATTGGGAGTTCTTGGAACAGCTATTGCATTTATACTCTATTTTAAATTAATAGAGCAAGCTGGAGCTAGTTATGCCTCTATGGTCACCTATTTGGTGCCGGTAATAGGTGTTTTCTTAGGTGCAGTGGTTTTGAATGAGACAGTTACAAGATGGATGCTCGCAGGTGCGGTGTTGATTCTTTACGGCATTTATATAGGAGGGAAAAAACAAGTGAAAGTATGCTGTCCCGAGAAAAGTATAGATGTTCGCACTTTTTCAAAATTTAGGTGAGGGTTTAATAACCCTCCTTTTTTGGCTGGTCTCTCATTAATTCTATCACTACTTCTCTAAAAGTACCTTTTTAATACATCAGTGATGGATCCAATGGCGCGCGTTGAACGCAGTGGAAACGCGTGCCAAGGATTAACGTATTTCACCAGAGCTCAACTTCAATTAGACATTTTGTCCCCACATAGTCTTTAGCAGACTGTACCAATTGAATTCTGGTTCATAAACATCATAGGTCTCCACTGGATCGTTGGGTTGCTATAAATGTATTTTAATTTCTCAATCCCTGCTCCAACGACTCAGGTGTTATAATCTTCCTGAACATAAGGGCACCTCTAAAAACTCACTTTCAATTTTTGAGATGATCTTTTTTCCTGATACTTCGTTATCAAAATATTTATTTAGGGCTTGCTGAGAAAGTCACAGGTGTATCAGATACTAGGCAGCAAGGTGAAGATGTATGCTTATACTTCGATCCGCAGCGAACGACGTAGCTGATGTACCTGTGACTAGTTGAAAAATCTGGAAATCGAGATTTTTCAG
>JBCDKO010000126.1:0-13697 GCA_038746525.1 Bacteroidota bacterium
TCGGACATCTCATCAAAGTAGCAGATATGTTCGATAGACACATGCAGGGAATAGTTAACGCAATGACTTACAACAAAAGCAACGCGATGGCCGAACGAATTAATGGTAAACTCCAAGAAATTAAGATGACTGCTAGAGGATCTAGATCCTTGGAAAACTTCAAAAGTGCTATCCTATTTTTCCACGGTGGACTTGACCTAAACCCACACTAAACTCAGTAGAACCAAATTAGGACAATTAAGCCCTGAGTTTCAATCCGTTCACACTCCTGGCAAAACGATCCCCCTGCATCGTAAAGTCGCTAGATATGCCGCAGCTGCTTGTATTATCCTTGTAGCATTTTTTGGTGGAAGACTTACTGCCCCTTCAGCAATTGCAAGTGATGTGCCGGAAGATCCAAACGCAGACCACATCCTTATTTATGGCGGAAATGGAACAAAAGGTAATTTGCCAGGGGATAACTTTAAGATACAATTCGATGCTACTGTCAAATTGTATAACAATGGACTTTCTAACAAGACCGTTATTGTAGGTGATACCTCGTTCGTCTTAGAATCGCATAAGTTCTACTACCTCATTGGGGATATTACAGCTCCTGAACTTAAGGATTACAACTATGAAGTGGGAAGAGGTAGCGAACCAGGCGAATTACTAGAAGGCGACTTTTCTATGCTTCGAATAAATCAATAGCAGCCATAGTAAATACTCAGCCATCAAAAATCTAATCCTCATATTGTTAATACTTAGTCCCATTTATTCTTTTCCTCAATCCACTGGATCCTTCATAGGAACAATCACCGATGAGCGAAAAGAAGCGGTTCCGAGAATTCTAAAAGGGATGCCCCTTGGAGCCATTACAAACGGACAAGGTAAGTTTAAAATTACCAATATCCCACCCGGTACTTATACCATTGAAGTCTCGGAAGTAAGCTATGAAAAGCAAACGTTCGAGCTTGCTTTTAGCGTAGGTCAAAAAGTTACCCGAAAGATCACACTAAAAGAAAGTACTGCTGAATTAGACGAAGTGGTGATCACTGCCCAATCCGAAGCGCAACAGTTGGAGCTTTCAGCCAAATCAGTCCAGGTGATCAAGACCCGTGAGTTTAAACTGAAGTCTGCCGACCTGGGGGAAGTGATGGCACAAACAGAAGGAATAAACGTACAACTTGCGGGTGGTTTAGGATCTAACATGCTTTTTGCGATTAATGGCTTTTTGGGTGATCAAATCCGATTTTTCTACGATGGTATTCCGCTCAACTTCACGCCTAATGCTTTTGGTATTGCCAATGTGCCGGTGAATGCCATTGATCGAGTGGAGATTTATAAGGGGGTGGTACCCATCCAATTTGGAGCGGATACCCTGGGAGGTGCGGTCAACCTCGCTTCACCAGAGATTTACGATGGTATTAATGGATCTGCCTCTTATCAGGTAGGATCTTTCAATACCCATCGTATCACCGGAAACATCAATTATGCCCATGAAAGAACTGGATTATTTGTAGTTGCAGGAGGGTTCTACGACTACACAGATAGCAATTACAAAATAGATGTAGCCATCCCTAATGAACAGGGGCGGCTACAGCAACAAACCGTCAGATGTTTCCATGACGGCTATCGTGCCTATGGAGTCAATGTACGATTAGGAGTTCGAAATAAAGCATGCGCAAATGAACTGAACCTGGAAGGTTACTATGGAGATTATGACAATAAAACACAAAACAGCCAGTCTCCCGGACTGATCGATCAACCGAGTTTAGGGATAAACCAGGCAGTAGCCGGAAGTCTGTTTGGAGAGGTATGGTTTACTAGCTTTTCTCAAGGGTTAAACCTGGATTACAACGTCAATTTGAGCGTCCAATGGGAACTTGAATTAAAAGCTGGTTATAATTACAACGAGCGTGTATCTATCGATACTACCCGAAACCTGTACAACTGGTTCGGAGAAGTAGTAAGAGAACAAAATCAAGCAGGAGAATTTGGAGCATCTGACCACTTAGTCACGAAAAGTGAAAACTTGTTTGTCCAGCAGCAACTGACCTACATGCTTTCTAATCAACACTCCTTCAAACTTGTCATCGCACCTACCTATCAATACCGCACAGCGGATGACTTATTGATCGACGGGGAGTTTGACCCTTCACTAGACGAAGGCTACCTATTCGACTTGGTCAGTGGCATAGAATACACTGCTGACTTATTGGATAAGCGGCTACAAAACATCGCCTTTGTAAAGAACTACCGTCAAAACATACGCATTGAGTCACAGGACCCGAGTGTAGATGAAGTACTGATTGACGAACGCTCGGTGAGTAACTTTGGGGCAGGAAACGGATTGAAGTACAACTGGTCGCCACGCTTCTCCACCAAACTCAGCTATGAGTTTGCGTATCGTTTACCCCGACAAGATGAGACATTTGATGACGGTCAATTGATAGCTAAAAACCTGGAGCTTCATCTGGAGAGCAGCCACAATGTAAATCTGCAATGGAACTACGCAAGCAAAATAGGAGCAAGTAGCGACTGGCAACTACAAGGAAACTTCTTTCTCCGTAGAATTGATGACTTGATCTTCCTGCTCGTAGATGCTAATGACTTTGGTTCTTTTCAAAATGTATGGAGTGCCACTTCGCAAGGATTTGAACTAAGCGGGAGATGGAAAGGTATAATCAAAGGACTCGCTCTATCTGCCAATACAACATACCAAGAATATTTGAACACCTCGGAAACTGGACCATTTGAAAGTTTCGAAGGGGATCGAATTCCAAATACGCCTTACTTCTTTGCGAATGGAGCGGCAGAGTATGATTTAACTGATCTAATTAAGAAACAGGATCAGCTCTCTATTTTCTGGAAAGTCCGCTATGTGAATTCCTTTTTAGTAGGGTGGGAAAGTGCAGGCTTGCAGCAATTCAAAGCAGAGGTCCCGGATCAAACCATTCATACTGTGGGCCTGATCCATCGGATGAACATCAAAAGCATTCAGAATGCACTTACACTGGAAGTACAAAACTTAACCAACGCCAAAGTCTTTGACCTCTTCGGAGTACAACGACCCAGCAGAGCATTTTACCTTAAATCAACCATTCAATTTTAGTATAACAAACAATGAAAACGATATATAAAATTTACAATTCCGGCCTCTCCCCTCCCATTAGCCTGTCCCGCAGGAGTTTGCGACTTGCGGGATCATTCCTGCTGAAGTAGAGAGAAGCGAAATGAAATACCGGAACCTCATTCTAAAACCAATATCATATGAAAAAAAGAATGATATAAACCAAACACCTGTCAGGAAACATGTCATGGACCGACACATTTCCTTTCCGACAGGCTAATTATTTAATAATAATCAAACACAAATTAAGAAAAATGAAATTTTCTAAGCCAAAAAATAAGAAACAAGCATTGTTATACATGCTATTTATAGGAGCAATCTCTTTCGGAATTTTATCATGCGGTGGAGATGACAATAATGATTTGAATCTGGAAGGGGAGGAAGCAGAATCGGCTTGGATATACGCCTACCGAACTAGTACTCCCCAAGGACGGGTATATTACATGAGTGCGCATGAAGAGATTCCTTCTGAAAGTAATGTATCTGAAGCCATTGAACTGGGGTTAAACAGCCGGATTTATTCTTTTGGCGAAAATCCGTATACCTGGAACGGCAATGCGGCTACCATTACAAAGTGGGATATAGATAAGACTACTTTAGAATTGTCACCACGCGGTATTTTAAGCTTTGCCTCTACTGGTATTTCCGGTAATGCAGGACCTCCTGTATTTCTTTCCGAAACTCAGGCTTTTTCAGCCTTTTTGAAAGAAGGAGTTATCGTTGAATGGAATCCTACTGATATGGAGGTAACTCAAACCTTTGAAGTAGCTCCTATTCCAGAGCTATCTGTTGAATTGACCTTCTACTCAGAATGGGAAAAATATCTGTTAGCCAACGGCAAAATTCTTATGCCTGTTCATTTTCGGATACCGGTAGTTTGCTGTGATTGGTATGACACACCTGGTGCCATGGTTGCTGTATTTGACCCTCAACCGGAAATTTGGAATATATTACATATAATCGTTTAGTTAGTGGTGAAAGTCGGTTTTTATTTGATGAAAAAGGAGATATGTATGTACCACCCCATTGGCGTTTCGGATGGGCTGAACCTTACTACAACGTAAATGAATCTGAGCTTTTAAGTCCTTTTACAATATTAAAATTCAATGAAGATGGATCATTCGATCCAGACTTTTCTTTTGATTTATCTGAGACTCTTTCAATCAGCTTTATTAGTCAAATAGGATTTGTTTTTGATAACAAAATACAGGTAATTTACCCTGATGATTCATACGAATTTCTGAAGGATTTGATAACCGGTATGAGGTTTTCTCTAAGGGGGATTTCAAGTCGGTAATCATAGATATGGAAACTGTAGAAGTTAGTCCTTTCAACGCATTTGATAGATACTCGGCGGCTAGCTTGGAAACCACAGTTGACGGGACTAATTATTTCTGGGCCGAAGAAGTAGGAGATGATGCTTCAACAAGTTACCTTTTAAGGCAGAATTCGGCAGATGATTACACGGTTGTCTCAAAACACCTAAGTGGTGAATGGGCCTATATCAATAAATTATGGTAAAAGAAACTAGCTTAATTTTAGAAAAGTCTATCGCTAGAACCACCCCTAACAGGTCATAGCCTCTAGCTGGAGACTGAGCCCTACGACCTCTTCCAGAAAATAGAATCTTGATATTTTATGATCCTTAAGAAGCTTACAGGCAAAATCCACCTCTAGCTCGGGCTTGCGTCCGGGCTGGTGGTGGTTATTCTGGGTATTACCGGTTGCATTTGGGTGTTTGAGGAAGAAATCCGCCCAATTGTTTTACAAAAACAAATTGTACGTAGAACCCTTTGACCTCAATGCCAAACCGTTAATATAAAAATTAAAAACAACTCAAGCAGCGCTAGGGGAAGATATACCTGTTCATCGCATCTACTTACCTAATGATCAGCGTCAGTCCTACATGTTTCGCCACTATACCCTCAATGAAGAATCGGATGAGATTTGGTATTGGAATGAGGTAAAGCACAACCTTTGGACTTTTGTTAACCCCTATATAGCAGAAGTTATAAAAGTAGAAAATTATACCTTTGAATTTTTTAATCTAATCTTGGCTATACACTGGAGTCTGCTGCTCAAAAACGAGATCGGGTAGCCCATTGTAGGTACGGCTACCCTGGTTTTGTAGTGATGCTTATCACCGGGCTGGTACTCTGGTGGCTAAAAAAAAGCCTTGAAGGTAAATACCTGGTTTCGGTGGAAACCAACGACAAAGTGGAGACGCAAGAATTACGATCTCCACAACATTGTCGGCTTTTACAGCATGTTTCTGGTCATTTTTATTGCCTTAACAGGACTCGTTTGGGCTCTTGACTGATTTAACTCGGGTGTTCAATGGTTGGCCAAGGGAAGTGAAACTATAGAAAAAGAAAGTGTAAAGATCACACCTCTACACATTCTCCATGTTCTTCCACTCATCCTCTGGATTTGGTTTACGCACACCTGCAAACCAACAACCCTCAAGCCGAAATCTACTGCCTCAACCTTCCCCAAGATTCTTTAGGTACCATCAGTTCCTTTGTGGGTTATGAAGATCGTACTCAAAGTGTCTTCCTACAATTTGACCAATACAGTGTGGCATGGTTACGCACCGGAGGCAAATGGGAAGACAAAACCAATGGCGAAAAAGTATGGGCGTACAATTACGACATCCATACGGGAGCTATTGGAGATTTAGTTGGCAAAACCATTGCTTTTTTCCTGAGCCTCTTTTCCGCGAGTTTACCCGTCACTGGGGTCATCATTTGGTACGGAATAAGTAAGAAGAAAGGAAGCTGAAGCACACAAGAGGAAACGGAGGAGCTAAAAAGTGGTTGAAGGTGCGGCTGAAATTCCGAAAACAATCCTAGGCCTGTTTTGAAGAAACAAGTCATCAAAAAGAAGCCAACACAGGAAACATTATTTGAAAGTTGATCCTCTTCATTTAAGGTAGCAGAGAGATTTTATGTCACAAACCAACATCACATTTTATTCAAAAACAGACGCCCAGCACTATGAAATGATCATCAATGAGCTGCGGAAAGAGATCGAGAATAACCCGGATAAAAAGTACCGTATCATCCTCCGAGCCATCAAAACCGCTAAGTCCCGAGAGCTCCAAAAAGCCATCCGGCTTTTCTGTCGGCAGAATTATGAACTAGACTAACCCGCATTATTGTATTTACCACAAATAGCAACAGGTTGATTCAAGTAATGGATTAACAATAGTTTAATATTTATACTGAATGATTGTTGATTCCTCAAATTCGGAGAACGATGTTGTCCTCTCCTTCAAAATCAATTACCACAAAGAATCCTTTGCAAAACTGGATTTTTGGTTCAAATCGAAGCTTTCAGAATTTCAAAAAAACGTAGTTTAACGATCGTAAATGAGGCTTTTGAAATTTTGAGTAATGAAGAGCTGGGCCAAAAGGCGGGTTTTTCAAAGGATTCTCCTAATTCCACGTGCTACATCATCTCCACGAATAACACCTGAATTTTTTGGGCTGAACCCACTTTTTCTATCTTTTCTCACTACTTCTAGTGATTGTATTGATTTGGTTTGAAACATACTTTTGCAGTGAGGAATGATTCTAAATAGTTCAGTTAGGTATATTTCTAAGGATGTAATTGTGATGGATCATCAAGCTGTGAAATGTTTATATCCAAAAGAAAGCAGAAGCGTTTTTATCTTGATATTCGGACGCCCAAGGGCTTCACTTCTTTCTACGAAAAGTATGTTAAATATGTTTATTCTATTTGTTATCATCATCTGGAAGCTAAAAACCACTGCCATGATATTACCTCTAAAATATTCGAATCGCTTTGGGAAAGAAGAGAATCTTTGCATCGGGAATCCCTTGCCGATGATAGATCATGGAGAAATTATCTGAGTAAGACCGCAAAACATAAGATTTACGACCATCTGAAAAGCGAGGAACGCACAGAGTGTTTCATTTCTAGCACCACTATTGAGTGCTCTCATTCAGAAGAGACTACTGAAAACGAAGTAGTGTTTACAGAATTAAATGAACGGGTCAGTCTGTTGATTGAAGAGTTGCCTCCAAAATGTAAAGAGGTTTTCGAATTGAGTAGAGTTGAAGGGCTATCAAAGAAAGAGATCTCTGCAAGATTATCCGTTTCTGAAAATACAGTCAAATCTCATATGGCGAAAGCGTTAAATCATCTTCGGGAGCGATTAACCGATTACCATGTTCCCAAGAGGGTTACCGGAACCTAATTCACTTTGCACGAGTTCAATGGCATGGTAAGTACGGCTCTTTCAAATTCTTTCTGAATGAGAAGTACATAGCTTATAAAAAAATAAAAAGAGAGACTGGTTGTACAGCAGCCAATTTCTAATCTTCATATCTACAAGCTGAAAATCATTCAATTTTTCTTTAGAGAAAGAGAATTCCCAAGGTACTTATTTTCATTTAGTTACGTAATGGGAGTTTCTGATTGAATCAATTTTATCAAATTTTTTCAGTATTGGCCTCACCCTCTTCCGGCAGCCAACAGATATATAGTGTGAGGATATCAATTAATGCGCATTTAAAACCAAGACTATGAAAATCACAAAAGAACTTTTGAAAAGGCACAGTATGGGTCTGTGTAGTGCTGAAGAAAATAAAGCAGTGGAGGAGTGGTTTGCAGTCCAAGATGATGAGAAGATTGACTTGAAAATTTTAGACGATGAAAAATTTAATCCTGAAGAAAAGATCATCTGGTCGCAATTGTCCGAGGCTGTGCCAGAGCTTACAGGCTATCGAGGCAAAACCATCACCTTATACCGTACCATTGCAAGGTATGCAGCTGCAGCTTGCATCATTTTCCTAGCATTTTTCGGTGGAAGGTATTCTACAGGAACGGCTAAAGCGAGTCCAGCTCCGGACGATCTAACAGCAGATCACCTTTTCATTTTTGGATATAAAGGTGCCATAGGTAATCTTCCTGGTAACAACTTCAAGATAGAGTTTGATGGATCATTAAGGCTTTATAATAACTCAATGGCGATAAAAAAGATCAATATAGGGGACACCTCTTTTATGTTATTATCAAAAAAAGACCATTATCTAACTGGAGATACTCAAAACCCAGAACTGATAGTTCAAGACCGTAACCAGTTTTCTTTTGAAAAACCTGTCTTGATAGAAAGCTACTTTTCAATCCAAAGACGCTACGAATAATTTCTGAACTTCTAAATAAGGATTCATCAAAGTAATTATAGCCATATTGATAGTGCTGAGTTTCCAAAGTGCTTTAACACAGACCTCAGCGAATCTTTCAGGTAATATCATAGATGATCAAAGCCGCGAGGGTATTCTAGGTATTACGATTCATATTAAAGGAATTAATAAAGCTGCTATCACGGATTCTCGGGGAGAATACCTCATTAAAGATATCCAACCAAGAACATACCTTATAGAAGTTTCCGATGTAGGTTACCAAAAGCAAACGATGCAAGTCAGATTCGAAAAAAGTCAAGAAATGACCCGATCAATCACCCTGAAAGCAAGTACTTTGGAATTGGATGAGGTTGTGATAGTCGCCAAATCCGAAGCACAGGAATTAGAACTTTCGGCCAAATCCGCCCAGGTGATCGAAACCGGTGAAGTAAAGCTTAAGTCAGCCGACCTGGGTGAAGTCATGGCACAAACGGAAGGAGTAAACGTGCAACGTGCAGATGGTTTAGGATCCAATACCCGCTTTTCGCTCAATAGCCTTTCTGGTGATCAGATTCAGTTTTTTTACGATGGTATCCCGCTCAATTTTACCCCCTATGCTTTTGGCATTACTAATGTGCCTGTGAACGTCATTGATCGGGTAGAAATTTATAAAGGGGTGGTTGGTACCCATTCAGTTTGGAGCAGATGCCTCTTAGGAGGTGCAGTCAATCTGGCCTCACCTGAGGGTTACAATGGGTTCGCTGAATCAGTCTCTTACCAAGTCGGGTCATCCAATACCCACCGAGTAACAGGAAGCATTAACTACGCAAATGACAAAACAAGACTATTTGTAGTAGCGGTAGGATTTTACGACTATACCGATAATGATTATAAAATAGATGTCGCTATTCCGAACGAACAAGGTCAGCTACAACAAGAAACGGTCAGGCGATTTCACGTTGGTTATCAGGCCTATGGAGCCAATGTACGATTCGGCATTCGAAATAAAGCATGGGTCAATGAACTGAGCTTGGAAAGTTACTATAAGGACTATAACAATGAAGTGCAAAACAGCCAGGCTCCTGAGCTCATTGATCAGCCAAGTTTGGTAATAAACCAAGCATTGGCCGGAAGTCCGTTTGGAGAGGTACGATTTACGAGCTTTTCTCTAGGAGCCAACCTGTACTACAACGTCAACCTGTCCTCAAAATGGGAACTGGACTTAAAAGCCTGGCATAATTACAACGAAAGAGTAACCATCGATACCAGCCGAAACTTATATAACTGGTTTGGTGAAGTAATCCGTACACAGAACCAGCCAGGAGAGTTTGGAATCGCTGACCATTTGATTACCAAAAGTGAAAACATATTTGCTCGTAAACAATTATCCTACAGGCTTTCTAATAACCACTCTTTAAAATTAGCCCTAGCACCCACCTACCAATACCGAACGGCTGATGACCTGCTAATACCTGGCGAATTCGATCCGACACTTGACAAAGGTTTACCCTTCGATCTAATCAGTGGCATCGAATACACCGCTGAGCTATTAGACAAGCGATTACAGAATATCACTTTTGTTAAAAACTACTGTCAAAACATACGCATAAAGTCACTGGAACCAAGCATAGAAGGAACATTAGTCGATAAACGCTCAATTAGTAATTATGGTGCAGGAAGCAGACTGAAGTATACTTGGTCTCCACGGCTTTCTACCAAACTGAGCTACGAGTTTGCCTATCGCCTACCACGACAAGATGAGATATTTGGAGATGGTCAATTAATTCAGGAAAACCTGGAGCTCCGTCCCGAGAGCAGCCACAATGTAAACCTGCAATGGAACTATGCGAGCAAGACAAGTACGCGTAATGATTGGCTACTACAAGGGAACTTCTTCCTGCGCAGAATTGACGACCTAATTTTCCTGCTAGTAGATGCCAATGACTTTGGTTCTTTTCAAAACGTATGGAGTGCCACATCCCAAGGGTTTGAACTAAGCCGGAGATGGAAAGATGTAGTAAAAGGTCTCACACTCTCTGCCAATACTACGTATCAGGAATATTTGAACACTTCGGAGATCGGACCCTTTGCAAGCTTTGAAAGAGATCGTATTCCCAACACACCTTACTTCTTCGCCAATGAAGCTGCGAAATATGAATTGACTGATTTAATCAAAAAACAAGATAAGCTCTCCGTTTTCTGGAACGTTCGCTTTGTCAATGCCTTTTTTATAGGCTGGGAAAGTGCAGGATTGAAGCGGTTCAAAGCAGAAGTACCCAATCAAACCATTCACGCTAATGGTATAACCCACCGCGTGAACATCGAAAAAATTCAAAATGCGCTCACACTAGAAGTACAAAATTTACCCAACGACCTGGTAGAGCTTTTTACATTAAATCAACCGTTCAATTTTAGATACCAAATGCAGCTTTAAGATAAAATTCAATGAAAACGATATATAAAACTTATAATTCCGGCCTCTCCCCACCTGCTTCCGGCCTTGTGCCGGGACCTTCCAGAAGATTCTTCTTAAGGAATCCGGAATCTCATCCTCAATTAATACCATAAGAAGAAAAAGGAATGAAACAAAATAAAAAAACCTGCCTTGAAACACATCGGGTAAGGATGCACTTCAAATGGGCGGCAGGTCAACAATTCAATAACTGTTAAATACAAATTAAGAAAAATGAGAATTTTAAATTCTAAAAAGACGATTAAAAATTACACATGGGCAACCATGTTGCTTACAGGAGCCATATCATTCGGGATCATCTCCTGTAGTGATGATGACAATACGGATGTGAACTCTGATGGACAGGAAATGGCATCAGCCTGGTGGACATCTTATAGAATCCAAAGCCCACAAGGGAATATATGGTATCTCAGGGCTACAGAAGAAATTCCAGAAGATTTTAATGCTTCCAGTGCTGTTGAACTTGGTCTCGAGCAAAGAGTAGTCGGATTTGAAGATCATCCATATGTCTATAATCCTAGTGCCCAAACAATTACAAAATGGGCAGTTGATCGGACAGATTTAAGCTTATCTGTAGAAGGTATTCTTAGTTTAGCAGCGACTGGAATTAGCGCTGGTTTAGTCGTAAACCCTACAATTATTTCCGAAAGTCAAGCATTTATACATGACCTTGAAGAAGGTCTGATAGTAGAATGGAACCCTGAGGACATGACTATTACTGAGATCCATCAGGTAGAACCGCTCGAACCAATTCAGGCCACAGGTTTTGCCGTAACTGATTTCACGTATGTAAGAGGGGATAAAATTATTCTACCAATTTGGCAATCTAGTCCTACGGTCTGCTGCGATATCAACACCGCTGATCTGGGTGCTCAAGTGGCGGTCTTTGATATCAATACGAAGGTGCTTGAATACAAAAGAGATACTAGATTACTAAACTCTTGGTTTAACGGGCCAACTGATGAAAATGGATCAGTATATATACGTCCTGCTCAAGATAATCCTTTTAATCTAAAATATTTCGATGTTGATCCTAATGAAATACCTTCCCCTCATACTCTTCTGAGGTTATATAATAACGGTAATTTTGATCCAAATTTTTCGTTTGATCTAGACGAGGTTTTAGATGTAGGAATGATAAACGATGTTTCGTACATTTTCGATAACAAGGCATATGTAACTTATTGGGACTCCACTGAATACCAGCTTTTGCCAGAATTCGATAACAGGTGGGACATTAGATCAAATCCAGTTAGAAGAGTATCAGTTGATTTAATTACCAAAGAAGTAAAACCCTTCACAGCTCTTGATAAATATGCTGTTGTTTTGCACTTAGCCACAATAGAAGGAAGTAAATATTATCTAGGTGTACCTGGTGCTTTTGGAAGCAATGAGAGTCATTATCTTCGTCAAGAATCATTTACTGAATTTATTGAACTTGGTACCTACGAAGGTGCCGTTTCACAAATGTTGGGTAAACTCTGGTAAAAACTGAACGCTTGACCTTATTGGTCGCAGCGGACCGTTGCGACCTTTTTCAAAAAAAAGTCAGAAATTAAGACTCCCTTCTATTAGATGGACAGGAAAGATTTTTTTTCAACTATGACTGTAAGAAAGGTTATTAGTCAAATACATTTATGGCTCGAACTTCTTTCTGGGCTGGTGGTGCTGGTTTTGGGGCTTACAGGTTGTGTCTATGCTTTTGAGGAAGAAATTAAAGCTCTGGTGTATGCTAATAAATTGAAAGTAAGTGCTTTCGTTATAAAAATCACCTTTTCTCAAAACCTTGAAGCTGAACAACAAGCGCTAGAAGAAGAGTTTCCCATTCAAGGAGTTATCATGAAAAATGCTCCTTAGAGTAGCCTTATATTCAGACACTTCCAGCGAGAAGAAGAAGTGTCAGGGATTTGGTTTTAGGACGAAATAGCCTCAAACCTCTAGGTCTACGTCAATCCTTACACCTTGGAAATTCTCGAAGTAGAAAATACCACCTTTGAGTTTTTAATGTGATACCTTGGCTCCATAGGAGCCTACTCCTAAGCCGATTGTGGGTATAGCTACGCTTGTGTTCATTCGCGCTGCTTATCACCGGGCTGGTACTCTGGTGGCTAAAAACAAAAAAGGCCTTGAAGGTAAATACCTGGTTTCGGTGGAAACCAACGACAAAAGTGGAGACGCAAGAATTACGATCTCCATAACTTTATCTGCTTTTACAGTCAGTTTTTAGTGATATTCATAGCCCTAACGGGACTGGTTTGAAGATGCAGTGTATTTTTTAGCGAATGGCGGTGAGGAAAAGCCCTCTTAATGAAGAGGTGAACTCAATATGTGAAGGTGAATGTCCCGAACAGTCAAGCCTGGAGTTATCTCAAATTATCGATAGCATAAACGCAAGAGACCATTGCCAAATACACGGAAGTGTATCGTTTTGCAGTGACCTGTCCATTAAATCCACGTAGTGCCATATCAGTAAGTGTCATGACTGAAAAGGGTAAAGATTATGATTATCTTGATAAATTATTTATGATAGATATTCAAGATCACTTCTCAAAGTCAATTATTGGGATGAACAAAATGGTGGAGAGCGTATCATGCGCCTTAATTACCCAATTCATCTCGGCTTAATTGGAGGCCTTCCGAAGAAGATACTTGCCTTTATTGCCAGTCTTGTAGGAGTAAGTCTGCCTGTCACAGGTTTTCTCATCTGGTACGGTCGCAACAAAAAGAAACGGAGGCTTAACCTACCTTATACCCACCTTAAACAGCCTTCTTTAGGGCAGCCAGTTGTTGTTCAAGGCTTTTACTTCGTTTTTCTTTAAACTTGGTTTGGTTTAGCCGAAATATTTCGGGATTAAACGCTTCTTTTTTAGTCATCATATGAAAATAGATGATCGCCATTTTAGGAGCCATCGCACATTTAGCTGCTTTGGGCCCTCATCTGGCTTTGAGCCTGCGGTAATCA
>JBCDKO010000127.1:0-13694 GCA_038746525.1 Bacteroidota bacterium
GGGAACTTCACTTTATGAAAAAGTGTGTTGCTGGTGGGAGTGGCTTGATAGCCACATTGGGTACACTGACGGGTCCGCCCCAGCTTTCCCTGGCAATAGTGGGTGTGTTGACATTTTTCACAAATGAAACCATCGGGCCATTTGAGTTGAGCAAGGTGGTGATAGCAAGCCTGGTCATCAGGAAATTGTTGCTGGAACTGGAAGAGGGTGAGGCTTTGGTATTTTTTCTCCATGATTTTGGTCGTTAAATATTACTTTCAGTTACTGTAAAACGATGGTTTAACCAAGCAATACCGCCATCAAAAATAAAATATTTATTGAAGTAGGCACTTAATAAATAGCTCTAGGAAGCTGCAAACAAAGAAAATGGATTATTTAGATAAATCAAGCACTACAAATCAGCAGATTTCTAAATCCAAATGTGCTCATATGTATGCTAACCGTCATTTTACATCTTTATTAAGTGCCTACTTCAAAATATTTATTAAGTGCCTACTTCAGAAAATATTAAACTATTAGCTTGGCTATAAATAAAATACTATTAAACTAACATGAAAAAACTATTAACATTTTGTGCACTACTGTGCATTATTGTCTCCTGCAACCAGGGCGAAGAAGAAGTCCTACCCGAAGCAGGATTGGTTACCGAAGAGCTAATGAATGATTTACTCGAATCAAGCACTTTAGTAGATTATTATGCGAATCATACGTTTTATGAATCAATTTTGACGTTCGCTACCGATGGATTAGATCAAGAAGAAACGGATCAGTTTCATGAGACCTATCTTTTAAAATTGGGGTCTCATCCCAGTATGCACGAAGTAGATGATTTAATAGGTCTCGAAGAAGGCACGACGCTTAAAACAATTACCAACATGATGAATGATATTACTCAGCTCACTTCAGAATATTCTATCCTTACTAAGCTCTCAAGTGAAGAATTTCAAGATCTTGAGTCAAGATTGCTAAGCGATGATTTATTTGCAGAAAAAATAGAAAGCAGATTAGCAACGCTGTGGAATGGAAATGCAAGGGTTTCTGACTCCTCCGACGACCCTTGTGGCTGTATTCCTACTATGGTTGGTTGTATGCTTATTTCCTCGGTGGCAGCCGTTAAGGCCGGCGTAGATTGTGAAAAATGGTTTGTAGATAACCCGGATTTCGCACCAATTTGTGTGGGTGCTGGGCTCGTTGTAGGAGCAGGTACAGCGTCTGTTTGTTACGGCGCTTATGTAAAGTGTAAGAACACTGAATCAGCTTGTCAAAATTAATTAAGAAAATCAAATTTATCATGCAACCATACAAAAAAATAAACCTAACAATCTATCTTTTATGTTTAATGTTTTTCTTTTCCTGCCAATCTGATGATGTTCAAGTAACTGATGATCTATCTGCTCTTGGGTTGATAGATGAATCCGCTGCAGGTGATTTGAAATTGTTCGATAAAGTCATCTACAATAACATAGAATATAAAATGCTCGATATTTTGACAGATGAATCTCTATACGCTTCCTATGTGAATGCAGCAGGATATCATGCGAAAAACAGAGTACTTACAATTTATGAAGGGGATCAAGCCGACAATGCAAGGATGGACTTGATAACTAAGAATGATAATGCACGATCGGCGGAGAGTGATGATGATTCGGATCCGGAAACTGTCACAGCTTGTCTCTTAGTTTTTTTCGAAGACGTGGACTATGGAGGAGCTTTTTACTCCGAGGATATACTTTGGACTAATGTAGAGATTGGTGACTCGGATAACTACATAAACAACCAACTTCCTAGCGTAATGAACAATGTAGCAAGCAGTGTGGTAATGTCGGCTCAGACTGCTGGTGGTATAACAGGAGTTGATAAAATATTCGCTAAAGTCATAGTGAAATTATATAATCATCATAATTTAGGAGATAAAGTATTTGACAGAACATTAACTTATTCTCAACCTTCGTATTCACTTGCTGATTTAGGAGGCGCCAACGATAAAGTGAGTAGCTACAAAATAGAATTTTTTAATTATGGTGGTGACACTATTTTTATTGATTAAGGTTATCTCATCATTTTGATTATATAAGGTGACTTTTTCCTTTAATGGAAGGAAGCTCTCGAAAGGTGTATTCCCACTTTAACGAGTGATTAGGAATACACCTTACTTTTTACAATATATGCGCTTTCTCGGATCTTCTCACATCCCTTTCATTTTGTTTTACCAGTCCGTAAAAATTTGGAGGACTTAGTTCAGACCTTTTCATAAAGTTCTTGGCTGGCTAGGTATCATCCTTTCTCTTGATGCACTTCTTTCATTAGTGGCAAAAAACATGTCAGATGAGTTAAAAACATCGTTTTCTTTCAAAAAATACTGTTTTCTTAGAAACATTAACTAATGACAGTCTTGAGAGCTGTGTAGTAGATTTCCCAAGAACTAATATGACACTTGAAAAGAATGAAATAAATATCAAAACATGCTAACAACAGTCGCTAAAGCTGCTATATGCCAAAGTGCTTTTAGCCAGTCCTAATGCAATCTGATTGCGAATCTGCGCCTTCTGCAAGTAACTGACTCTTTCTGAGAGTTCTGTTGTTCTGGTTTTTACTTTCTGTACGTAGCAGTTTTCTGAGACTTTTGTAGGGATGGCTCAGATCAGCTAGTTTAATACTAAGCTAAGTGTGGGCATACACGCTTTAGTTAGGCATTAGGTAACTATTTTAACCCGAAAATTCGGGTGTTATTCATTGAGATGATGTAACACGTTGAATATAAGGTAATTGATTTCGAGTAAGATGACAAAATCGTTCCCCAAATTTGAGGAACCAAAAATCATTCAGAATGAACATTAAACTACGGTAAATCAATTACTTGAATCAACTCACCACTATTTTTGGTGAATAATGCGGGTTAAGTAAAAGATGAAAAGACTAAGAAACATAGGAATATACTATACGCTCTTTGGCATTCTACTGATGGTCAGCTTCATATTCACTAACCTTTGGCGTATTTCTCTTTTGGGAATAGCTCTACTCTTAATTTATTTTATCTTAAAAGTTGGTCTTAAGAAGAATAAAATAGAAACCAAATTATCAGGATTGAAACTGATTTTATGGGATTTATTTTTAATCCTATTTCCATTCATCTATGTTCTTCTCGCTTGCTGGTATGTATGGCGACCCTATAAGCAAACTATTGTTATCCCTAAAGATTATGAGGGTGTGGTAGCAATTCAGTACAATAAACCTGATGGACAAGAAAAAAGATGGATTGGTGGTTTTTTAGGTATTGGGGCGTCTCGTTTAATAAAAGTAGATACTACGGGCATAGCAAAAACACAATTTGGGTTTCACCACAACGCCATTCCCTTTCTTGGGGCAAAACAAACCTATTACAACAGAGGAGGACTAAAAATCTATTATGAGAATGATTTTAAAAATGAAATAATCAAGGGTGCCAATGGGAAAAGCTATACTTATGAAGGTAAAGATGAAAATAAGCCGAATATTTACTTTACAGGCTTTAGAAAATACCCATTAGTAATTTTCGTTGTCACTAAATCTGAGAATTATTTGAATTATTTTATGACAAAAGAAGAAAAAAAAATTGAACAAAGGGCTTATGATAATAACCCTTACGAAAATTACCCTCCGGATGAACATGAATTAAATAAAAGATATAGCAATAAATTTTACGGATTAAATCCACATTATAGGAAAAAATGAAATAATAGTTTATGTTACCAATATCCATAAAATTTCAAGCTTTTATTCCCAAATCCTTAGGGAAGCCACTGCTAAGCTATTTTCAAAATCATAAACATTTTAATGCTTTGAAAAACGAAGACGAATTTGTCAGAAACATTAGAAATATAGATGCAAAAGGGCATACTTGGTTACCTGAACCTGGAAATTATTTCAGCCACAAATACTTTGCAACAGATAATGTAGAAATGTTTCATCATCACAGTGAACACTCCACGCGTTTGTCAATTCATGCTGAAATTGACATAATTAAAATCGGCAATTATGGTTGTGGTAGTGAAATATTTAAACATAAGTACCATAAAGATTGGGGAGGACTAAGTAGTCAACATTCAGGGCTAAGTCACCAAGTAAAAGCCTATATTAAAAAAGTTCCTAAAATGATAGATACGGGAACTGCTTTTATTGAGACTACACATCATTATGTAGGTATCTATAGCGACACTATTCGGCATAAACGCTCTGATGAAGACAGTTGCTAACACGGTGCATAAAACATAGCTAGTAATTGCTTAAACCGAAAAGGTTCACGTTTATTTGCGAAGACAGCCAAGTTTTTAATTTGGCTTTATGTTGATTTGAAAAGTTAGTGTCTTCTTATACGCCATATGGATATTTTTCTAACCACCTATTCATCACTATATAGCCGAAAGAAGCACCGATCACACCAGCTACAATTAGGGTAATCGAAAACTCCTTTCCGAAAAATTAGGATAATATCTTTCATTCGAGCTCCCAAAACTTTGTGTAAGCTCATTTCTTTTAACCTCATTTGCGATACAAAAGTGGTTAAACCGATCAATCCTAGTGTGGCAAGTAGAATTGCTATGGAAGAAATGATCAAACTTAAGACACCAAGCCTTTTTTCTTTTTCATAGGCCCTGTTTAGATCTTCATCAAGGAATTCATAAAATAAAGGCTTATTCGGTACATGAGATTGAATGACTTTCAGCATAGTAGCTATAGCTTTTTGAGCATTTTGCATGTTTGATTTTCACCAGTAGATTTTGATTGAGGTACTGTGAGCTTTGCCAACACTCAGGATTACGGGCTGAATAGGTTGGTGGAGAGAATGAAAATGAAAGTCCTTGAAAATACCCGAAACCGGTTTGCTTTTTTCATCTTTAGTTCTTGGCTCGAAGATGATTTCCTTGTTTTCTACATCTTTCCAGCCGTGTCTCTTAGCAAAACTTTCATTCACGACAACTGAGTTTCCGGGTATTTGACTTTCTGAGGTATGGAAGAATGATCCTTTAACACCTTCAATTTTGAGTAAGTCGAAGTAATCAATATGGACGAACTCAATGATGGCATCGGAAAATTTTTCATCGCTTGTATTGACCATGTACTCAGAAATATACGGATCATCGCCTGGGACTATCCCGTAAGCTACGGACAAAATATCCGGATGTTGCAAAAGGTCGTTTCTTAAGGTTTGGTACTTCTCGGCTCCTCCAACGTCCCATAATTGTTTGATTTTAATGACACCCTCTTTATCAATTCCGATGTTCTTTAGCTTTAAATAATTAAATTGATGATTCACAATAATTGCACAAATGCTTACCGCAATAAGAACCGCCAGTTGAAGCACAACTAAAATTTTTCGAAGACTCAACGTGCCTTTTCCTGGTGCTGATCCATTGATAAGGCTAAGTATATTCTTTCTAGGCAGTACAAATGCAGGATACAAGCCAGAAAGGGAAAACGACTGGAGTGCAATGGACAAAAAGAAGAAAGGTTTCATTCCGTCTCGATTTTGATTCTCTTCATCGAAGGGAAAAAATACTATTGATAGCTTTTGTTAGTTTTCATGAACATAGACTTTAGTAATAGCATGGGCTACCAAAGATATCAACGAGTATTGGCGGAGCATTTTAGCGGAAATGAAGATTCAAAAAAAGAAAGAGCACGAAAGTGGGAAATGTCGTTCTCATTAAGAATTAAGAACTAGAATAAGTACTCAAATACAGAAATTAATAATCGTTTCGAAAATAGTTTCCAAACCCTTCTTCGTGTAAGCAAGGTCAATATTTTAATTTTTTATGTATGAAAGAATTGAGTTTAGAGCAAATGGAGAAAATCGAAGGAGG
This sequence comes from Bacteroidota bacterium, assembly GCA_038746525.1. Lineage (GTDB taxonomy): Bacteria > Bacteroidota > Bacteroidia > Cytophagales > Cyclobacteriaceae > Ekhidna. The sequence goes on from JBCDKO010000127.1 coordinate 5,841, forward strand.
AGCCGGGTTTATTTTTCTTGCCTTTGGAGTTGGTGTTTACTTCATCGGCAGACATAACGGTTGTTGGTGATATTTATTTTGCTTTTTTGTGGAGGATAAGCTCTCCACAATTTTCAATAATCTTCATTCAAATTAATAATATACTTCTCAAATAATATTCAATGCGTACCAAAAGAAGTATACTGGTTTTCTGTTTGATAATTATTTATTCCGCAATTTCTTGTGGGCAGAAAATAAATACGTTATCAGGTAAAGTAAAAGATTTCCAGAACCAACATCCTATTTCTAACGCCTATGTTTACACCAACTCAGGAAATACTGCGATTACAGATTCATTAGGCGTTTTTAACCTGACGCATTTAAATCAAGACATAGCCTACGTTGTTGTCTCTCACGTTGGTTATAAAAATGACACGATTGTTTTTTCACAGGTTGAACCTGATCAGCCAATGGAGGTAAACCTCAATATCCTTGCTACTTATCTAGATGAAGTTGTTGTTCAGGATGTAAATGATCCGGCTCTACTGCTCATCAGAAAGGTAATTGAAAACCTTCCTAAAAACTATAAGAGGGAAGGATGTTCCTCTCATGATGTTCTGCTTCGGGAAGCACTGCAATTAAAAGGTAATGATTCTATTCCACTATATCTTGTCGAAGCTACTCTAAAGGACTATGTAAATGTTGAAGGAAAAAAACTTAAATATGAAGTTGATTTACTCCGAACTCGAAACTATATCCATCCTAATTACGGCCGTTATACCAAAGTTGAACTGACAGGAACTGCATTTATCAACAAAAAGTACAATCCGGTTTTGACGTTATCTGGACCTCTAGACCGGTCTCACAATGAAAAAAGATACACGTTTTCCATTATAGATACCTCTTATGTTTCAAATGGAAAATATATCAAGCTTCAATTCAAGCACAATAAAAACACTGAATTTCAAGGCTATTTGATTGTGAACAGTGATGATTTTTCCTTTTCCGAATATCATCTCTCTCAATCAAAGAAGAATCCATTTTTGTTGGACATTGATACTTATAAGAAAAAGACGCTTGAACTGCATGTAACGTATAAAAAAACAGGAATGTATTACGATATTGATGAAATTAAGGCAAAGCAGGAATATTTTCCCTTTAAAGGAGATACCTTACTAAGTGAGGGTCATTATTTGAACCTTAAAGATCGTTTTTGTCAAGAAAATCATCAGATCAGCATTCCGCTAAAAGAAAATGAAGTTTTATTGGACAGATTAGACCATAAAAAAGCTCCGGAGTGGACCCCTTCCTCCATCCTTGAAATGAGAAAATTTGATTACTTATTTAAACACAAAACAATATCAGGAAAACAAAGAGCTGAGGTCAAACAGAGAAAGTCATTCAAATCTCGATTAAGACTCAGCTATCAGACTCCTTTATGGATATCAAATGTCAATCACTTTAATATCAATTTTCAACATCCAGTTGTGTTTTTTAATGATTCAATAAATAATGACAGATCGGTGAATATATCCATTGCTACAATTATTTCTTATGAAATAAATCATTTCTTTTTAATCGAATTAGGTGGCTTTGATTCTTTAAAAAAGAACAGGTTTTCAAGCACTTTTTTGAATTTGCTCTATGAATGGAAACTTGGTAAAGAAGCAACCTCGTTTTTAAGTTTTGGAGCTAGGTTTAACTATTTCAAACAAAGAGTATTCTTACAATCAATGACAGAGGGAGAAAAATTTGATGTAAAAGGGAAAAAATTTGACAGTGGTGAATTTGAAACTTACTTCGAGCAACGATCTTTTACTATTGCTCCCATTCTGTCTTATTTACAGAGGATTAGTCATTCAACATACCTTGAATTCGGCTGTTACTTTCCCATCAATACTATTGTAAAGAATGGCGTTTTCATTAACGAAAAAGACTCTTTTTTCAGACGAAAACGAGCATTTACCAATGAAAATGTACTAGTTATCTCCGATGAAGAGACTGTTATTAAAAATACCCTAAATGTGTTTTTTGGCATCAAATGGTTGTTAAAATAAAAGAGATGAAAAATCAGATATTTCCACTTTTTGTTTGCTTACCCTAGTTAGTGAATTCCGTAAATCCGCGGGTATTAAAAAAACAAGAGTCAATAAGGCCTGATTGATCTCAATAAAGCCTTTTTTTACTCCCCAAGTCTTCACTTATTTGAGTGACTAAGAACAAAATTTAAGTGTGAATGAAAACTACTATGTCTGAGTCAAAGATCAATCCATTTGGAAGCTTCAATTTTTGTATTGACCTATTAGAGAAAGGAGGTATTCCAAGATTAATGGATCAACATCTGGGCAAGCGTATACTTTATGTTGGCTTTGATTACTCACAGATATTATTGAATCAACGAACCGTATACTTTTGGCTAAACCTGGAAATCCTGACCCGACGTAAAAATCAATGTCCCAAAAAACATTGTAATAATTGACGAAAATTTCTCTTTTTAAACTGTAAAAGATGTTTTTGAACTTAAAATGGTACAGGATTACGATAAATGGATTTACGGGACACACCTATTTTTAGAGAATTTAAGGGGTCGAGTCAGGATTTCTGAAACTACACAGCCAACCTTTATTAACAATATTCCAATACTTTTGGAACTTTATCCATTCTTATGGCATCATCATGGGTTAAATGAACAAGGCTGCTCCCGTTCCAGAAATAGAAAAACCAGATGCTAACTTGGCTCTATATTGAGGTTTTGGGATTGATAGTACTCCTTACTGTAAGAAAAGCTCTCTGACAAACGTTTCTTGTTTCGGAGAGATCGTGTTCTACTCGCTTCTCAACACGCTTCCTGGATTCTGACTTATGGTTTTCCGGGTTACAAGAAATAGGAGAGTTGCCACCAGTAGTAGGACCAGAAGCAGGGAAAGTGCAAACTCCCAACCCTGAAGTGCGATTCGATAGTGGAAGTTATCCAGCCAACCTTGAAGAAAGTAAACTGATATGCTGCTACCTGCAACAAACGCAATACCCAGCATAATCAGATACTCTTTTCCCAAAAGGGTGTTCACCTGTAGGGTTGTAGATCCAAGGACCCGACGAATGCTTATTTCACGTTTACGGACTTGCAGCGAAAAAGCTACTAATCCCAATAAGCCAAATCCACTCAGAAGTAATGTGATAAATGAGATGGATTTAAGAAGCGTAAATATATTTTGCTCAGCCTCATACATCTTTTGATAATTCTGGTCCAGGAATGTGTACTCCAGCGGATTTTGGCCGTCATATTCCTTCCATTTTGTAGTAATGTGGTCGATGGAAGCTCTGATATTGAATCCCTGAAGACGGACCAACATATGGGTAGGAACCGCGAAGTTTTGGAAAATAGCTACTGGCTGTATGGGAGAATGAAAAGAACCCACATGAAAGTCTCGTACTACTCCGATTACCTCATATAAGTTCCGATTACCCAAGGAATCTGTGCCGAAACTAATTTTTTTCCCTACCGCTTGACCTTCCCATCCATATTCTTTTGCTGCTGTTTCGTTGAGTAGAAGACTAGATCTTTGATCTTCTTCGGAGAAGGGCAGGAAGTTTCTGCCATCTGCTAGTTCCATTGAAACCAGATCCATGAAATAGGGATCTATCTCCATAAACTCAATTCCTTGCTGGTAGTAGTTACCATCCTCATCCGGTACTTCGTAGAAGGTCAGATTTAGTTCTATTCCTGGTACAGACCTTGTTAAGGTAGCTCCGATTATTCCAGCATAGGAAGATAACTCCCTAGCGAAGCTTTCGATGGCTTTTTGGCTTTGCTGTTGAGGTAATTCAATGACCATCAAATTATTCTTGTTGAAGCCTAGATCCTGACTCTCTACGAAGTTCATTTGTCGCATAACAACTGTGGTACTAGCGATCAGAGCGATGGAAACTAAAAACTGGATTACTACTAACGCTTTCCTAAGAAACACTCCACGGCCGGAAGTCTGAAAACTTCCACGCAAAATTTTGGCTCCGGATAGACCAGATAACTGAAAAGCAGGATAGGATCCAGCTATTAGCCCAATCAGGATTGTAATCCCTAAATAAACTACCAGGTTCTTTCCCAAGAAGAGGTCCTGCCAATGGAAACCTACACCGGCAAGCTCATTAAATGGAGCTAGAACCGATACAATCAGCAAAAGACCTGTTACGGCTGATGCGAAAACTGTGAGTATGGATTCTAACATAATGGAGGTCATTAACTCTTTCCGAGTGCTACCCATTACTTTTTTAATGCCTACTTCTTTCGCTCTTAGACCTGACCTTGCAGTTGCCAAATTGACGTAGTTTATAAGAGCAATCAACATCAGAAAAGAGCCTATAAGGATGAAGATGTAGACATTTTGCCACTGGCTATTTGGGTATGCCTCCCAGCTTAGGTTGGAGTTCAAGTGAATGCTTGAGATAGGTTGCAGGATGGGAAGTACTTCTGCATTTAGACTTTCCAGAGCGCTTGACATGTACTTCGAAGACATGATTTCGAATGTTTCGTCAAAAGGGTCCTTTTCTTGTGGTTTATCGAACTTTAGATAAGTGTAGACGTGCCATCCGATCCACCTTTCATTCTCTCCGGGTCTTGCTCCAATGTCCCAGGAAGTAATAGCCTCAACAGGCAGGTGTGTATGAAAATCAGGTTTTGCGATGATCCCTGTTATTGTGAGTCTGTTCGTGCCATCCAGATCCACCGTTTTCCCAATAGCATTCTGGTTGCCGAAAATTCGCGTGGCGAGTTCTTCACTCAAAACTAACGATTTCGGTCTATGTAGAGGGGTTTGAGAACTCCCTGGCATGAGCCGATATGGGAACACATCAAAGAAGGTGGAGTCTGCATAAAAAACCTGATTGCTCGTAACCTGTTTTTGATCATACTCGAAATATGCTCGGTGAGTGTACAGACCGTTTACGCCCGCGACACGCGTATGTGTTCGGATGTGCGAAAAATCACGTGAAAGAGTAGGGCCGATGGGTCTGGAAGCGTTGCTGAAGTAGTCGATGTTGCCTCCGATATTATAGGTAGAACCTAGCCTATATATGTTTTCGTGTCCTTCAAACTTGTCGAAAGAAGTTTCTTGCGAGACATACAAAAAAAGCAAATAGGTACAGCCAACTCCCATCGCTAACCCCACAAGGTTTAGAAGGGAATATCCAGGTTGCTTTTTAAACTTTCTAAAGGAATGACTTAGGATGGATTGCATAGTTCTTGAGAATAATGTGAATGAAAAGGTAGACCATAATCCTTACCTAATGCCTTTAAATTCGCAGGTTTTGAAAAAAGAAGAATCAAAAAGGCCTGATTGATCTCAATAAAGCTTTTTAAACTCTTCAAGTCTTCACTTATTTGAGCGAATAAAAACGAAATCCGGGCAAACGTATACTTTCATGTTGGCTTTGATTACTCACAGATATTACTGAATCGACTAGCCGTATACTTCACCGATCAGTTCCACAGGCTTAACGCACTAATTCAACATCGACCTCTCTCCTAATGAGCTTTCACTCAAAGCCCTCAAACATACCAATCAACTCCGATTTTTGATCCCTCAAATTTGGGGACGATTTTGTCATCTCATTCATTTGAAATCAATTACCTCCTATTCAACGTGTTATATCATCTCAATGAGTAACACCCGAATTTTTCGGGATAATCAGGTCATTACTACTGAGAAGTACGATGCAAAGCGAACTTACAAACAATGCTAAGGCTATCAGCCTAGTGTAGCCTGCAGTGGAAAACACATTGTTTACATAGAAGTACGCAATGGAAACAGCCAAGCCAAGTTTCAACAAGAACGGACCTTGCAACGAACCTTCAGTCTGCTTGATGGGGAGCAAATAGCCATCAAACGTTTCAGAGCCGATTCCGCTTCCTACCAGCAGGGAGTAATTGAATTAATGAGTCAAAAGAGTGAAAGTTTCTACATCAGAATCAAGCGATCAGTTACTATTCAGCTACTATGTCAAAATTTTAATTAGTAATAATGAATAATAGCTCTTATTCTCAATATATTTTATGGTAAATTACTTTAATTCAAAACATTATTTTAAGTATTTATACATAATAAAATTGTTTTCAGCAATTACGGTTGTTAACTAATAGGTAATCAGCACTTTTAGTGGCTGAATAGTAACAGCAATCAGCCATATGGAACAACAAAATAGGTGCTATTGGCCCCAAAAATTGGCAAAAGATGCGGTTAGACTTTCAACAAATGGATGTAACGCAAATAGCCGATTAACGGCCTTTTGATGGGAAAACATCTTATCTTCTAGTAATCAGTCGTTAATGGTCAGCCGTATCAAACGAAAGGACAAACAGGCTGATAGGTTGTGGGATAATCATCTAGGGATACAACATTTCTTTTTCTGAACTTTTTAGGAAAATTCTATTACATGAATAATTTTAACTTACATTGCTATATATCACATATAGGTTAAATGTTTTTAACTAACACCTTATCAATCAAAAACAAACGTCTCGCCAATGCAAATCTTAAAAAAGATACTTATAACACTTTTTATTCTACTTATTGCTTTATACGTCGGCATTAGTTATACCCTTTCCAACCGGGTATTGACCCCCGAAAGCTCCATGGAGCGTACGCTCAATGATATTCCGATTTACTGGAATACCACTTTTGAAGAAATGATGTCGCTCCTTCCTAAACCTGAGGAATTGACCCTTCAAGGATATGAGGAGATTCCCCTTCATGGTCAGTATTTCAATGTTTCAGATTCTGCCCAATGTCTTTTCATCTTTTCTCACGGTTGGGGAAGGAACTGGCCCAATATGTTAAAATACGTTCCTATGGTGGAAGATTGTCGTTGTGATATTCTCATGTATGATCATCGCGTACATGGTGGGAGTGGTGGAAAATATCCTACAGGTGGCATTAAAGAGTCTAAGGATTTGATTGCTGTTACAGAATGGGCCAACGAAAACAAAGGATACCAATGGGATCAAATGGCATGGTTTGGTAGTTCTTGGGGAGGCGCTACTGTTTTAACGGCTGGAGCTGAAGATCAAAACGTGGCTTTCATTGTGGCTGATTCTCCCTTTCAGGATTGGTATTCCGCTATTTTTGAGCGTGCCATTGAAGATTATGGATCTGGCATAGCATTTATAGCCCCGGGAGTAATGCAAGTAGTAAATCTGAGAGCAGGAGTGGATTATAAAGAGGCAAATGCGCTGGAAAAAACAAAGGAAATTGTGGAGCCTGTGCTACTGATCCATTCAAAAGGTGATCCCGAGACAAACTCTGTGCAATCGGTAAACATTTCAAAAAACCTAAATGAAAAATCTGTATTTCATCATACACACTGGGGAAATAAGCATGTAATGGACGTAGTGAATAATACGAATGAAATGAGAAAAATTCTAATGGACTTTATTCGAGAGAACCATATTGAAGCATTTATACCTATTAAGTCAGTAGCAGACACTTTAGGAACTCAGATGTGAAAATAGTCAAATATCCATTCCTTTGGCCAATCGTTTAGCAAACAAGGGAAAGCCGTTAATCGCTATATCTATGAACTGAGCCGACCTATCAGTACTCCGTTAAGTCGGCCTATTCATTATTTATGAGTGTTTAACCCACATTATTCACCACAAATAGTGGCGGGTTGATTCAAGTAATTGATTTACAATAATTTATATTTATGATGAATGATTTTGTTACTATTCAGCCATTTGTGTTTTTGAGAAAATATTCTGGTATTACCCCTCCAAAGGAAATAATCTTTTGGAAACTCCATTAAATTTATCATATAACGAGCCAGATTTTAAATCTTCGCCACACATCATAAAAGAACTTTCTGATCAAGGAAGAACGCTGA
>JBCDKO010000128.1:0-13529 GCA_038746525.1 Bacteroidota bacterium
AACATCGATCCCTGCTGCATTGGGATCAATGATCTGGAATTCATTGAGAGGGGACTTGCTTACTTTTTTTCTCTTGTTTTTGGTGTTCATAGTGCTATGGTCCTTTTAAATGAATCGTGCCCGGCTGACTCATAAATTTTAGTGGCCTACCTTAGGATTTCTTGAATCAATTTTCGGGTCACCGACAGCCAGAGCCTGACTGCATTAAGGTTATTTACCTAACCGTGTTAAAAACGGCCTCTACTGCACCATAACTCAAACTTATCAATGTATTTTATTTTAGGGAAAAACCCTTTTTTTGGATGACTGCATTATTCACCACAAATGGCTGTTGATTCAAGTAATTGATTTACCGTAGTTTAATATTCATACTGAATGATTGGTTACTATTCAGCCATCTCCCCTAGCGATTTTCACGCTTATGGATTCTGTATTGCCTAACGCCATATTTTATTAGAACTGTTATGCGTGCTGAACAACTCCGCTATCAATCTTTCTCTCAGATACTCGAACTAGTTAGAAGCCTGCCTGGGGAACAAAAATCAAAATTTCATCCATCAGCTAAACTGAGCTATTTGCATTGGCTATTACTATCAGATACTTTTAAAAGAAATTTGATGAGTTCAGGTTATGGATGGTATTTAAACGTTTTGTGTAATTAAGGCATAATCGAAAAACTTAAGGAACCAAAAGACTGGGACAAGGGCCAGAAAACTTGCACTTGGTAATTTCACATTTCAAAGAACTTAAAACTAAAAGAGGCGATCATCTTTTGCGTCAAAGTGAAATTTGCAAGTACGTTTACTATATAGTGAGCGGTTGTTTACAAGTCTATGTAATTGATAAGAACGGAAACGAATTCACTCGTGAATTATATATTGAGGATGGTTGGGCTACTGATATTTTTGGATTTCAAAACCAAACACCTTCCTCAGAATTTATTAAATGCATTGAACCATGTGAACTTCTACGGATCAATCACTCCTCTTTCCAGCATTTGTCGCAAATATCACCATTTGCAGCAATCTATAAGCAACTTTTCGAAGTTTCGTACAATAATACGGTATACCGAGTAAATTCATGTACCACGAGCTGGAACTTCAGATAGCGATATGCTGAATATATTCAGGAATATCATGATTATTGGGGCTTTACTAATGTATGCTAAACACATTGCGAAGGATAAACGAGTTGTAGGGTAAAAAGTACTCACACAAACGGATATAGCATATGCCTCTACTTAGTGACTCGAAAATAAAGTTCAAAACCGAACCTAAGTAGATATTTAAAAAGTCCAGAGGCATGTGCCATATCTAGATGCCATCATTTTCCTTTACCACTCCGATTTTTGTGGTCAAAATCTGTAGCTAGCGTCATTAAGTATATCATGACTCCAATCAATCCTACTCCAATTTTATAATTAATTCTTAAAAGTAGAAACATATACTTGGAAGTTGACGTAGTATATATTCTTAAAAGCAGAAAGTTATGAAAGGATATCTCGGAGAATTTGAGGAACTGGTACTATTAACGATCGCTAATCTGGCAGATCAGGCCTATGGTGTTGCCATACTCAATGATATCTCAAAAAGAGCCAACCGAAAGCTCAGCATTGGTGCGCTGCACTCCACCCTCACCCGTCTGGAAGAAAAGGGGTATATCTCCTCTTTCCTCGGGGAGCCAACCAATGAACGAGGTGGCAGACGAAAGCGATACTTCGAACTCACCGATAGTGCCAAGCTTGAACTCGCCAACATGAAAGCACTTAGAGACCAGTTGTGGGCGGGTGCAAAAATTAACCTATCACTGAAATGAGTATCCCACCAAAAAACGCTCAACGACTTCTGCGGCGGTTTGCAGGCAGAGCGGACTTGGAAGACATTCTAGGTGACATGGATGAGATTTATTCATGCAATCTCAAAGATGCTAAGGAGTGGCAAGCTGACCTGAACTATTGGAGGCAAGTATGCTCACTGCTATTTTCATATGGATTTAAGAAAAGAAAAATAAGTGCGGCTTACGCACACTATTACTCCCAAAACTCAATTGCTATGTTCAAAAATTATTTCAAAATCGCCATTCGAAATTTTGCGAAGCATAAGCTATTTACAACTTTGAACGTATTCGGCCTTGCACTGGGGATGAGTATCTGTTTGATCGCATTGACAGTGACGGTAACGGTGCATCTAATGGATGAATTTCACCAAAATAAAGCCAGAATATACCAAATCAATACCTCTATCAAAGGTGAAGCCAACAAGACCTTCTATAGCTCTACCTTTCCTGCAACGTCGGATTACCTCATACAGAACTATCCTTTCGTAGAAGCCGTAGTCGATATTCAATCGGGTTTCAAGCCAGTGGTAGACCATCACGGTCAGCTGTTTGATTTTTCAGGATACTTCGCGGGTGAAGCATTTTTCAATGTCTTCAGTTTCAATTTGATTCAGGGAAATCCTAATGCCGTATTGAAAGACCCTTTTAGTATGGTATTGACTGAAAAAACAGCAAAAAAGCTGTTTGGAGATGAGAGCGCCCTTGGTAAAACCATCAAAACAGACCTTGGAACCTTCAATGTAACTGGCGTGATGGAAGATCTTTATCAGACCCATTTCTTTTTTGAGATGCTTACATCTTACGAGACCTATAAAAAGTTAAGCGTGACAGATCTTAAAAATGACTGGTTGAATTTTCGAAATCATTATGCCTATACCTTGCTGTACGAAGGCACCGAAACCAGTCAACTAGCAGCTGCATTAGCCGAAACGGCAGAAATAGCTGATGCTTACTATCCAGACGAAAGCATTGAGCTACGATTTATAGAAGTGTCTAACATAGTGCCACACAAATGGAACAACAACAATGCCCTTGGGGTGGGATGGGAAGAAAAGGCATTGGTTTTCTTTATAGCGATAGGAATTTTAATCCTGATGCCTTCCATATTTAACCATACCAATTTATCAATAGCCCGATCACTAAAAAGAGCCAAAGAAATTGGGATTCGTAAGGTGATGGGAGTACAAAAGAAGCAGATTAAAACTCAGCTCATCATCGAAACCATGCTGATGACTCTCCTTGCACTAATCATATCTTTTTTCATCATGGTACCAATGAAAGAGTTCCTCCTAGAGATGGTTTATTTCTCAGAGGTTGTCGACACAGACCTTAATATCTACCAAGGTTTGGTTTTCGTAGGTTTTGCCCTACTGGTTGGTTTGATTGCAGGTATCTTTCCTGCTCAGTACTTTGCTCGATTGAATCCAGTTCAGACCTTGAAAGGTGAGGTTTTGAATGGAAAAAATAAGGTAGCAGGGTACAAAAAAGGACTGTTTGTTTTTCAGTTTTTTATGTCGCTTGTTTTCGTTACTGGTGTCGCAGCCATAGGCAAGCAGTACAAATTCGTATTGAATAACAATCATGGCTTTGAATCCAATAATGTACTATCGATTCCCTTCAGTGATATTGACAAGCAAATTTTGATGAACGAACTGAGCAAGCATCCAGATGTAAAAGCTGTGACTGCTTCCTCAAACTTACCCGGTCTACGTTCATCTGAACGTATCCAAGTGTCCTCTAACAGGATTGATTCTATTGATGTCATGCAAGTCTATGTGGCAGATAACTTCGTAGAACAGATGAAAATGGAGCTGATATGGGGTGAAAGTAAGGCTATCAGTCGTTCGAATCAAAATGAAGAATTGGTTCTGGTTAATCAGCGACTAATCCAATCCTTGAAAGTGTTCTACACGCAAGCGGATACGCTCCGATTTACGATGGCTGACGGAACCAAATGTAGAGTGGTCGGTATCCTTAAGGATTTCAACTTTGAGCCGCTAAGTGAACTAATCAGTCCGCTCATTATGCGGTATTCTTTGGAAAAAAGCAATTATGCTTTGGTCACTGTGAATTCGCCGAACATCAAACGAACCATAACAGATTTGGAACTTATCTGGAGCGATATTGACCAAAACAGGACTTTTCGTGCCACCTTTCTGGACGATGAGATTGAAGAGGCTTATTTCATCTTTGTCGCTCAGCTTAAGTTTTTTAGTGTGCTGAGCATCTTAGCTATTACCATTTCATGTCTGGGTTTATTGGGTATGGTCTCTTACACAACAGAAAATAGAACCAAAGAGATTGCAGTAAGAAAAATCATGGGTGCAACCAAAGCCAGTCTTTTCTACCAGCTAACAAAGGATTTCCTCAAGTTGATTGCTATTGCTGCATTGTTGGCGATCCCCTTTTCTTATGTTTTCTATGACAAAATCTTCCTTCATTTCTTGATCAGGTATGGAACCGGTCTAGGAGTTATCGAAGTAGTGATTAGCATTTTGTTCCTATTCATGGTTGGAGCAGCTTCTATTTATTGGCAGACTGCAAAAGTGACAAAGGCGAACCCAGCAACGAAGCTGAGGTATCAGTAAGTACGCAGCAATTTGAGTCGGACCCAAATAACCTGATCATATAGCACTATTGCCAATAGGCCTAAGCGGCGTGACTACCTGAGCTATTTGTAAAAGCTGGTGTGATAAGAACTTTTGAAAGCAAGTTTGTTATAAAGTCTATACAAGCGTATCTAGGGCCTGCTGAGAAACGTTTTTTCAATTCAAAAAACACGTTTATGTGGTCAAAAGATACTGTTTAGTAAATTTCTTTTTCAATAGGTGCAGGGTTTTCGAGCAGATGCTTCCATTTTCGGTGCACTGAAAAAGCTCGATTTCCAGATTTTTCAACTAGTCACAGGTACATCAGCTACGTCGTTCGCTGCGGATCGAAGTAGAAGCATACATCTTCACCTTGCTGCCTAGTATCTGATACACCTCTGACTTTCTCAGCAAGCCCTATCTAAATATAGCTATATTAAGGAAAGAGATCGTCTCACTTTACGAAGATTTCGATTAGCTTATTTATGCGTTTCAAAATGAGCAGGTAATAGGTCATCAAGCTTAGTTGTTATTTCTATTATAAAGGATAGCTTTTCGGATAACCCTGATCTCTTTTTTCGAGTTTACCCCTTAAAAACGACTGCTTATTACCTAAAACACAGTATTGCGTCTAACCTAAATTATAAACTGTTAAATACACTTACTACGTTTGAAACTATTCGTGATTCAATATTTTTGAAATAACTTAAAATCTTTTTAGCAATGATTATTTTAATCAGATACTAATAAAAAAGTTTGAAAACCAAGCATTAAGAGCTTAGCTAGATTCACTATTTCTATTGTTCTAGACCGAAAAACCGACACTAGATTTCAGGATTACTACATTTATCGCGAAGGTAAAATTTCAGAATTCATCGAAAATATATCGCTTTATCAAATTCGGTTTCAAAAAGCTTTTGGAGAAAAACCTAAAGATGCCTAATATGTAATTTTCTTAATGAACTTATGTTTTGACGTGCTAGTTAGTGTCTCTAAGAAAATAGTATCCTTTGCAAGAAAACGATGTTTTTGGCTCATATAGTGTGTTTTTTGAAATTTCGATGCACAAATGGTCATTGAATCTATTTTTGAAATTTTAGTGAAAACACAATAAAATCACAGGTTTACCTTCAATTCATTCAAAATTCAAATGAATTTTTGAGGAATTGAGAAATCGATTCCAAAGTATAAAATAGATTCGATTCATTGTTTTGCTAAAAAACTACGCTGCAGGTGTCAATAAGCGTGTTTTTCGTCTTTTCTTAGAGACGCTGGCTAACGTATTAAAAATTGATTATATTAAATTTAAATCTATGATTTTAGTCGAAAAATAAGCTTAATACTAGACCCAATACCCTAAAAAGCTTATAGAATAGATAGTTGAGCTTTTTAAAACCTCTGAGAGGTCATATTCAATCACTGACCACTAGTCTTTATAAAATAAGCCTTAAATATTTTATGTCTATCAACGAAAAATACAAAAGATTACTCCATTACTTTGATCTCCTCCTCGGTATAGTCAGTAGGTTTACCTAGATATTCAAACTTATTTATCTCTTCTAATATTTCATTGAATTTAATCTTAGCTCTTTTGTAAGCCGGGCCACCTAGCGGTAAATGAATAGGAGGCTGATCCAAGGTAGTTACCTCAAACATAGCTTTTGCTGCACGAATTGGGTCTCCGATTTGGTTGCCGCTAACCTCTTTAATGGCTTCCATATTTCTGGTCGCAGATTCGTTATACGCTGTTATAGAAGATTTATTAAAAGTAGCTGATCTTCCTGCCCAGTCCGTACGGAAAGGACCGGGTTCGATATTGGTCACTTTTATTCCCATATGCTTCGTCTCTGCAGCTAAGGCCTCACCTATGCCCTCAAGGGCAAACTTGCTTCCATTGTAAATCCCAACTCCTGGAAATCCATTCAATCCTGCTATAGAGGTGATATTGAGAATATGTCCACTATGTTGACTTCTCATGAAAGGAAGCGCCAGCTTTATCATTCTTACACACCCAAATACATTCACATCAAACTGCCTCTGAATCTCCTCATCATTCGTTTCTTCAATTGGCCCCAAAGTCCCATAACCCGCATTATTGACCAAAACATCAATACGGCCGTACTCGCTTTCTATCCATTTAGCTGCCGCATCAATGGTATCCTGCTTTTGTACATCCAAAACTATCCCCTTTATTTTTTCTGAGTTGATTCCCTCAAGATCAGCTATCTGCTCTTTCTTCCTAACAGTACCAATGGCTATTTCACCTTTTTCAGCAATTATTTTTATTAATTCTCTACCAAATCCCGTGGAACATCCAGTAACTAACCAAACTTTTTCTGACATACTTGTTGATTTTTCCTTTAACACATCTCCTATCAAATGGTTCATCATAAAGAAATAATCTCATACCATCCTTCTTTAAGTTCGGTCTAAATCAAGATATTTTGGAAACGCTTTCACTCTTATTTTGCTTTGTTTTTGGGTAGTCAATGGCTACCAAACCAAAGTGAATGCTAGATTAAGCAATAAAATATTTTAAATAGTAAGGAAGGGTATCAATATGAGTTTTGATGAAATACCACTTTTTGACTTTTACAGCACAATTTTTTTCTTTTTCTAGATGTTAGGAAATCAATATTAAATTATCGAGTACGTTATGCCGAAAAGTCTAAAGAATCTTAATTGTTCTCACTTATTTCTCTTTTTAAAAATACGGTCTATGAAAAAGCTCACGCAACTTTCTATCGCTTTTATGCTGACAATAACCGGTTTTTCTCAAGAGCCGATCACAAGTATTCCTTTCCAATTATTTGGAGACCACATCATCATTCAAGTAAGTATTGATAACTCTGAATCACTGGATTTCATCTTCGATACTGGATCAGGATATACGGTTTTGGACGAAGACATTACAAAAGATCTTGGCTTATCAGGAAAGAAAATCGAAATGAAAGAAGCTACTTATTATGATTGGCAAATAGTTAAGCATAATACCATTACAATCAATAATTTTTTAATGGAAAAGAATATTAAGGTTTATTCCACTGATTTTGACCACCTGGAAATCAGTCTAGGAATGGATCTAGACGGAATAGTCGGTTACGATTTATTAAGAAGTCATTCCGTTTACGTCAACTTTGATGAAAAATTGATAAGTATTTATGACTTAGGTATGGCACCTCAAAGAGGTGATGCCATTCCATTCACTTTTGATACCAGAATCCCCGCTATTAAAGGAAAAGTTGTATTAAACAATGAGGAACTCCATGACGGAATATTCTACTTTATTACCGGTGCTGGTACTACACTAGATTTTAATACCCCGTACGCAGCAGAATATGATATTATCAGTAAAACCGGCAAACATTATTCTTATTTGGTAAAAGGGCTTTCTAAAAAGGAAACACCTCATTACGAAGGTCGTGTACTTTCTTTTTCTTTCGGGAAACAAAAAATTGAAGATCTGCCTATTGGAATCAGCACTGCCACTGAAGGTATTCAGGCAAGTAAAGTTGTGGCAGGAATCATGGGAAGTCAAATCATCAGAATGTACAATTTTACTATTGATTATGGTTCTAATATGGTTTATTTAGAAAAAGATAAGACCTATAATGCCAGCTTTAATGTCAACTGTAGCGGCTTTGATGTTCAACTTGCGGAAGACAAAAAAACGGTGCTAATTCATGAAGTTTTTGATGATAGTCCTGCCTCTGAGTCAGGAATAATGGTAAATGATGAACTCTTGAAAATCAATGGCAAAAGCATGAATGAAGTTGTCTTACCGGACGTTAAAAAGATACTTAGGAAAGAAAGTGAAAAAGTAGATTTAGTGATTAAACAAAATGGAAAAGAGAAAAAAATAACGCTTGAACTTAGATCATTGATTGATTAATAGAATCCTTTGTAAAACTGGATTTTTGGTTCAAATCGAGGCTTTCAGAATTTCAAAAACGTAGTTTACTGACCGTAAATGAGGCTTTTGAAATTTTGAGTAACGAAGAGTTGGGCCAAAAGGCGGGTTTTTCAGAAGATTCTAATAAATCCTTGGTTTCTTTGCCACTTTTATGAGCAAAAAACTTCGAATTGTATTTTTTGGGACACCGGATTTTGCAGCAGCATCATTGCAAAAACTAATTGAAAATAAGGTTAATGTGGTGGCTGTAGTTACTGCTCCGGACAAACCAAGAGGAAGGGGTAAAAAACTTGGAACCTCGGCGGTAAAAGATTATGCGATCAAGGTTTGTTTGCCAATCCTTCAACCTAGCAATTTAAAATCTCCGGATTTTATTGAAGAATTAAAATCATTCCAAGCCAACCTGCAAATTGTGGTCGCTTTCAGAATGCTACCGGTAATTATATGGGATATGCCTGCACTTGGCACCTTTAATCTTCATGCCTCTCTTCTCCCTCAATACCGTGGAGCAGCACCGATCAATTGGGTAATCATTAATGGTGAAAAAGAAACAGGTGTTACTACGTTCTTTCTAAAACACGAAATAGATACCGGCGAAATTATATTCCAAAACATCGAGCCAATTTACAAGAATGATAATGCAGAGACGCTATACTGTCGGCTTATGCATAAAGGAGCAGATTTGGTTCTGAAAACAGTCCACGCAATTCAGCTAGGAAAATATCCGAGGATACCTCAGAAATCGACAGAAAAATTGGTCACTGCACCTAAGATTTTCAAACAAGACTGTAAGATCGATTGGAATAGGCCTGCGGAAAAAGTTAGGAACTTCATAAGAGGCTTATCTCCATACCCAGGAGCCTGGACTTCCTTTAATGGAAAAATACTAAAGATATTTGACGTGGAGTTATCCGGATTAGAAGGCAAAGAGCCTGGAAAATACAGTGTCAGATGTACTAGCGAACTAATGATTTCTTGCCAAGACCATCAACTTGAAATTACTAAACTGCAACTGGAAGGGAAGAAAAGAATGTCTTCAAATGAATTTTTAAGAGGTCATACTTTTTAATAAGAAATACCAACTGGCATAAAATTAATCGGATAATATGGTCATATCAATGATAGCAGCGATGGGCAAGAACCGGGTAATAGGTAAGGATAATGACCTACCATGGCATTTACCCAATGACTTTAAGTATTTTCAACAAACTACTAAAGGACATCATGTCATCATGGGGAGAAAAAACTGGGAGTCCCTTCCCCATATATTTCGGCCACTTCCTCAACGAACCAATCTCGTCATTACGAAACAACATGATTATCATGCAAATGGCGCTACCATCATTCACTCGCTTGAAGAAGGTGTAGCAGTTGCAGAAAAAAATAATGAAAAGGAACTATTCATTATCGGCGGTGGAGAGATCTATCGAATAGGTCTAGAAATCACTGACAAGATTTATCTAACCGAAATAGAAGGAATATTTGATGGCTTAGTAACCTTTCCCGAATTTTCGCTTGACGAGTGGGATGAAGTATCGCGAGTGCATCATCCAATAGACAATAAACACCAATACGCCTTTGATTTCGTAGTTTATAAAAAAACTAACTCATGAATATTCAATCACATAAACGTATACTTGGAATTCTTCACATAGTATATGGTTCTCTTACTGCGCTTTTGTTTGTCTTTATTGGTGTGATCATCTCTTCGTTTCTACCATTCATTATAGAGGCGATTGTGGAAGATGAAGGACCGGAAACTGCTATGATTTTTGAGATGGTAGCTAGTGTTATTCGGACGGTAGTTACGTTCATTTTTATTCTTTCCGCTGTGCCCTCACTCATCGGAGGTATAGGTTTAGTCCAGGGTAAAAACTGGGGACTAACTCTCTGTTTTATCGCAGGATGTATTTCAATTTTTAGCTTCCCTTTTGGAACGGCGCTCGGAGTTTATTCACTTTATGTGTTCATAGAAGATAATAAACAACGAAAGAATGACCAAAATCAAAAATAGTGTGGTCTGGCTTACCGGAGCGAGTGCCGGCATAGGCGAGCAGCTTGCCTATCAGCTTGCCAGAAAAGGAGCAAAACTTATTATTTCGGCAAGGAGAAAAAACGAACTTGAGCGGGTGAAAAAAAATTGTGATGCTCCTACGGAAATATTGCCGATAGATCTTGAGGATGGATTTGCACTGACTCAGCGAGTAAAGGAAGCCGAGAGGATTTTTGGAGCAGTCGATATTTTGATTAATAATGGAGGTATCAGTCAGCGTGACACGATTCTTAACACGAGTATCGAGGTGGATCGAAAACTGATGGAAGTCAATTACTTCGGCTCTATTACCCTTTCCAAAATGCTTCTGCCCAGAATGGTGGAGCGCAGAAAAGGCCATCATGTGGTGATTACTTCAACAGTAGGTATCATTAATACACCGTACAGGTCAGGATATGGGGCATCCAAACATGCACTGCATGGGTTTTATGATGCCCTGAGAGCAGAGCACCACAACGATAATATCAAAGTAAGCCTTATTTTACCCGGCTTTGTAAAAACAGAAATATCACTCAACGCACTTACAGGGGATGGCGCAGCGCAGCGAGAATTGGACACAGGTCAAGCTAATGGAATGCCTGCAGACAAATGTGCAAGATTGATTGTAAAAGCAATTGAAAACAATAAAAATGAAGTTTACATAGGTGGCTTGAAAGAGAAGGCAGGTATATATCTTAAACGTTTTTGGCCACAAGTTGCGGCTAAAGCGATCAGAAAATTAAAGGTGACCTAGTGTGAAGATTTGTAAGCTGAAAAACCTGCATTTACTCCAAACTGAGTCGTATTTGAACCTAAAGTTTCAATAAGCAAAGGTGAGCCTGTCGTTGCTAACATCGAACCTACAATCCCCGCAGTAGCTATTTTTCTGCCATAATCTTCCTGAATTATCAGTTCTGGATATTTCTGAAAGATAATCCCCATAGCTGTAATGAATTGTTTTATTATGCACTACATGGCGCATAAAATTTCGATCATTGTTATGTTTGTCCCTTGCCAATGCCCTGTGAATCGGGTTTGAGCTAAACAGTAAAGAATGATAATCGGTAACAGTTGAAGTTGAACTACTGTTACCTGAAGGTGTTACTACCCTTTCACGCCTGTCTTCGTTGGTACCATGTTATCACAATTACCATCTGGGCATGGATCTAGGCCTAATAGACCATCGAACTTTAAAGGACTATTGAAAGCATATTGATATGGATTCATTTCAAAAAACTACTGGAATAAGGATCAATCTGCATCAATCTACCTATCGCAGGATCATAGCTCATAGGTTATATTCGTCACTCGGCACAGCCGAGAGCGACTGTTGAGGACTTGCACGCCAACTCCTTGCGCTGCGGTGGTGATCTGTAAGAAGCCCGCTCGCACATAGTTCATCTCCTGATCAAAGAAAATGTAATTCAAAAAGGCTCTCGGTGCCTTTACTGCTGTTGTCTTTGCCCGACATATCTATGCCGTTCAGTACCTCATCAAACACTCCAAACAGTCGCTCGCATGTAGCGAGCGACCATTATTTTTCTTTTCCTTGTTCAATGGTCATTCTCATTCAGATCATATTTCGGATTTGTCACTCGGCACAGCCGAGCGACTGTTGAAGTGGGAGTCATCCGATATAGGATCAAACTATCTGAAGATTGTATCTCTGTGCTAGCTCTTCTTGGATTAATGATTTTAGAGATATATCTATTTCTGGTATTTCTGGCCATAAAATACCATTTCCCATATTCTCAAAATTGGTGAGGGATTGTGAACTAGCTTTGGATAAGCCCTTGATTTGATTAATTGACTTTTGTAAAACTGTACCATTATTCAAAATGAATAAGATCAAGTTGTTTTCTTGCTGGATCACCACATTACTGATTGCTAGGCCACTCATAACAATAGCACGCTCAATAGGTGACATTTTAGAAGAATAAATGTTTACTCGTTCATCCGAAGGAAACTTCGATAGTATCTTTTCGATTGATTCAATATCCGTTTTATCTGTTATTACAGTATGCATCCCACTTTTCAATTAATTTTCCTCGATTTTCTTCTACTAATTTAAGGATTTGACGGATTTCCTGACTTTTGAAGTCCTTCATATAAAAAACTTCCATCTCTGGTCGCAACCATATTTTACCCGTTCCTTCACCTTTTTTCATATGTATATGCGTTCGTTCTGAACAGTCAAATGAGAAAAAATGAAAGATATATCCATTGATTTCTAGTGCTCTTGGCATATCTCAAAATTAGGTTTTATTTCATCGAGTGGAATGGATCGATGTCCTGCTGTAAGCTTTCGGTGTTGTTCTGCAAATAGGCTTGGTGCTGTAGACATGCTTATGTCCTGCCCATGTATTGGACTTTCCTTAACCTAACTTGCCGTATTTCGTAATATTTTCATTTTTTTTCGGGCATTGGAATGCGATTAGAGGCACTGAGGGGTTTTTTTGTGCCTGATTTTGAAATGTAGTGGGGTACGGTTGGTTTTTTGAGCACTTTACCATATCTTCATTCCCTTGCGCAGCGGTGGTGATTTGTAAGAAGCACGCACACACGTAGTTCATCTCCTGATCAAAGAAGATGTAGTTCAAAAAAGGCTCTCGGTGCGATACTGCTGTTGCCCATGCCCGACATATCTATCTCGTTCAGTGCCTCATCAAACACTCCGGACAGTCGCTCGCTTGTAGCGAATGACCATTATTTTTCTTTTTTTTGTTCGGGGGTCATTCTCATTCAAATCATATGTTATATCCGTCACTCGGCACAGCCGAGCGACTGTTGAGGGTAAAACAGCAACATAGCTATTAGTTAGGGCCTGCTGAGAAACGTTTTTTCAATTCAAAAAACACGTTGATGTGGTCAAAAGATACTGTTTAGTAAATTTCTTTTTCAATAGGTGCAAGGGTTTCGAGCAGATGCTTCCATTTTCCGTGCACTGAAAAATCTCGATTTCGAGATTTTTCAACTAGTCACAGGTACATCAGCTACGTCGTTCGCTGCGGATCGAAGTATAAGCATACATCTTCACCTTGCTGCCTAGTGTAATGATTTTATAATAATATTACTATTTATGATATTTGTTTCTATGGCAAGCATAGGTAAGTTAGAACTATCTCCAGAAGACAGAAAGGAGCTCCTACTCAGGTCAAGG
>JBCDKO010000129.1:0-13491 GCA_038746525.1 Bacteroidota bacterium
AGCGGTTGCAGGTAGCCCGTTTGGTGAGGTGCGCTTCACCAGTTTTTCCGAGGGGATAAACCTGCACTACAACGTAAGTCCTTCCCCCAAATGGGAGCTGGACCTGAAAGCAGGCTATAACTACAATGAAAGAGTATCCATCGATACCAGCAGAAACCTTTATAATTGGCTGGGCGAGGTGGTGCGGGTGCAAAACCAGCCCGGAGAGTTCGGGGAGCCTGATCATTTGATTACTACAAGTGAAAGTGTCTTTGCCCGACAGCAGCTGAATTACACCATTTCCGATAAGCATGTAGTGAAATTATCCGTTGCTCCAACTTACTCCTACCGTACCGGTGACGACCTCTTAGTAGATGGACCATTTGATCCTGCGTTGGATGAAGGGGAGTTATTTGACTTGGTATCAGGGCTTGAATACACCACAAAACTCCTGGACCAACGATTAGAGAACATAACATTTGTGAAAAACTACCGCCAAGACATTCGCATTGAGTCCATTGATCCCAGTGTGGAAGTAACACTGGTAGATGAGCGCTCGGTAAGCAATTATGGAGCAGGAAACGGAATCAAATACGCCTGGTCACCACGGTTTTCCACCAAGCTGAGTTATGAGTATGCTTACCGCTTGCCGCGCCAGGATGAGATTTTCGGGGACGGACAGTTAATTGCCGAAAACCTGGAACTGTTACCGGAAAGTAGTCACAATGTAAACCTGCAGTGGAGCTATAGCAGCAAGGCAAAAGCAGCTAACGAATGGCAACTACAAGGCAATTTCTTCCTGCGCCAAATTGATGACCTCATTTTTTTGTTAGTGGATGCTAATGATTTTGGTTCCTTTCAAAATGTATGGAGTGCTACCTCACAAGGGTTTGAATTGAGCGGACGATGGAGAGATTTTATTCCAGGTTTAAGCGTCACGGCCAATACCACCTACCAACAGTACTTAAATACCTCAGATACCGGCCCTTTTGTGGAATTTGAAGGAGACCGCATCCCCAACACGCCCTACTTCTTTGCCAATGGGGCAGCAGAATACCAGTTGCAGGATTTACTCAAGAAGAATGACAACTTTTCCATCTTCTGGAATGTCCGCTATGTCAATTCCTTTTTCGTAGGTTGGGAAAGTGCCGGCTTGCAGCAATTCAAAGCCGAAGTGCCCAATCAAACCATACACACAATAGGGCTGACCCACCAGATGAACATCAAAGACATTCAAAATGCTTTAACTCTGGAAGTACAAAACCTAACCGACGCGAAAGTCTTTGACCTTTTTGGTGTACAGCGACCAGGAAGGGCCTTTTTCATCAAATCAACGATTCAGTTTTGAAATGAAATTTATGAACGTAATAAACAAAACAACGAAAAATTTCCCTTTTAGGCCGTCAGTGTCCTGAGGGGGTCAGGGAGGCCCTGCCAATGCAGGAGGTCTCACCTCTACCAAGTGAAATTTTAAACCAAAAGCATATGTACAAACAAATGATAAAATGAATCTAAGCCGGAAGGCCAAAACCTTTCCGTCCATTGGCGGAAAAACCTGCTAGGAAATGTGTCATGCAGGACACACTTTCCTATTTACAGCAGGCTAACAATTAAACTAACTGTCAAATACTAAAGTAAAAAAATGAAAACTTTTAATTCTAAAAATCTATCTAAAATAAGTAAAAAATGGGCTTGGAGGGCCATGCTATTAATCGGAGCGATCTCCGTTGGGATTACCTCTTGTAGTGAAGACGATAATAATGAAATAACAACTGTTGATGAAGTAGAAGTAGAATCCGCTTTTCTTCAAGTATATCAAAACGCAACACCCGGAGGGCGCATAACTTATGTCAGAGTAACTGAAACAATACCTGAAATAGCTGACATTGCTCAAAGTGTTGAGCTAGGAACCGAGATAACAGTTAAAACATTTGGAGAACAAATATTTGCAGTAAATCCAGATGCATCAACCATCACCAAATGGGTGGTAGATAAGTCCACACTGGAATTAAGTGTTGCTAGTGTACTCAGCTTCGCCTCTTCTGGAATTTCATCAACACGATCTCTAACTTTTGCTTCAGAAACCCAGGCCTTTCTTTTTGACGTAGTAGAAGGCGTTTTATTGGAATTGAATCCTGAGTCTATGGAGATAACTAAAACACATAATATAGGCTCAGCATTGCCCGGCGGTTCTGATGGAATGAGAATTGGCGTAAATGAAGGATTCTTACTAAATAGTGGTAAAGTGGTCTGGTCTGTATCTTATGTGGCTGATAATGGATGCTGTACCAATCCAATTCCTCCAAATGTTCCATCTGTTGGTGTGTTTGATCCTACAACAGATCAGTTTACGTATAAGTATGATGATCGTCTTTATGGCGGTGGATCAGCGTCAGTTATTGATAATGGCACAGTATATATATCGCCTAATTCATATATTGCAATGAACTACCATTACTTTAACATACCGGGTGAACCACGTTACTATACATTAAGGCTGGATGATAATGGAGACTTCGATACTTCTTTTGAGTTTGAGTTAACGGAGGTGATCGAAATTGATTACGGAGGCTATCTAGTTGCTAAAAACGGTGATGAGATTTTAGTTGATTATTACGATATCGATGAATGGGCTGAAGCCTGGGATGACAGATGGAACTGGTGGGGAAATTCGCTTTATGATAAAGCATCTGTTATTAATCTAGAAACAAAAGAAGTAACACCATTTACGGGATTTGATGATTATACTAATGGAGGAAGTCTCATAAATAATATAGACGGAGTAAATTACTTTGGCGGTTATAACTGGATAGATGATGTAGGCTGGGAGTCCGATCTTTTAAGACAAGAGTCTTTTGAAAGCTTTATCGTGGTTACAAAAGGCAGTGCTGGTGTAAGCATAGGAGATTTCGAAAAATTATGGTGAAAAATATTGTACCGATTCAATTAGGTTAGGACCAATGTTGTGCTGCGGTTGTAATGGCTTAATTGTACGTTTAGCTAGTTTTAAGAACAGCTGAACAAGACGAATTATACACATACTCTGATAATTTTCAAGCCTGCCCGCCTGAACTAGATTGGCAGGTTTGAAATCTTCAGACCCAATAGGTATAAAGCTTCCTGACTCGCCCCTTAAATTCTCTAAAAAAGGCATATCTCATAGATTTATATTGTTGCGATACAGCCTCATTTCAATTTTAAAAACATCTTTTATGTAGTTCAAAAGAGAATTTTCTCTCGATTATTATGGTGTATTTGCGACAGAAAAATTTACGTTGAGTCAAGAATTCTGAATAGATGAAGGTGGTTCCTGAAATGATGTTGCCAATCGGATGTATCCGGGGATTAAGAGGATTCCTTTTTCGAGGATTCAGCAACTTCTGCTATTGGATTTAGATATGCGATGATGCTGGTTCTAATTTCCTGGAAAATTTTTCTTATGCATTTTTCCAAGACTATTTCTAATAAAACAGTTTTTTATTTGCTCCTCGCTATAGCGGCAATATGTATTTCTTTTGCTTGGGCCTCCACTAAGCGATTACACAGCATGCCAATGGTAGCACCAGTAGTAATAACATCATCCACTACCAGCAATCTTTTATTTCTAACTTCATCAGACGCTTTTGAATAAACATTTTCCATATCAGCCCATCTTTTTAGTTTCGATTTTTTAGTTTGAGTAGTCGTGGATGTAGCCCTGGTAACTCCATCTTCTAACACCTCAAGGGCTAAAATTTCAGCTATTCCTCTGGCAAAAAATTCGCTTTGATTGTAGCCTCTTTTTCTCTGTTTTTGACTGTGCAGCGGAACAGGAAGGATGAGATCAATAGCTAGATGATTCAGATTATGAGCAAACCAGGTTCCAAGAAGAAAACCAATCTCTTTCTTTTTCTGATATTTGAGATGATGAAGGAGCTTTTGCGTAATTCCTCTTTGATAGAAATAAATAAATGAACTTGCACTTTTAACTTTAGGTTCAAATGCAAATTTTTGAAAAAGATCATTTTGCGGGTGCAGATGATCGTTTGTTACGGGTAGGTCTAACTTACAAGAAGTGCAAATGATCTCCTCTTTTGAGATAAGCGAGATATTACAGTTTATACAGGTTCTGGGGAAAACTAGTGATATAAAATCTGAAATCATAAATTGAAAATAATGATATATAATGGTTTATAAAAAAGATCTTTCTCTTCAAAAAGATTGGATAAGGTTATTATATAAAATCAAAAAATATACAGGCAAACGACCAACAAACCTTAATTCTGTACTCTATCTAATTGGAATACAAGAACTTGGAAAAGGACCTAAGTCTTTTTCTAAAGAAGAAAAACAAGACCTTATTCATATCGCAATTTGTAAGGTACTTTCTTTAGCGGGATACTACTACCTGGAAGGTCTTGATAGTGAGGGCTGGCCTCACTGGAAACTCATAAAACGATTACCAAGATTTGATTTGCTCGAGCAGGAGAAATTACTAAAAATTCAGATTTTAGAATATTTCAGGGAAGAAATAGATTGGTAAATTGCACCTTTGGGAATAGTAATTCGTTAGAATTGTCACATGAGCAGTCTTGATCAAATACATGAAAAACTAAATAATTACAAGAGAAAGTATTACAGGCGAAAATGCATAATTGGGTTAAGTGTATTTTCGATTTTGTCTCTTTCAGTTTTTTTTCTATTTGCTTTTTTAGAGTACCAATTTTGGATGAACTCGATAGCACGCGGTGTGATTTTCTTTTTGTTTCTTCTTATTTCTTTGATATCGCTTGTTTCTTTTTTTATCGTCCCTTTTCTCAAGCTTTTAAATATCAGCAAGGGAATAGATAATGAAACCGCCGCAAGTGAAATTGCACAGTTTTTTCCTAATATCGAGGATAAACTGTTAAATCTGCTACAGTTAGGGAAACATAATTCACTTGACAATGAATTGATTAAAGCAGCAATTGATAAAAAGGCAAAAGAACTTGAAAAAATATCTTTTACAAATGCCATTGATTTCTCCGCGGTAAAAAAATATGCTGTTGGTTTCATTGTAGTTCTTATATGTTTTTCCCTGGTCTCATTCATTAGTCCGGAAATCATCAGGGATAGTTCAAGTCGGATTGCAAATTATTCCAGAGAATACGAAAGAGCGTCGCCATTTCAATTCACCCTCTTGAATCAAAACCTAGAAGCTTTTAAAGGAGAAGACTACACAGTGAACTTTAGAATAGCTGGTGATCTTTTACCGGAAGATGTAAAGCTCCTAATAGAGGGTGAAAATTCTAGGGCTTTGGAAGTCCAACACTCAGATATGTACAGTTTCACATTTGAGAAAATCCGAGATGATAAAACAATTCAAATTAATGCAAGTGGTTTTCTTTCAAAACGTTACGAAATAAAAATACGCGAAAGACCGAATCTATTGTCAATGGACATATCCATTAAAAATCCTAACTACACTGGTGGGGAAAGAATAAATGTATCTAATACTGGAGATATTACAATTCTGGAAGGCAGCAAAGTGAGATGGTCAATAAAGGCTCTTTCCACCAAGAAAGCAAAGATCTTATTTAATGGCGATACAATTAATCTCCAAAGACAAGGTGAGAATCAGTTCATAGCAGAAAGTCGGATTTTCAAGTCAGGAACTTATCAGATCTTACTAGCAAATCAATTCAGCAAGAACAGTTCAGAGCTTAGTTACAACATCACCGTCATTGAAGACCTTTTTCCAGAAATTATTGCTGAGTTCTTTCCTGATTCTTCCACTTACCAATTCATCACAGTAGCAGGTACAGTGTCTGATGACTACGGCTTTTCTAAGCTCATGCTCCATTATAGGAAAGATAATGAACAGAGCATCAATGAAATACCACTGGAAGTTAAACCTAAAAATACAAGACAAAGCTTTTATGTCAATTGGGACATTGATTCTTTAAACTTATCTGCAGGTAGTAGGCTGGAGATTTATGTTTCCGTTTCTGATAACGATGGGGTAAATGGTGCAAAAAAGAGTAAGTCCAAAACATTCATTTTTCGGATTCCTACGGAAGAAGTTATTGATCGTATGCTATCAAAAAAATCTGAAAATGTTGAAAATGAGCTAGATGCTGCAAAAAAAGATGCTGAAGAAATTTCGGGAAGGCTGTCCGAAATTGAAGATCGCTTAAAGACCGAACAGAAATTTGATTGGCAAGAGCAGAAGCTACTACAGGATATCATAAAAGATCGTGAGAAGTTGAACAGTGAGCTTAGTGAACTACAGAAGAAGCATCGACAATTACAAAAAGCAAATAATCAATTTAAAAAGCAAAGCAAACAACTCCAAACGAAAAATGAAAAGCTTCAAGAGCTATTGAAACAACTGATGGATGAAGAAACACGAAAGCTTTATAAAAAACTGCGGGAGTTGATGAAGCAAAATGCACCAAAAGATCAGATAAGTGAGCAATTGAAGAAACTACAAAGGAATGAGCAAAACCTGGAAAAAGATATGGAAAGAGCATTGGAGCTTCTCAAACGCCTCAAAATGGAAAGTGCATTAGAGCAAAACCTACAAAAATTAGATACTTTAAGTACGAAGCAAGAAAAAATTGCGGACGAAGAGGACCTTAATATATCTCAAGAGCTTCAAGAAAATATCAAAGAGCAATTTAAAGATTTCCGTAAGAACATGGATGAAATAAAGGAAATGAATCAAGAGTTAAAGCGTCCAGAAGCATTAGAAGATTTTGAGTATGAAGAAAGGCAAATTGCGAAAGAATTACGCGAAATTCAAAAACAAATAGAACAAACAAAAAGGCAGGAAAATAAGTCAGGAAACAATCAAGACGAAGAATCACAAAACCAATCGAAGGAGAAAGGTGAGCAAAACAATGATCAACAGGATGATCAAAAACAGCCATTCAAGCAAAATAGGAAAAGACTGCGGCAGAAGCAACAAGATGCTGCCCAGAAAATGAAAAGCTTAAGTCAGAAACTTTCAGGTATGCAAGGAGGAATGCAAATGGAAATGATGCAGGCCAGCCTTGATCAGCTCAGAGACATTTTGGATAACCTAATAAAATTATCCTTTAATCAAGAAGAAATTATGAATGAAATGAAAGAAGTTAATCAATCCGACCCAAGATTCCTCACGCTTTCTCAAGACCAACTTAAACTAAAAGATGATGCGAAAGTAATCCAGGATAGCCTTCTCTCTTTAGCTTCTCGGGTTGTTCAGATCTCCTCATTTGTAACAAAAGAGATAGACAAAATTAACATTAGCATTAATGAGTCATTAAATTATCTAAAGGATAGAAATAGAGGAAGATCACTAACAAGTCAACAATTTGCGATGACCTCTATAAATAACCTGGCACTTTTACTTGATGACACGATGCAACAAATGCAAATGACCATGATGGAGGCAATGGGTAACAGTTCAGGTCAAAAGGAGCAGCCACAAGAAATACCAGACATGCAAGATCTTCAAAATCAACTTGGCGATAAAATCAAAGAATTGAAAGAATCTGGAAAAACAGGTAGGCAACTTTCTGAAGAATTAGCAAGACTGGCAGCTGAGCAAGAGATGATCAGGCGACAATTAGAAATGCTCAAACGAGTGGAAAAAGGACGACCTGCAGGGGGAAAAGCTGGCGATGAGTTGCAGAAAGCCATTGATATGATGGAACAGAACGAAATTGACTTGGTGAACAAACACTTGACTGAACAGTTGATTTTTAGGCAAAAGCAGATTGATACCCGGCTCTTAGAAGCAGATAAAGCAAAAAGAGAGCAGGAAACAGAAAAAGAAAGGGAAGCAGATAAACCTTCTGTTGTTTCCAGGGAAGTACCACCGGAATTTGAAGAATATTTAAAACTTAAGAAAAGAGAAATTGAATTATTAAAAACCATTCCAATTGAATTAAACCCATTTTATAAAAAAGAAGTAAACGACTATTTTAGGCGCCTAAGCACAGAGCAAAAGGAATGATTGACAACATTCAAATAGAAATACCTTCATTGCCTGAAAATATCAGGATTGTTGAAAGCTTTATTGATAATGCAAAAGATAAATATCAATTAAATGATGACATTTATGGTAATATTATGATAGCAGTAACTGAGTCTGTTAATAATGCGATACTTCATGGCAATAAATCCAACAATAAAAAAAATGTAAGTCTTCAACTTTCTTTGGAGGATTCTCAGATTAAATTCATTGTTGAAGATCAAGGATCTGGTTTTGACTACGAAAATTTACCAGACCCTACACTATCGGAAAACTTGAATAAACCAGGTGGCAGAGGTATTTTCCTTATGAAAAATCTCTGTGATGAGGTTTCCTTTAAAAACGAAGGCCGACGAGCAGAGCTTTGCTTCTATTTGTTTTAGCACATGCCTATCCATTTTTTTCAGGAAGACATTGATTTCATACCTGAAAATGCAGAGTCACTTCAACATTGGATCATTCAAATAACTACGGATCATCACTACTCAATAAAAAACCTCAACTATATCTTTTGTTCTGATCAGCACCTTCTTAATATCAACAAGAAATACCTAAATCATGAACACTTCACCGACATCATTACCTTCGATAATTCTACAGAAAATAAGGTCATAGAAAGTGATATTTTCATCAGTATTGATCGTGTCAAGGATAACTCAAATGTTTTTAAAACCACTTTTGAAGAAGAATTGTATCGAGTCATGATTCACGGGTTACTTCATCTCATAGGATACGATGATGGAAATCATCTGGACAAAAAACGGATGAAAAAAAAAGAAGACGTCTGTTTATCTTTGCTATCAATTCAAGGTTCCACGTGAAACATTAGTAAGTACTTAACAAAGTTCCACGTGAAACATTAATGATATGCATGAGAAGTATGATATTATTGTAGTAGGAGCTGGGCATGCTGGTTGTGAAGCCGCCGCAGCCGCAGCCAACATGGGATCAAAAACACTACTCGTCACCATGAACATGAATACCATCGCCCAAATGTCATGCAATCCGGCGATGGGAGGAATAGCTAAGGGCCAAATCATTCGTGAAATCGATGCATTAGGCGGTTACTCAGGAATGATAACAGACAAGACAGCGATTCAATTCAGAATGTTAAATAAGTCCAAAGGACCAGCCATGTGGAGTCCACGTGCACAATCTGATCGCATGAGATTCGCAGAAACATGGAGATTAACACTAGAAGGAATTAATAATTTAGACTTCTGGCAAGAAATGGTTACTGAGTTAGTAATCAAAAATCGAAAGTTAGTTGGTATCAAAACAGGTCTTGGTTTAGCGATAAAAAGCAAAGCCATCATCTTAACCAATGGAACATTTCTGAATGGACGAATACACATAGGACAAAAACAATTCAACGGTGGCCGTTCTAGTGAACAGGCATCTAAGGGAATTACAGAACAACTTGTTCAACTGGGATTTGAATCAGGGAGAATGAAAACCGGAACACCTCCAAGAGTGGATGGACGAAGCTTGGATTACTCGAAAATGGAAGAACAGGAAGGAGATGAAATACCTGGCAAATTCTCATATCTTGCCCAATCAAGGCCTTTAAGTAATCAAAGGTCTTGTTTTATATCCTACACAAATCCAACGGTTCATGAAATACTTCAAATGGGCTTTAAAGATTCACCCATGTTTCAAGGAAGAATTAAAGGTTCCGGCCCCAGATACTGTCCCTCAATAGAGGACAAGATTAATCGATTTACTGATCGTGAAAAACATCAAATATTTGTTGAACCAGAAGGTTGGAATACTGTAGAGATATACGTTAATGGTTTTTCTACCTCACTTTCAGAAGATATTCAATTTAAAGCATTAAAAAAGGTACCTGGTTTCGAGGGTGTAAAGATGTTCAGACCTGGATACGCCATAGAATATGATTTCTTCCCTCCAACTCAACTTCATTCAACTTTGGAAACCAAACGCATAGAAAACCTATACTTCGCAGGTCAAATCAATGGTACAACAGGATATGAAGAAGCAGCTTGCCAAGGCTTAATGGCAGGGATCAATGCACATCAAAAATTAAATAACTGTGAACCGTTTATACTTAAAAGAAATGAAGCCTACATCGGAGTGTTAATAGATGACTTGATCAATAAAGGGACAAAAGAGCCTTATAGAATGTTTACCTCACGTGCCGAATTCAGGCTTTTGTTAAGGCAAGATAATGCAGATCTTAGACTTACCCAAAAGGGGTACCAATTAGGTCTCGCCACAGAAGAAAGGTATAGCCAAATGCAATCTAAGAAAACAACAGTTAATCAACTTATTGATGAACTTAAATCTATTCACTTTAAACCACAAGAAGCTTTACCTTATTTACAAAAACTTTCTTCTGCTCCTATTAAAGATAAATCGTCTCTTTATATCATCTTAAAAAGACCAGAAATTCGACTTTCAGATCTCAGAATTCTCTCCTCTTCTATAGAAAGTAAATTGGACAAGTACTCTTTAGAAACTATTGAACAAGCTGAAATACAAGTTAAATACGAAACCTATATAGAACGAGAGAAACAGAATTCAGAAAAAATGCAAAATTTAGAATCTCTAAAAATCAAAGAAAATTTTAATTATCATCAACTTACTTCATTATCTACAGAAGCTAAAGAGAAACTTTCTCTTATTAAACCGGATACACTTGGCCGAGCATCTAGAATCAGCGGTGTATCTCCATCCGATGTTTCAATTTTAATGATTTATCTAAATAGATAATGTATGAAAAACTAGAAGTTTGCCCCGCATGCAGAAACACTAACTTCACAAACTTCCTTATTTGTACAGATCATTTGGTTAGCGGTGAAAGTTTTGCGCTAAATCTGTGCAATAAGTGTGGCTTAGTTTTCACTAATCCCAGGCCAAATGAAGAATCAATTCATAAATATTACTTAAGTAATAAATACCTTTCGCATACAAATAAATCAGGTAATCTTCTTAGTCTACTTTACAAGTTAGTTCGGGTATATACTATTAAAAAGAAAATTAAACTCATTCAAAAATATACTGAAAATAAGACAATTCTCGATTACGGTTGCGGTACCGGAGACTTTTTACAAGCCTGCAAAAAAGTTGGTTTTCGTACCTTCGGATTAGAACCTAACGAAAACGCTAAAACTCAAGCACAGAAAAAAGACCTACATCTAATTAGTAACTTAAAAGATCTCAAAGAAAGAGTAGACATTATAACTGCATGGCATGTTATAGAACATGTGCATGATTTAAAAAGTGTCATCAGACTTCTAAAGAAAAATCTCAACAATGACGGTATTCTTTTCATTGCAGTACCTAATATGAAATCCTACGATGCATTATACTATAAAGAACACTGGGCTGCTTATGACGTACCCAGGCATCTTTATCACTTCACTCAAGAATCTTTTGGCAAGTTAATTGCGAAGAACAAGTTCAAACTTATAGATACTGTACCAATGATCTTTGATTCTTTCTACATATCAATACTTAGCGAAAAATATATGACAGGTAGAAATAATTACGTAAAATCTATAAAAACTGCTTATGAATCAAATAGAAAAGCGAAAAGAAATGGAGAATATTCCAGCATAACTTACATACTGAAAAAATGAGAAATTTATTTGCAACTACTTTTCTCTTAGTTGCAACCCACTTGATTTTTCAAAAATGCGCAAATATCTCAAGTCCAAATGGTGGACCTAAAGACACCATTCCACCCATATTAATAAATTCAATTCCGCTAAATGGTACAATTAATTTTGCAAATACTGAATTAGAACTAGAATTCTCAGAACTCATTAACGCAGACAAAATCCAGCAACAATTAATCATCACGCCTAAAACCGATACTAAATACAAAACAACGACCAAGAAAAATAAATTAATAATCACATTTGAGGACCTATTTCAGGATTCAACAACATTTAATTTCAACTTTGCTGATGCAGTTACAGATATTACCGAAAACAATCCCGTCGTCAATTTATCTCTAGCCTTTAGCACCGGATCCTACATTGATTCTTTAAGTATTTCAGGAAAAATCATCGATCTATTTAAACAAGAAGAAGTAGATGCATACTTGGTTGGCCTTTACCCTTACACTGATACCTTAAATTATTTTACACAAAATCCGTTATATTTCACTACATCTCGGGATAGTAGCCTTTTTGCTATTAATTACATCAAGTCAGGTCTCTACAAATTGCTGGTCTTTAATGATGAAAATCGAAATATATTACTTGATCCTGAAACAGAGGCTCATGGGTTTGTGGTGGATAGTATTTTGCTAGATTCTTCCCTTTCAATAGAAAAGCCAATACCTACACTTTTACAAGATGTAAAACCAATAGCCTACATAAATGCAAGACCTACAGGACCCTATATTGAAATTAAGTATAGCAAAACAATATCTAAATATGAAATAAGCCCTAACTATCTCAACCATAACCTTACTGGTGAAAATAAAGATCTGATAAGAATTTATAAATCTGATAAAATTACGGTGGGAGACACAATCTCAATAATTTCAACCGTCTTTGATAGTCTAGCTAACTCATCAATAGATACTATTAAAACAACTTTTGTGGAATCGAATAGAAAACCATCAACTTTTTCATCCGCACTGGAAACGTCCAAATCCTATTTACAGGATAATCAATTGTTCAATATTAAGTTCAACAAACCCATATCTTTTACTGATACCACTAGGTTTTTTATATCCAAAGACAGCTCTTATAGGTTGCAATTAACACCAAAGCTTACCTGGAACAGCAACAGGACAAAATTACTTATTGAATCAAATATTATTACAAAAGATGTAATAGATACCATTCAGTCTCTTTTAACAGTAGATAGTACTTCTTCTAAAAACGTCGACTCAAATGGGCCAACATCATCTAAAACGAAGCTACTCTCTGTTAAATTTATAACTGAAGCAGGAGCTTTTATTTCCGTAGAAAATGATACTTCTAAATTAGAATCTCTAAGCCTCCAATTAGAAGAACCCACGTCATATGGCTCTATCAAGTTTAGCCTTAATACCTCCTTTCAAAGTTTCAAACTGGAATTACTTGATAATAATAACAAACCTGCTTATAATCACTGGAATTCAAAAGAAATAACTTTTTCTAAAGTAAAGCCTGGAAAATACAAGATTAGAGTACTCATTGATAACAATTTGGATGGTTCATGGTCTGCCGGTAATCTACTTCAAGATATACCACCGGAGGAGATCTATTTACATCCTGATGAAACTTCCGTGAGAGAAAATTGGGTGTTGGAAATTAACATCTCCTTCTAATAACATGTTAATAATTCATTCATCCATGTGCGTAATTCTATTCATTCATTCTCAATATTCAGATTATTATCTAAGCCCATCAATTAACTCTATATTAACCTCATGTTATACACATCTTATAACCAATTCCTCTTTATTCGTTTTATCAACATCAGATTTGTTCATTATTAATAACAAATTATTTAAATATTTATTTCTCAACTATTTACTAGTTGATATCTCTGTTAATTATATAAAATCTTAT
>JBCDKO010000130.1:0-13338 GCA_038746525.1 Bacteroidota bacterium
CGCCTTTCTCCACCATCAATGCCATATTTTTAACATTACCGAACCAACTATCGGCTAATACAGTGCCCAAAGACACTTCATTAGGTACTGCCTGTAAAAATTGATCCCTGAAAAGCTCGTTCTTTGTCGTACTGCTTTTTCGTTTTCCTTTACCTTTCTCCCCTACCCTTTGATCCTTATGAACGATGGATAGACTCTATGGAAGTCGAGTACCGTCGGTTTTATGGATTAAGTTGTAAACGAAATTTAACATCAGCTAAGCTTTAATCCTAAAATTAATATGCTTCCTACAATGTGAGTAACATCAGTTAAATAAGTATTTTGATAACCAGGCATTAGGAAAAAAGATCATCTCAAAAATTGAAAGTGGATTTTTAGAGGTGCCCATTATACACCGAGCGTCTCGTTCGAAATGTTTTTTGAATGTTGGAATTCAAGTCTCCATGCCAGTATAATTGACGTACAGGTACTCCTCCTTCATCAAGGCTTCAACATCCGATCAAAAAAGTCTCTGGTGGCTTTGTAAGCTTCCACCCAATTTTTGTGAAGTAGAAACCCATGGACTTCATCCGGAAAAACCAGTTGCTCAAAATACACATCGTTTTTTCTGAGTAGCTCCACTTTACTCACCGTTTCGCTAAACGGCACGTTTCGATCATCATCCCCATGAATAAGCAGTACAGGGGATTCCCAGGTATCCATTGAAGCAATAGGGGATGAATCGTAGGCTAGCTCTGCAAATTCAGGATCTTCCAGAGGGTTGTACGAAGGCATAAAGTTCTTAATAATCACATTCCAGTCGGTTACGCCATGAATGTCCACACCTGCGGCAAAGAGATCAGAGGCCCTCGACAATCCTAAGGCGGTGAGGTACCCTCCATAGGAACCGCCCCACAAGCCTATCTTAGAACCATCCACATTGGGGTGATTTTTCAAATAGAGCCCTGCTCCTAGTACATCATTAAATTCACTAGCTCCCTGAGCCCCATAATTAATAGCTTCCCTAAACTCCATACCATAACCAATACCACTTCTATAGTTTACAGAAAGAACAATGTATCCTTGTGAAGCCAGATATTGATTCATCGCATATGCATAATGATAATACCCTCTGTGGTGAAAGCCAAGTAACATTTGTCTTCTGGAACCCCCATGGAAGAAAATAAGCGCAGGCCGTTTCTCTCCCTTCTTTATGTCTTTGGGAAAAAAAAGCTGAGAATGGATCATCATACCATCCGCTGAGGTAATGATTTCTTCAGTGGGTTCCAACAGGTCATTCTCATAGTAAGCAGCAGACCCACTGACTATCGTACGCTTACCTTCCTTTAGCTGGAACAGTGATGCTGGTGTGGTTGCGTTGGATCCTAAAAAGAACGTTGCACCATTGGCATCTGCCCCGTACCACTCTATCCCTCTTCCTGATGTTAGCTGTTTCACTGCTCCACTTTTGGTATATTCCCAAAGGTGCTGCCTGTCAATATCTCCTTTGTTAGATGAAAAGATTAATCTATCTCCATCGGCAGACTGATGAACAAATTGGACCTCATGCCTGCCTGAAAGCAATACTTTTGTACTTTCAGTCTTGTAGTCAAATGCATAAAGGTGTGTCCATCCTTCTTTCTCCCAAGGAAAAATGATGGAACCATCACGCATCCAAAAAAGCTGGTTACCTGCTGAGACGCTTCTAAAAGCACTTCCTTTGCCCTTATCTGCCGTCCATGTTGAGATTACTTTATCTTGCTTTGAATCATATACTACCAAACCAAAAGGCAATGCTTCTCGTCGCGGGGTAAAAATAAGTTGCTGCTGATGAGGAATTCGCAAGAACGCGACCATATTCCCATCTGGTGACCAGACAGGATCACTATCATGATCGACTGATGGCGTCAGGATTTGTAGCGAACTGTCCGTAAATGTGTAAATGCCAATGAAGGAGTGGTCCTCTCTCCTACTTGTAAATGCCATCCTCGTAGCATCTGGGGACAACCTTAGGCTGCCAATACTTCCCCTCATTGCAAATAATTGCTGAACAGTGCTATCGATTGATACCATACATTTCCCGGACTTTAAATAGAGAAGAGACTCTTCTCGCACTAATGGAGAATGGCCCTCTGCTATTTTGGAAATCACCTTAGAAGCAATGTCTATCTTCAGGATTTCTCTTGTGGCTCCCTCAGGATTTGAAGTCGGGTTTGGATATTCTCCTGATCTATTAAGTGCTCCGCCTCTTACATAAACTAATGTGCTGCCATTGAAGGTAAGTTGAGAAATAGCTTGTCCATTATCTTTAGTATAGTTGGTCAATTGGACTGGTTGGTAATCCGGACCTTCTGCATAAAAAATATTTCTTACCCCTTCACTGTTCACAACCCAGCTAATCTTGCCATCTTCTGATGTTACAAGCTCTGAATGAAAAGAATAGGATAAATAGTCTTCAATAGATGTTTGGGCGGTTGACGGGAATAGGCCCGCAAGCAATAGGATTGAAAGGATCGTTTTCAATGGTCTAGGTACAGTTGAGATTTTAAGCTAAAAAGCACAATATACATAAATCGATACGTATAGGTAAGTTTGTTTTACTCATATCTGGGGCTTCTCTCCCTCAAAAAAAGAAGAATGATTTGGTTCCAGGATTCAGAGCTCTTTCAAAAAGCAACTCATGATACCGATACAACAAATCTGTTTTATTTGATATGTTAAAATGGATTGAATAGTTTACAGATTATTTAGAATGGTGTAGACATTGTTCCTGAAAACCCTTATAAAGAATTAGAATAAATAAAGAATTAGAATAAGTGAAATGATCAAATAGCATAATAAGTTGGTCAACCCAACAGAGCTTTTAATATAGAAGCAATTACACTAAATATCCGAGCTATTATAGTAGGTAATAATGGACTTTTATAAATGTTATATTTATTTTCGTGTTTATCAGATAAAGATTTATAATAGGCTATAATTAATCATTAAATTAAATAACCCCATAACGTGTATTTAGACATTAATTCTGACCTACTAGGTCGCCAAATAGAAAGCCGATTTGCGGGAATATATAAAGAAAGCAATGATTCCCTATTAAAGGCTTCAATCGACGAAGACTTTTATTTAGATTTATTGTGTGTTTTCAATGATCCTGAAAGATTTGAAGCATCAGATTTCATAAATTATTCTTTGACTTCCATCTTACTCTATCTAAAAAAAACACATGATCTATATACGTCCAAAAGCTTACATGAAGTGGAGTCTGCTATTGCAGATTTATCTAAAAAAGATAGTCATTTGCTGAAACTTCAATTATCGCTTCAACGCTTTTTTTCAAACTTCCAAATGGAACTTGAAGCCCACATCAAAGTAGAAGAAGACAAGCTATTCCCGTACATAGAGACACTTTTATTCGCAAAGGATCAGAATAGTCTTTCCAATGTATCCAATCAAGAGTTATCATTAAAAGGTTTCTTGGAACATCACAATGATCACCTTGAAAAAGACTTGAACAACTTGGTCAATTCTCTTAAAGAATTATCAAAAAAGTATAAGGATTCATTTGCTTTCAGAATGCTTGTAAATAAAATCTTTATGTTTGAATTAGATCTGAGAATTCATGGAAAGATAGAAGAAGAAGTGCTTATCCCGAAAGCAATACTCTTGGAAGAGAAGTTGCTGAATCACTAGGCTGTTGAAATCTTCGTTTATAAAAGAGGGTTCTTCAAAGTATTCTATGAATAAAAGGTAATAGGCTGCATTAATTTCAACCAACCCTTACCACAATTCTCGCATGGACTTTTTAAATGATTCCAGTATGGTTTGATGGTCTCGGTGATGTTTTCCATCGGACACCCATTTTCCATCGATTATTGTACCCAAAACACAGGTAGGGTCAGCGCTGTACAAAATGGTATTGGTAAGGTGCTCTGTCCTCGCACATGCCAGTAAGGGTGCCTCCGCCTCATAGACTACTGCATCCAAAGGCTGACCGATCTCAAAGAAGGACTTAGAGTCATTACCCATTGCTTTTTGCCCGTTTCTCCAAGCAGATTCCAGCGCATTGGACCCACTTCCTCCTGATTCTTGGCTACAAAAGATCGCACGGTTGTGAGTGTGGATACGCTGGCCATAGTCCAACATTCGAAACTCCTCCAGTGGATTTAAACAGATGTGACTATCCGTACCAATGCTCCATTGGCCTCTCGCCTGTTGAAATTCTTTGAGTGAAAACCGGCCATCGCCCAGGTTGCCCTCCGTGGTGGGACAAAGCACAACATTTGCTCCGGTACCAGCTACACCTTTTATCTCGGCACCATCAAGATGCGTCGCATGAACCAGGTGATAGTGGTCTGAAACAGGAAGATTATCAAGCAGCCATTCTACGGGTCTTTGATTGGTGTAGGAGATGCAATCGTCGATTTCTTTGAGTTGCTCTGAAATATGGAGATGGAAAGGCCTGTCTTTTGGGGACTCTTCACCAAGCGCTTTGATGTCTTCCAAGGCTACCGCTCGCAATGAATGTACTCCCATTCCCAATTGAGCATTCTCATAATGTTCCACCGATTTTTCACTGGCTTCCAATAACCGATGATATGACACATTGTCTTTGGAAAGAAACCTTCTTTGCTGAACCTCTGCCGCTTTTCCGAATCCTCCTCTTTGATAATACATCGGAATGAGGGTGATTTTAATGCCCACCTTTTGAGCTGCTGCAACAAGCCGCTCTCCCATTTCACTCTCATTTGCGTAAGGTTTACCATCTTGTGTGTGATGCAGGTAATGAAATTCTGCTACCGACGTATACCCATTCCTCACCATTTCAGCGTAGACCATCGTTGCAACATTTTCCATTTGCGGTGGAGAGATTTTAAGTGCCAGCTCATACATGTTTTTTCGCCAGCCCCAAAAGTCATCGCGCTCCCCTCCTAGCGAATGATTTTCAGACATTCCAGCCATCGCATACTGAAACGCATGCGAGTGGGCGTTTTGAAATCCGGGCAAAGCATAACCATTGACATATTCACTTTCCCGACTTTGATCAGTAAGTATTGTGGTAATGGCCCCGTTTTCATCCACCACTACAGTTGCATTCTCAATCCACCCTTTGTGGGTAAGTAATCCTCTAAACTGGAATTTTTTCACGTCAAATCGTATTTATCAGGGTCTCAAATAGCTCTTGGAGCAACCGCCGGATTTTGTTGGCTCTTTTCTCGTGATATTTTATTTCCTGCCGATTCATGTAGTTGGTTTTGGCCATTTCCAACTGTAATGCATGGACGTTTGATTCAGGATTTCCAAAGTGACGGGTGATGTACCCCCCCTTAAAAGGATGATTGTGTTGAAAGTCATAGTCACCTTGTCTTAAAACATGGCAGGCCGCATGGATAATCTCAGAAGATGCCGACGTTTCATCGTTATCGCCCAGAATCAAATCAGGAAAAGGCTCCGGCCTTATTCCGCTTACGTGTTTGCGGATCGAGTGGGCATCAAAGAGCAATGCCCGGTTGAATTTGCGGACCTTCTCAGTGAGTAACTCGCTTACTTTTTGATGATAGGGTTCGTAATACGCTTTTAATCTTCTTCGTATCTCATCAGAATCCGGAGCAGCTTCCTTATAGAGCGGCTGACCATTGAAGTCTGTCTTGGGTACCAGCCCGGTGATCACCCTGCCATCATCATAAAGGGCCACACTATCCGGGTCGCGATTTAGATCAATCACCCAACGATTGTAGTTGGCCTTGATCATCGTAATCCCCATTTTAGGAACAAAATCATATAATTCATCAATGAACCAATCAGTATCATCAGGATGCTCCACACGCTCCTTGATCATCTTACTTTTAACTTCAGCAGGAAAGTAGGTGCCAGAGTGCGGTGAATTTATGACAATGGGTACTGCCTCTGCAATGGGTTCAATAACGGTATAAATTTCCATTTACACTTTTGTCAAATCATTGTTGATAGGCATGCCAGGTTCCATACGCAGGCCATTCTTCCAGACCTTGGAAGGTTGCAACTCCCCCTGATGATACAAGATTTCACGATAATCTTTGCAAGGGAAGCCAACCAGGTCAGCCATCATCCCTTCTTTTAGCATTGCTCGATCTTTTAGGCCTAAAGCATCAGAAGCTCTGTAAGTTATACCTGCAAAAACCTCTGCGGTACTTAATTTTTCATAGGCTCCAAGAAGGGCGGCCTGAGTGAGTAGATTTCCATTAGGAGCGCTTCCCGGGTTCCAGTCGCTAGCGATCGCCATCCCACAACCTGCATCCAGAAGCTTTCTGGCAGGAGAAAAAGGTAAACCCAGCCCTAGAGATGCGCCAGGCAAAACAACCGGAACAGTATCACTTTGAGCCAACTTTTTGATTTCTTTCTCTGTTGAAGCTTCCAGGTGATCCACACTAGAAGCGCCAACCTCAATAGCTACTTCACTTCCACCGGTAGTGAATTGATCTCCATGTACCGTTATATCAAAGCCTTGATAAGTAAGTGACTTTAGATAATTAGTTGATTTTAAGGGGGTAAAAGCATGTTGTTCAATGAAAATATCAAAGCGCTTAGTGAGCTTTTCTTTTTTAATTTTTGGCACTAGTTCTGAAAGGATGAAGTCCAGGTAGTCAGATTCACAGTCAAACTCACGTGGGATGATATGGGCAGCCAGACAGGAGGAAATGATATGGGAATGATGTCTTTCACCCGCATTTTTGATTGCTCTCAACAGTTTAAGTTCTTGTTCATAGCTAAGGCCATAGCCACTTTTTACCTCTACCGTAGTGATGCCTCTTGCGAGGAGTAGATCAAGCCGATGCAGCATTGAAGCTTCAAGTTCTTCCTGGCTCGCGGCTCTGGTTTTCGTGACCGTATCCCATATGCCTCCGCCTTCAGAGGCGATTTCCTGATAGGTCTTGCCGTTATTTCTTGCTGCATAATCTCTTGCCCTACTACCTCCAAAACAAATATGGGTGTGACAATCAATAAGGCCCGGAAGAGCTATATGCTCACCCTCAATTTCTTCTACTCCTATGGAAGGGTGCTGCCTGATTAATTTACTGAAATCCCCCACCTTCAAGATAGAAGCTCCATCGGTTATCAACGCGCCATTTTTTATCACTTCTAATTGCTCATCTTTCAAAGGCCCTTTTGATGCAAGGTGGTCCATGGAGAGCAGCTGGCTAAATGGGCCTATGATCTTTTTCATTCACCAGGGATTATTGACTCCAGCATCTCATCATTCACTAGCTCAGGTACCGTGACCTTCAGCTTGCTGTTTTGTTTCATGATACGTTTTATCGTCTTCATGGCCCCTGGATTTCTTGCCCAGTTTCTTCTGGCTATGCCATTGGTAACGTCATAGAGCAGCATAGTTTGCAGTTTCTCATCTGCTTCTTCGGAGCCATCCAGCAACATACCGAAACCTCCATTGATTACTTCGCCCCACCCAACACCACCACCATTGTGGATAGAAACCCAGGTTGCTCCCCGAAACCCATCACCAATCACATTTTGAATCGCCATGTCAGCAGTAAACTGGCTACCATCACGAATATTACTGGTTTCTCTGAAAGGAGAGTCCGTTCCACTTACATCGTGATGATCACGACCCAACACCACACACCCAATTTCCCTTGCCCTGATGGCCTCATTAAATGCTTTGGCTATGCTAATCCTGCCTTCTGCATCGGCGTAAAGAATCCGGGCCTGGGAACCTACTACCAACTTATTCTCCTGTGCTCCTTTGATCCAGTTGATATTGTCTTGCATTTGCTGCCGGATGTCTTCAGGAGAGGATTTCATTAAGTTTTCTAACACCTCCATGGCAATCTGATCTGTTTTCTTCAAATCCTGCTCATTACCTGAAGTACAAACCCACCGAAAAGGGCCAAATCCATAATCAAAGCACATAGGCCCCATAATATCTTCTACGTAGGATGGATACTTGAACGATCTTCCATCTGCTTTCATAATGTCTGCCCCTGCCCTGGAAGATTCCAGTAAGAAAGCATTTCCATAATCAAAAAAATAGGTTCCCCTGGCCACATGCTGATTAACAGCGTTTACATGCCTTACAAGGGTAGACTGAACCTGCTTTTTAAATGCTTGCGGATCTTCCTTGATCATTCGATTGGACTCCTCAAAAGTGATTCCTACAGGATAATAACCTCCGGACCAGGGGTTGTGTAATGAGGTTTGATCCGACCCTATTTCCACAGGTATCTCTTCTTCATAAAACTTCTCCCATACATCTACGATATTTCCTATATAAGCAATAGAGACCGTTTGTTTTTCCGCTTTCGCTTTTTTGACTCTCGTGCTCAATTCCCCCAGATCGTCTATGAGTTCATCAACCCACCCTTGTTCATGCCTCTTGGTCGCCGCGTTGGGATTAATCTCCGCACACACTGTCACACAACCTGTGATGTTTCCGGCTTTGGGTTGAGCTCCACTCATACCACCCAAGCCGGAGGTGAGGAAAAGCTTACCTTCTACTCCTTCATTGCCCAGCAGCTTTCTAAAAGCATTCATTACCGTAATCGTTGTGCCGTGAACAATTCCCTGAGGTCCAATGTACATAAAGGAGCCGGCGGTCATTTGGCCGTATTGGGTTACACCCAGAGCATTGTATCGCTCCCAATCTTCCTGACTGGAATAGTTCGGGATCATCATACCATTGGTTACTACCACCCGTGGAGCCTTTTTAGAAGAAGGAAATAGCCCCATTGGATGACCAGAATAGAGATGTAGCGTTTGCTCATCAGTCATTTCTGATAGATACTGCATGGTTAAAAGGTATTGAATCCAGTTTTGAAATACTGCACCATTGCCACCATAGGTAATCAATTCATTTGGGTGCTGGGCAACCGCCGGGTCAAGGTTATTTTGGATCATGAGCATGATCGCAGCTGCTTGCTCACATTTTGCAGGGTACCAATCAATTGGGCGTGCATAAAGGTCATAGTCTGGCTTAAAGCGATGCATATAAATACGACCATATACTTTCAGTTCATCGGCAAATTCCTTTGCCAATTCCCTATGCCACTCTACAGGAAAATACCGCAAGGCATTTCTAATGGCCAAACGCTTTTCTACAGAAGACAAGACGTCTCTCCTCTTGGGCGCCGGGTTTCCTTGCTCCGGATAACTTTTTTTTGCGGGCAAACAAACGGGAATGCCTTGCTTTATCGATGATTGAAATGTGGGCTTATCCATATTAGTAGGTTTCAAATGTTGTATTATCCACTTCGGTCTGATCGGTATGAGCATCAATAATCTCAGTAAGTTTTCTGCTTCTGATCAAGTCAGTAAGCAGCTGAATGTCTTTGCTAAAAATGCGATCTTTTGTAGCAAAGGACACCTTTTCCCTTACTGCAGATTGAATGGCTTCCAGAATATCGGTAGAGCGAAGTGGCCTTCTGAAATCAATGGCCTGTGCGGCACACAGAAGCTCAACTGCGAGAATTTTTTCCAGGTTTTCCACCACGCTCAATGCCTTTCTCCCGCCGATGGATCCCATGCTCACGTGATCTTCCTGCCCCATAGAGGTGGGTATACTGTCCGC
Source organism: Bacteroidota bacterium (assembly GCA_038746525.1). Classification (GTDB taxonomy): domain Bacteria; phylum Bacteroidota; class Bacteroidia; order Cytophagales; family Cyclobacteriaceae; genus Ekhidna. The sequence goes on from JBCDKO010000130.1 coordinate 9,542, forward strand.
ACTGGAAGGAAAGCACATGCCTTTATTTTCACTGACCAGGGCTGCCGAAGTATATTGACAAATCATAAACCCGGAATTGACCCCCGTGTTCTCCATTAGTAATTTTGGGATGTCATATTTACCATCAAGTGCCAGATAGGTCCTTCTATCTGATATACTTCCTAGCTCGGCAGCAGCCAAACAAGAATAATCTATGGGCAAGGCCAAGGGCTGACCATGAAAATTTCCTCCACTGATGGTAAAGTCTTCCGAGAAAACAATGGGGTTATCCGTGACGGAATTCAGTTCAATCTCCACCGCTTCTTTGAGATGCAGCCAGGCGCTACGTGAACTTCCATGCACCTGAGGCGCACATCTCAGAGAATAAGGATCTTGTACGCGGTCACAGTGCTTGTGCGAAGCTACAATTTCAGAGCCTCTGAGCATAGAATAGATTTTGTTTGCTACATGCATATTTCCTGAATGAGGCCGAATTTCATGCAATGAGTCATGGAAAGGCATTGGTGAAGCCTTTAACCCCTCAATCATCATGGCAGCTATAGCATCTGCATGCGTCAAACAATTATGAAGCTTATCTACCACTAGCACCGCATGAGCCAAAATGAATTGAGTTCCGTTGATAAGTGCTAATCCGGCCTTGGGATGAAGTTTTACCGGTTGCAGATTTTTGGATCTTAATACTTGATCTGCGTTTTGGACTTTACCTTGATAGTAAACCTTCCCCTCCCCGATTAAGGGTAAGAAAAGATGTGATAATGGTGCCAGGTCACCCGAAGCGCCTACAGAACCTTGCTCAGGAACTAGCGGAATGATATCTTCTTCAAAATGCCAAAGTAACCGCTGAATGATCTCCATAGAGATCCCGGAAAACCCCTTACATAAAGAGTGTACTTTTAGGATCAACATCAGCTTTGAGAGCTCTTTCGAAATAGGATTCCCAACACCTACACTATGACTGATCAGGAGGCTTCTTTGCAGGTCTTCCGTTTCTTTCGCATCAATTTTCGTGTTGCAAAGAGGGCCAAATCCGGTGTTAATTCCATAAACGGCCAGTTCTCCCAATGCTATGGACTGGACTTGTTTATGGCATTCTTCAATTTTTTGAATTGAATCGCGAGAAATTGCTCCTTTTACTTCTCCCCTCAAAAGCTGGAGCGCTATTCCCGAAGTAAGTCGATCTTTTCCGTACTGAAACACTGGATGTTTATCTAATGAATTTTAGGCAAATCTAGAGTTGATTTTAATACTCAAAAAGATCATTTAGTTTCGCATTTAATAACTATGAGTTATCAAATAGAACTCCGACATCTACACTATTTTTTGATTCTGTCTGAGGAACTGCACTATCGCAAAGCCGCGGATAGGCTTTTTATTTCCCAACCTGGGTTGAGCAAACAAATCAAATATTTGGAGGATCTACTCGCAGTGCGCCTTTTGGATAGAAATAAGAGAAATGTTTCACTAACACCAGCAGGTGAATATTTATCTAATCAAATAAAGCAGTTAGACAAAAAGGTTGATGAAATGGTACATGGAACCAGGCTCATAGATTCAGGCCTTAAAGGGAATTTACGTATTGGATATATTGGCTCGGCCATGCAAAACATCATTCCGGAGCTACTCAAGTCAATAGACAGGGATTTTCCTGATATCCAGTTTGGCCTTTATGAAATGGGCAACTCCGCGCAAGTGGAGAAACTACTTCATCATAGCATAGACCTGGGCTTTGTCAGAATGGATCATTTGCCTAAGTCACTCAAGGCCATTACTGTTTATGAAGATACTTTTTCGGTAGTATTACCTGAGAACCATCCAATTGCAGATGTAAAGTTGGATGATTTGTCGCGAATGAAAGAGGAGAAATTCATTCTTTTCGAGTCTTCATATAGTCAATCGTATTACCTCAAAGTCATGCAAATTTTTGCGGATGCAGGATTCACTCCTAAAGTAGCTCACCATACCATCCATGCCAACTCTATATTTAGATTGGTAGAAAATGGATTTGGAATAGCGATCATTCCTACAAGTCTTAAGCTGGGTTATGATCTAAAGGTAAAGTTTGCAGAGTTGAGCAGCATTGCTCAACGAGCTTCGATTGTTGCCGTTTGGAATCCGGATAATACCAATCCGGTTTTGGCTAATGTGATCGAAACCCTTCAAAATTAAACTCAAGTCATTTATCCCGCACTATTTATCACAAATAGTTGCAGATTGATTCAAGTAATTGATTTATAGTAGTTTAATAGAATCCTTTGAAAAATCGTTACTATTCACCCATTTAATAGATTGAATATCAAGTATTTAAAAATTAAATCTTATTGTAATATCGAATACGTTTAAAAATGAACAATATATTATTTTATTAAAATCATTTTTTTAGTTGATTATTTTAATAATAACTATAATCGAATCTGTTGTTAAAATAATATTTTATTCAGGCAGTTGAATAGTAACGAAAAACCCGCCTTTGGCCCAACTCTTCGTCACCCAAAATTTCAAAAGCCTGATTTACGGCCAGTAAATTACGTTTTTGAAATTCTGAAAGCCTCGATTTGAACCAAAAATTCAGTTTTGCAAAGGATTCTAAGAAGTGATAAAGTATGTTAACTTCTGCTTTTGACTATTCTTGAAATTTACTTCTTTTAATGATTGAAATTACTTTAAATAAAGTATTGATTTTCAAATAATTAATAGTTCTTTATTTTCCATTTATGGGCTACTATACAGCTTTGTAATTAAAGAGCACTTCTAAAACCCACTTTCAATCAGCGAAAACTCCGCGACCCTCAACTAAAACTCCGCAACCCTCAACGAAGACTCCGCAACCTTCAACTAAAACTCCGCGACCTTCAACGAAGACTCCGCGACCTTCAACGAAGACTCCGCAACCTTCAACCAAGACTCCGCAACCTTCAACGAAGACTCCGCAACCCTCAACGAAGACTCCGCAACCCTCAACGAAGACTCCGCGACCTTCAACTAAGACTCCGCGACCTTCAACTAAGACTCCGCAACCCTCAACTAAAACTCCGCAACCTTCAACTAAGACTCCGCGACCTTCAACTAAGACTCCGCGACCTTCAACTAAGACTCCGCGACCTTCAACTAAGACTCCGCAGCCTTCAACTAAGACTCCACAACCCTCAACGAAGACTCCGCGACCTTCAACTAAGACTCCGCAGCCCTCAACCAAGACTCCGCGACCTTCAACTAAGACTCCGCAGCCTTCAACTAAGACTCCGCAGCCCACAACTAAGACTCCGCAACCCACAACTAAAATAGTTGGATGTACAATCGATCCTTATCGAAAAACCCCCTGAAAGAAACGAAAATTTCCCTGGTTTAGGAGCGAAAATAAGGACCCAACCGTGTATTTACGATATTACCTGAGGTAAAATACCAAGCTAAAAATACCTGTTTTCTTTCTTGACCGGAGGAAGTTTTTCTCGTATGCTTGCAGTTGAAATTAACCTGATATGAAGAGCAACGCTGCATTATCGCTTCGTACTATCCCGCTTTTTTCTTCGAAATGGGCATTAATTAGTTGGGAATGCCTTGCTTCGGAGACTTCCTCTACCACCTGCCCGTTGGCGGAATATTGGTCAATAGGACCCAAAATGAACATCCGCTTAGCTCATCACCTTTCAACCTGACATTATAAGCATGGTAGGCGTAGCCATCACAGCTACTGTGGGCTCAGCTTCTGCATAACTACCCCAGTTGGTCGGCTCCTACGCCATTCTGACCATGCCAAAGGCCGATGAGTGGGCTGTGCACTTCTATCCTTATGAGTCGAC
>JBCDKO010000131.1:0-13331 GCA_038746525.1 Bacteroidota bacterium
CTGAAAAAGCTCGATTTCGAGATTTTTCAACTAGTCACAAGTACATCAGCTACGTCGTTCGCTGCGGATCGAAGTATAAGCATACATCTTCACCTTGCTGCCTAGTATCTGATACACCTGTGACTTTCTCAGCAAGCCCTATTTATTCAAATTTTGAAGATGAAGTTTCATCCCTTCATGAGATGCTTTGAAACCGAGTTTTTTATAAAAATTGAGCGCTTTAGGTCTCTTTTTATCAGTGGTTAATTGAATCAAATGGGCGCCACGTTCTTTTGACCTTTCAATAGCCCATTCAAACAATTGTTTACCTATTCCTTTACCTCTTTGGTCTTTGCGAATTCGTACAGCTTCTATTTGAGATCGAATTCCCCCTTGATATGTTAAATATTGGATAAATGATAATTGTAAAGTGCCAACAATGCCTTCTGTTTCATTTTCCAAAATCATCAGATCCTGATTTGGATCATTCTGAATATTTTCAAATGCGAAATAATACTTATCAGGTAGTGGTTCATTAAAATCTTCTCTTTGATTGCCGAGTTTATCGTCTGCAAGCATCCGAACAACATCAATAACATCTTCTTTTTTCGCTTTTCTAATCGTCATTTATCAGAGGGGTTAGCATACCTATACGTAGGGCCTGCTGAGAAACGTTTTTTCAATTCAAAAAACACGTTTATGTGGTCAAAAGATACTGTTTAGTAAATTTCTTTTTCAATACGTGCAAGGGTTTCGAGCAGATGCTTCCATTTTCCGTGCACTGAAAAAGCTCGATTTCCAGATTTTTCAACTAGTCACAGGTACATCAGCTACGTCGTTCGCTGCGGATCGAAGTATAAGCATACATCTTCACCTTGTTGCCTAGTATCTGATACACCTGTGACTTTCTCAGCAAGCCCTACGTAAAAATCACTGCGGCAAGAACAGACCTCCATGTAAATAATAAAGGATTGAAATTTTCTTGAACTATATGCTCTAGAGGCTGTTGCTTTTGTCTCCAAGAAAAAACGAAAACATGCTATGGGTGCTTACAGCGCAGTTTTTTCAGTGAAGGTCTCAATCAAATCTATTTCATACTTTGAAGCTAATTTGTTTAATTTTCAAAAATCAATCTGACTTTTAAATGAATAATAAGTGAACCAATAGTTTTTATATGTGATTTCAAAAAGATGCTTTATAAGCCAGCGATATCATCTTCCAAAAAAACAGTTTTCTTGGAGACACTACTTATTCTTGTTCAAGTCAATCACTACAGGAGTAGCAATAAAGATCGATGAGTACGTTCCAACAATAATACCAACTAACAGGGCAAATGAAAAACCTTGCAACACAGCGCCACCAAATAGAAATAATACAAGCACTACAATCAGTGTGGTGACAGAAGTAATGAAGGTTCTGCTCACGGTATTGTTTAATGACTCATTGAATACACCAACCAATTCTGAACCAGACTTGATACCCATATTTTCCCGAATTCGATCAAAAACCACCACTGTGTCATTAATTGAATAACCAATAATAGTAAGTATCGCGGCTACAAACACCTGATCTGCTTCAAAAGAGATTCCGGCAAGATTAGCTATCGCAAATGCTGACAAAACAAATAAAGTATCGTGGAAAAGTGCTACAATAGCTCCTAAGCCAAATTGCCATTTTCTAAAACGGGATACAATATATATGAAAATACAAATCAGTGCAATAATCGCTGATTTATAGGATGAATTTTTGATATCATCTGCAATAGTAGCTCCTACTTTAGATGAGCTAGAAATAGTAAATTGCCCTTCTTCAAGATCTACCCCATCCTGAACATAGCTAAGTCCCAGAGATGTTGATAAGCCATTTATCAATTCTTCCCTTACCAACAGATCTGCTTCATCAGTCTCGTCATCTATTTTATAGCTTGTAGTGATTTTCAAAATATTCTCTGCTCCAAATGTTTTAACCTCTGACCCGGCATTTTCAAAGTAGCCATTTAAAGAGGTTTTAACCTCCGTAGAAGGAATAGGGTCAGCCAATACGATGACGTATGATCGGCCACCTTTAAAATCCACTCCAAACGTAATGCCTTTCGTTGACATAGCAATAATTCCTACGGTTATGAAAATTCCACTAAAGAGATAGGCCATTTTTCGTTTACTCAAGAAGTTAAAATTCAAACGGGTTAGAGCGTTCCTGGAAAAGGCATTGGAAAAAGATATTTGTGCTTTGTCTCCTTTTTTAGAGAAGGCTTCTACAATTACTCTTGTAATAAAAACTGCACTAAAAAAGGAGCAAACAATGCCTATCATCAATGTGACTGCGAATCCCCTTACCGGGCCCTGTCCTAGTGTAAAAAGGATAAAACCTACAATAAATGTGGTGACATTCGCATCGAAAATAGACCAATAAGCTTTTGAGTAGCCCGAAGATATCGCCGCTTTTAAACCAGCTCCATTTCTCAACTCTTCTTTAATCCTTTCAAAGATCAATACATTTGCATCAATAGCCATTCCAATGGTGAGAACAATGCCTGCGATTCCCGGCAAAGTCAAAGAGGTACCAAACTGCGCCAGAATTCCCATGATAAAGAATACGTTGAAGAAAAGTGCAACATTAGCAATAAGGCCTCCTTTTGCGTAATAAATCACCATAAAAACGATCACAATAATTAAACCAACCATGATGGAATTAAGCCCCTGATTCTTCGCTACTTCACCCAGCGTGGGACCTACTACTACATCTTCTACAATTGTGGTAGGAGCAGGAAGAGAACCGGCTTTTAAAATATTGGAAAGATCTTTTGCTTCTTCGATGGTTTCAAAACCACCTGAAATAGAGGAACTACCATTCGGTATTTCTCCCTGGACATATGGAGCTGAGAACACATAATTATCCAGCACAATAGCAATTCTGTTACCTATATTTTCCCTTGTCATTTTAGCCCATATCCTGGAGCCTGCAGCATTCATTTGCATGCTTACTTCAGGTTCTGCGCGTTCGTTTAATGAAGCAGTGGCATTAGAAATGGTTTCGCCGGTTAATGAAGCTTTTCCTGATCGATTTGTTTTTATTGGATACAATTCTAAAATATCAGGTGCAGTTAGATTATCTTTTGGTTTGTCTTTGGGTTTAACATCCCAAAGAAATTTCATATCGTTGGGTATGAGTGCCTGTACTTCTTTTCTTTCCAATATCCGGTTGATTCGAGCAGTATCTTTTAAATTGTAAAGCAACCCTCCTCCATATTGCTGATTTTGAATCAAAAGCTCTATAAGGTCAGATGATCTGGCATTCATTAATGAATCGAGTTTTGGATCTTGTTCTAAAGAATCATTGCCTGCAATGGATAAGGAATCAACGCTTGCAGAATCCGGAGGAGAGATAAGTGCCTCATCATTATCGATTAGTAGCGAGGTGATATCATCATTATTTGCTTGGTTTTCTTCGGAATCTTGGAAGTAGGAAGAATCATTTTTCATTTCTTCTACCAACATGGAATTAATAGACAATAACACAGACCCCACCGTTTGTTGCTGATGAACTTCCCAGAATTCTAACTTAGCGACTCCTTGTAAAAGCTTTTTTACCCGTTGAGGATTATCCACACCTGGTAACTCAATTTGGATCCGACCTGTGCCTTGAAGTCTTTGAATATTAGGTTGTGAAGTTCCAAATCGGTCTATTCGGGTTCGAAGAATATTAAAAGAACGATCAATAGCGCTCTCCACTTCAGTATTGATGATATCAAGAATCTCCTCATCCGTGCTTTGCAAACTAATCCTCCCTCTATTAGAAGCAGTTGCAAATAGCTGTGCCAGCTTTTTTTGTGGAGCTCTTTTAGTAAACTCATTGTAAAATTCATCCACAAAACCGAGTTGAGTGCCTCTTACATTTTCTTTGGCCTGATCAAGTGCAGCAAGGAAATCAGCATCTTTACTATTTCCGCTTAATCCCTTTATAATGTCGATTGGGGAGACTTCCAAGGTCACATGCATTCCCCCCTGAAGGTCAAGGCCAAGATTGAGCTCGGTCTCTTTTATTTCTTTAAAAGTGTATTCTAATCCAATCAGGTCATAAACTGGCTCATTCCATATAGAATCGAGATAGCGCTGTTTTTTTGTGAAATTCGTCAGGCCGTCTTCGTATTGAGTGGCTTCTGTAGCCTCCTTCTGTATTTTTTGAGAAACATAAGTAAATGATAAATAATAAATACAGAGCAACGAGATTAGAATGGTTAAAAATATGATAAATCCTTTGTTTTTCATTTTTATAAAGGTTTAGGAGTCGAGTGACTCACTAAAATTATGATTGATTAAAATTTAAGAAATATGTGTGATGAATAGGTTTTCCTTAAGGTCAGGGTGCATTAGGAGATATGATACGTCGGAGTAGTACATTCAGTACTTCTTTCATTGGAGAAATCAATGCCTCCAAAGATGATTTCGTATCCATTCCCTTGATATCCCGAACTAACTCCTGCAACAAGAAAGACTGGAATCCAAGGTTAATTTGCAACCCAGAGGAGGTAATTGCTTCAGAAACTTTAGTTTGTTCGGTCGTAGATGAACTATTGGATTCCTCTTGGTTGTCTTTTGTAGTATGTTCACCTGAAGTGATTGATGTTTGGGTGAGGACGAATAACCCAATTAATAACCCAATGAGAAGTTGAGCTCTTTGTGACAATATGGATTGAATTCTTTTCAAAGCGATCGCAAATGTAACAAAATCATAAATGTTAAGTAGGTCTTTGATAATTTCAAGTAATAGAATCCTTTGAAAAACCCGCCTTTTGGCCCAACTCTTCGTTACTCAAAATTTCAAAAGTCTCATTTACGACCATGCCAAGACACGAAAATTTTCTATTTCTGATTATCTAGGAGATGTTGATGGAGGAATGTGCGAACCACAGATAGCGCAGAATCAAAACCACTATAATTAGGTATGATCAAATCAGCCCATTCCTTAGATGATTCTATGTAATTTTTAAATGCAGGTGTCACATGATATTGATACCTGTAAAGTACATCTTTTAAATTATATCCTCTTTCTTCTGCATCTCTGATTATCCGACGGCTCATTCTAAGATAATCAGGGGTTTCTATGTACAGCTTTAGATTTATCTGTTCTCGGATACGCTTGACATATAATACAAAGATGCCTTCAAGAAGTATTATCGGATGACTTTCAACTTTTATACGCCGAGAGGTGCTTTTTTCATTGTTGAATGTATATTCATCTATTTCAAGAGACGCTCCGGAGATTAATTTTCTCAGATCTTCTACATACTTGTCAATATCCACGGATTCCAGCCGATCAAAATTCTCGATCTCATTTTCATCCAGCGGCTGTTGGCCTATTTCTTTATAATAATTGTCCATCGAGTGTAGAGATGCTCCTGAGAGATCTTTCATGAGTTTTTTCACAAATGTTGTCTTCCCAGAACCACTACCTCCTGTGATGCCTACAATAAAAGGTTTATTCATTCGACTTTAGATGATCGATAAATTTTTTAACCGCAATAGCTCTGTGAGATAGTTGATTTTTTTCCTCAGAAGAAATTTCTGCGAAGGTCTTATTGTAGCCAAATGGTTGAAAGATCGGATCATAGCCAAATCCTTTTGAACCTTGACGTTCTTCCAGAATAGTACCTCCAATTTCTCCATAAAACTGGACTTCTTCACCAGATTCTTTAATCAACGTAATCACAGAAACAAATTTGGCCTTTCTATTTTCAATTCCTCGAAGGTTAGCCAACAGTAAATCGATGTTATTGTCAACGTCTTTTTCAGGACCTGCGTATCTAGCAGAGTAAACTCCTGGTTCACCATTGAGTGCATCCACACAAAGACCACTATCATCCGCAAAGACAGGTATGCTATATCTATCAAAAATGTATTGTGCTTTGATTCTCGAATTTTCTTCAAAAGTCTCCCCTGTCTCAATGATGTCTTCCTCAACCCCCAATTCTTTGAGTCCTACAATCGTATACATCCCCCAAACCATTTGATTGAGTTCACGAATCTTATGGTTGTTATTGGAAGCGAAGCAAATTTTCATTAATCAATCTTCCAAAGGCGGTTGCTTGATAACCTCTATAGGAAAAAACTCAAAAGCTATAACCGTGTTAGGAGGAATCAATAGACCCGATCCGACTGTGCCATAAGCTTCGACCGAAGGTATTACAATCAGTGCAGAACCATTAGTATTCATTTTATTGAAAGTAGCAGAAACTCCATCCGTAAATCCAGCAATAAACTGGCCGGCAATAGGCCATCCAGAGGCCGAATAGGTGATTTCAAATGGTTCAAATTCTCGAGACTCAGAAAAAGTATTAAGTAAACTTAATTGCAAGTTGGAGGCGTCTACTCCCACGGTATCTTCCTGCACAGCTAGTCGGATGCTATCCGCAATCTCTTGAATGGATGTGTCAAAAATCGTGTCTGTTAATAGTTTGCCTATGTAATCAAAAGTAACAATGTCGCTTTCATCAATTGAATCACCATCACCAGTGTCGAGAATAACATATCTAACGCCACTTTCTGTAACATTGACCTCATCCCCTTCATATCCCAGGTCGGATAAGTAATTTACAATGGTTGCACTATCTTCTGCTGCTTGAATAGCAGGATCAGTTGTGATAGTCACATTACCATCTCCACAAGATATATTCATGACCATCGAAAATATCCCTAATACTAATAATAAACTCCTCATATAGATGCTACTAGATGCTACTTGTTTAGATGCCACTTATTCTACTTCTACCAATTCTACATCAAAAACTAAAATTGAATTAGCCTTGATGACCTCGCTTCTTTTTCTAGGTCCGTAAGCTAGTGGACTTGGAATGTATAACGTAGCCTTAGTTCCTTCATTAAGCAAAGAAATACCCTCATGCCATCCGGTAATTACCGAACTAGCGTAAATCTGAATGGGGAATGGTTCATAAGGCCTGCCTTCAGTGTATAGTCCTTGTGCTTTTGCCACATCTTCCATACTGGTGTCAAAATACTCACCAGTCAAAAGTCTGCCAGCATAGTGCACCTTCACTCCCTGACCTAACTTTGGCTTAGGCCCATTTCCTTGATCTGAAATAGTGTATCTGATGCCGGTTTCAGATTTCTCAGCCTGTATTCCATTCTCTTCCAAATAAGCATCAATGATTTCCACATCTTTTGCTACTTGTTCCTTATCTACCTGATCTAGCATTTGCTCTCTTCTTACCGCGATAGATTTTTGTTGATGGTCCTCCGTTGTTACTTGAGATAAAAAAGAGGCATAGATATTTATTTTATCCTCCGCATCCAATGAATCGGGAACTCTTCCTTTAAAATTATCAATAAAAAGCTCTGATGCCGATAGCTGATAACTCACACTATCTCCAACAATCATTTCGCCTAGAACTTCAAAAAAAGTACCTTTATTTACAAAAAAGTTTGAATCTAACTTGATGGGAGTAGGGACTTCCGTTTGAGACTCGAAAAGTACTTTTCCTCCAATCGTTTCATATTTTAGAAGAAAATAAGAGATAAGTGTATCGGATGGCTCTTTGCTGTTTCCCTTTTTATGATAAGTGACTTTTGTCCCATTTTCTGTTTGAAATGTATTTTCTCCTCCACAACTGATTAGCATTATGGCTAAAATGATGTATGATAATTTCTTCATTCAATTCTTGTGTTTAAAACGTTCTTCTTTATTAATCCTATGAATCTATTTTCAGTTTCTTTCAGGGTCAGACCGGATGTTCCGCCGGAGGCGTTTTTATGTCCTCCTCCTTCAAAATACTTTTCAGCAAATCTGTTTACAGCCACATCCCCGATGCTTCTAAATGACATTTTTATTTCATGATCTCTTTCAATGATGATGGCTGCCATCACAATCCCCTTGATGGAAAGCGCATAGTTAACCAAGCCTTCTGTATCGCCTTGTTTAAGATTAAATTTCTCAAAATCTTGGTCATTAATGATGAAATAAGCAACACGGTATTGGACATCCACTTGTAGTTTTTCAGCGAGGACATATCCTAAGAACCTTAGTCGATCAACCGAATTAGTATCATAGATTAGTCTGCTTACGCGATTGACATTAGCTCCTAAGTCAATCAACTCAGCTACAGTTCGATGAATTTTAGAAGTAGTGCCTGGATGTTTAAATGACCCTGTATCCGTCATTATACCTGCATAAAGGCACTCAGCTATGTCTTTGGTAATTGCCTCTTTCCCCGAGTATTCCATAATTAAATCATATACTAGCTCAGCAGTGGCTGCCGCTTGATCGTTCCAAAAGTTAAAATCCGGTTGAATCTCCGGATTCAAATGATGATCAATCAACCCGATTTTCGCTTTAGTTGTTGAAATCGCAACAGACATTTCCTTAGTACGGTTAAACCCAGAGAAATCAAGGCATAAAAGAAGCTGACAATTGGCGATTAATCGGTTGGACTCTTCTTTGGTATGCTCATAATTTAACACTTGCTCTCTTCCTTGCATCCACTCCAGAAAATCAGGATATGAGTTAGGCACAATTGATGAGACCCGGTGCCCTAACCCAGATAAAAATTGAAACATACCCAATGTAGAACCAAGAGCATCCGCATCAGGGTTGGCATGGGTTGTTATAACAATGCTTTTAGGGGTCTTAAGGAAATCCTTTAGTGCCAGTATATCCTTCATAAAAATGCCCTAACAGGCAGAAATAAACAACAAAATTAGTAAGATTTACAAAACCTTATTTGGGAATTCCAAGTGTGCCCGATTCTATTATTTTTGCGGCACTTCTTCTAATTAGAAATTTTCATTATTCCCGATTAAAAGCAATGTTAGGAAAAACAACTTTTACCATGATTAAGCCAGATGCTTTTGAGTCTGGGAACTCCGGAGCTATTATTAAACTAATAGAGGATGCAGGTTTTAGCATCAAGGCAGCTAAACTTACCAAATTATCTCCAGAACGAGCAGGACAATTTTATGAGATACATAAAGAAAGGCCTTTTTATCATAATTTGATTTCTTACATGTCTTCAGGTCCTATCATTGCCATGATGCTTGAAAAAGAAAATGCCGTGGAAGATTTTAGAAAATTAATAGGAGCTACTGACCCTGCAAAGGCAGAAGAAGGAACAATTAGGAATCTATTTGCGAAGTCTATACAGGCTAATGCTATTCATGGATCGGACTCTGATGAGAATGCAGCGATCGAAGCAGTTTTCTTTTTTTCAACAACTGAAAGATTCTAAATTTTTTACATGCCTTGAATATCAAGAGTCTTGTACAATTTCCTTGCTTTCATCTCTCCGCTCGATCCAAAAATTATTGTGGCCTTCTCCGAGTTGAATCGTAATTTGTTTTAATTGAAGCAATTCTAAAATGGATAGGAAATTGAAAATTACAAGAATTTTTTCTGGCTGTTCTTGGATCATTTCCGTGAAAGATAAGCGATTACCGTAAACCAATCTTTCCATCAACTTCGCTTTTTGCTTTTCAATAGTGTAGGAATATTGAAGCACACGATGAACCGGTTTGTTTTTTTCAAATTCGTATTTTTTTAGCGCTTTCTGAAAAGCTACCATCATCTTATAGAGGTCAAGATCTTGCATCTCCGCTTCTACATGGATAGATTCAGATAACTGCTTAATTTCCTTTTCCAGATTACCTCTTTTTTCTCTATTTAATCGATGAGTTTCCATTTGTGCTAAAGTGGAAACCACAGACTTATATTTTTTATATTCCAATAAATGCCTAACCAATTCTTCCCGAGGATCTATTTCATTGCCTTCTTCATCTACTACCGGCCTTGGTAAGAGCATTTTTGCTTTTATCCGCATCAGCGTAGAGGCAACGAGAATAAACTCACTGGCTACTTCCACATTCATTTTCTCAAGTTGGTCCAGGTAGTCCAAAAAATCTTGCATAATTGTGGCAATTTGAATATCGTAAATATCCAGTTCATCACGTTCAATAAAAAAGAGTAGAAGGTCGAATGGGCCTTCAAATAACGGAAGTTTTATTTCAAATTTCTCTTCTATCATGCTCCTTGAATTAGGTGTATTGCCGTTTTACATTGAGTGATTAAGGTTACAAATGGTTTTTAAGGATTGTCCAATCTCTATTTTTTCAGCCAGCTTAAGTTTGGATACTTGTTTGGTGTTCCTAAAGGGTTCTTTGTCTACTGGAAAGGTTTCGTACTCATTGATTTCCAGAGCATCTGATGACCAATTTCATTCATAAACTTCACTCACCCCTTAATACTACAAGCATCTGCTTCACTTTCTTAAGACATGAATCACGCATCCTATTCCTTACAGATCATGTGCATGATCTGGGCTTTCTTAGTTGATTTTGTTTCTACTGTTTTTATCATAAAGTTCACTATATCTTTGAACTATTGCAAAAACTGTCATACATCGATTACTTTTTAGTATTCAACGGAATTTTACTTTCTTAATGACTAAGGCCAGAATCGGACTCTGTGAATCCTTTCTTTTCTATGGATAAAGAACTTCCTTCTGATATTCAATCTACCGTATTTCAACACCCAATTTGGGGTCTTTTACACTCAGAAAAAAGGAATTCTTTACTAGTTGATTGCAGAAATGAGAATAAAAAGCAAATTGAAGTATATGAATGTAATATGAAGTCCCTGGTATCCAAGAAGCTTGAAATAGAAGTTTCCTGGCTAGAGAAGATGATAGGTTGTGATGAAGATATGTTGTATTCGCTTGAGTATAAAAACGTAGATGATCCAACTTTAAAAGTGCTGAAACGCATTAACATAAATACCAAAAAGGTGAAGATAATCGACGCATTACCTGTTTTGAACAGGCATATCAAAGAGGCATTGTTATTCAAACTTGATTCGCAAGGCCATCAAACAATTGCTGACTATTTGGCTTTGAAACTTGAACTTTCTTGCGAATATTTGGAGTTTACCAATAATATCGTAATCAGCTACTATCTTCGTTCTGGAGAGGCATTTGATCGTTTTCTGCTATTGATTAAAGATGGAAAAAAGAAATGGAAAGTCCGTCAGGATCATCAAATGAAAGGCTTTTCAAGTGGGGCTTTTTTTGTAGTAGAAGGCAAATTGGTTTTTGTAAAAGATAGAAATGAGGTTTGTATTTATTCTTTGTAGCACCATCATAGTTTTATCAGCAATGGCTGCCTATCCGGTATTGGATAGCTTAAGGTCGGAAAAAAGAGAAGAAGGTATGTTCGTCATACACGAAGTAGAGGAAGAAGAAACACTTTACTCAATTGCAAAAAGATACAAAAGCTCAATAGATGCGATTATAATGTACAATCAAATCGTAGATTATCGAATAGAAATTGGTCAAATAATAGAGATATTATTGCCAGAGAAAACGTCTTTGAAAAGTAATGAGACGCTAAGTTCCAAAGATCAAGAGGGATTTCACATAGTCAAACAAGGTGAAACGCTTTATAGCATTTCCAAAAACTACAAGGTGAAAATAAGAGACTTAAAAAAATGGAATGAGCTAGAAAACAATGCAATATCACCTGGGATGTCTTTACAAGTAAGAGAACAGGTCAGTATTGTGAGGCGATTGGAGACAGAAGAGGGAAATATTTTAAAATTAAAAGAGCTCAATATTGAGGAAATAGAAGCAGACCCCTTTGCAGACTTTGAAAAATACCTGGTACAAACAGGAGAAACACTAAGGTCAATTGCGGCTAAGATTGGAATACACCAGGATAGCCTTAGATATTGGAATGGACTTAAAACAGATTATCTGGAAATAGGACAAGCGCTCTGGTTTAAAAATGAAGGTGTTGAAAAAGAAGCGTCACTCTTTGAGTCCGGAACAGAAAAAATGGTAAGTATTGATGAAGATGGATTTGAAAGAATCTATGAAGAAGGTATAGCTTCCGTCATAGAATCAATGAATACTTCTCGTTATTTAGCGCTCCATAGAACATTACCAATCGGAACCGATTTGGAAGTTAGAAATTTGATGAATAACCGAATAGCTCATGTTAAGGTGGTTGGAAAACTCCCAGACACTGGACTAAACAAAAACCTTTTACTTCGCCTCTCCAAAGTTGCCTATGATCAATTAGGAATATTAGATGCTAAATCCAGGGTAGAGGTTTCCTACCATAAACAGTGAACAGCAATGAGTTAAAGTCTTTTTTGGATAGCAAGGTTCAAGAATACAACCATCCGGAGTTCATTGAATTAGACCCAATCCTCATTCCTCATGGATACATAAAAAAACAAGATATAGAGATTGCAGGGTTCATAGCCGCTGTTTTTGCTTGGGGTCAACGAAAAACAATAATCAACAAAAGTCGAGAGTTTTTAGGGTTGATGGGAAATGAACCTTATCGATTTGTTTTGGAATGCTCTGAAAATGAGTTACGACCTTTTTTAGATTTTAAGCATCGCACATTTAATGGAACTGATGCGCTTTATTTCCTCCATTTCTTTAAATGGTTCTACAAAAGAAATGAATCGTTAGAAAATGCTTTTATCATAGGGATGGATGCTAAAACAGAAACGATTGAAAATGGTCTTATTAACTTTTTTAAACTGTTCTTTTCTCTACCAGACCACATGAAAAGAACATATAAGCATATTCCGACACCTATGAGAAAGTCTGCATGCAAGCGGCTAAATATGTTTCTCAGGTGGATGGTGAGAGATGATAATACAGGGGTAGACTTTGGGATTTGGTATAATATTCACTCCTCGCAGTTGGTTTGTCCTTGTGATCTCCACGTAGACAGAGTAGCTCGAAAACTTGGATTGATCAAAAGAAAGCAAAGAGATTGGCAAACTGCGTTGGAGCTAACCACAGCTTTAAAGAAACTCGACCGAAAAGATCCGGTGAAGTATGATTTTGCTTTGTTCGGTTTAGGGATCGAGGAAAAATTTTAATCCAAATTATTGATCGGGATCATGTTGCATTTGAAACTAAACAATAGTTAGGGCCTGTGGAGAAACGTTTTTTCAATTCAAAAAACACGTTTATGTGGTCAAAAGATACTGTTTAGTAAATTTCTTTTTCAATAGGTGCAAGGTTTTCGAGCAGATGCTTCCATTTTCGATGCACTGAAAAATCTCGATTTCGAGATTTTTCAACTAGTCACAGGTACATCAGCTACGTCGTTCGCTGCGGATCGAAGTATAAGCATACATCTTCACCTTGCTGACTAGTATCTGATACACCTGTGACTTTCTCAGCAAGCCCTAATTACTCTACTCACAAGAAAAATGAAGATTGGTTGGCGGCTCATCCTTTGGTTCATTTTCATTTCACGCCCACTTCAGCAAGTTGGTTAAATATGGTGGAAATTTGGTTTGGTATCTTTTCCAGGAAATCGCTCTCA
>JBCDKO010000132.1:0-13169 GCA_038746525.1 Bacteroidota bacterium
AGGAATCACATAGCCAACCGTGCAAACGGGAGGAGCTATACAGCGACCCGTAACCTGAAAGGGTTGCATGAACTTGAGGAGCCGTATGACGGGAGACTGTCACGTACGGTTCTGTGAGAGGGGTGGGGGCGCCCGGCCAGGATGAAATTCCCCGTTCCTACTCGACCTTATAGCTCGTGTCTTATCCTATGGTATCTTTGATAAGTGAGCAGAAAATATAAATTTTATAACAAGGAAGGTCTTTATTTTATCCGTTTTGCTACAGTCTATTGGATAGATGTCTTTGTAAGAGATAAGTATTTTCAGGTAATAGAAATCAAAACTCAGATGCACTACACGTCAATACTTGCTGGCCTTGATGCCAGATGGTCCGCCGCCACGGTTAACCTAATCGCTAGCCGCGCGCATCATTATGTAATCAGAATAGATCAATAACAGCACAGCAGTAATAAAACAACAGCTTTGTTATATAATTCTTCTTATAGCATCCTTTGCAAAACTGGATTTTTGGTTCAAATCAAGGCTTTCAGAATTTCAAAAACGTAGTTTACAGGGCGTAAATGAGGCTTTTGAAATTTTGAGTAACGAAGAGCTGGGCCAAAAGGCGGGTTTTTCAAAGGATTCTTATATCTACTCTACCTCAAAACCCTGGCAGGCAACAAAAACAAGGCCTTGATAAGCTGAAGTATGCCTTCCACTGCAAAGCCCAGCACTCGAAAAGGCAGCAGGATCAACCAGAGGATTGGATAGAGAAAAAGGATGGCCAAAGCCAGAGGCCAGCAAAAAATTAACAATAGTAACCAAAGGAGTAATCGCATGCTTAAAAAACGTCTTCCATTCGTCCTTGGTTATTTGATCGCTGGTGGACACTTTTACCAACTTATAACACATTTTCGAACACACGATTTAAAAGAGCAACGGACCCTTCAAATTTTAATATACGTTGCCACTCGTATATTAACTATGTGTTTTGTGACACAGAAAAGAAAAGTGCTCAACCATTTAAATTACATAAAATTTTATCGATGATGATACTTTCCATTTACCAGGTCGACGCCTTCACTGATCAACTCTTTGGAGAAGACCCCGCGAGCGGTGGTTCCCATTGAAAATGAATGGCCAGCTGACGGTGTGTTGCAAAAGATTGCCATTGAGAATAATCTGACGGAAACCGCCTTTTTTCAAAAGAAAGGCCATCATTTCCAATTGAGGTGGTTCACCCCTGAGTTTGAGGTGGACTTATGTGGTCACGCCATGTTAGCGACAGTGCATGTGATATTTCATCACTTTGGGTATGCCGGAGATAGGCTCATTTTTCATTCCATGAGTGGAACGTTGGAAGTAGCCAAAGAAGACGGGTTGTTGCTGCTGGACTTTCCTTCGGGAAAACCTGTGCCTTACGGGATGGACATGGCGCGTCCGGAGGCTTTCAATACGTAGCCTGAGGAGGTTTTGAAGTCCAGAGATTATATGTTCATCTATGAATCCAAATCGAAGGTAAGTAGGCTGAAAGTAAACTCCAACCGTTTGGATCCCGGAGATTTTGACAAAGAAGGAATTATCTGTACCCTAAAAGGAGATCATGTCGATTTTGTTTCTCGCTTTTTTCTACCCGGAGCATCTGTCTTTGAAGATCCGATGACTGGATCAGCGCATTGTTTCTCTAATCCCTTACTGGTCGGAGAAACTTGGAAGGAATGAAATGAAAGCAGGTCAACTGTCCAGTCGGAAAGGCCACCTGAAATGCATCGATCTTGGGAAGCGGGTGCTGATTGCCGGAAATGCAATTACGTATTTGAAAGGAGAAATTGAGATTTAAAGAAAGAGGTATTTCATTTACTATGAAACTGCCTCTTAACTTCCTATTCCCAATGTTTTAGCTTGCTTGTAAACCCGATTCCCAATGTTTTAGCTTGCTTGTAAACCCGATTCCCGGATTGAAAGCGTTCGTGGGATCTAATCTTTGGTAAAACTTTTCTAGGGTAGGTTTAGCAGCGTATTCATGTCCCACATTGTGTTATGCCGGGTATTCAGCGCTTCTGGCGTCAAATGTTTTTAGCAGCTTCTTCTTCAACGCTTTCGCATCTACCCCTTTTTTTACAATGTAGTTTTGATGGAACACATGACAAAATAAATGTCCGTAATGAAGTTTGACTTCTAGTAAATCATCGATCTCCGGAGGTAACTTTTCAAACCAATCTTTTTCGTTTCGAGGAAATGCGGCACCTATGGACATCATAGGACTCACTTTTTTTTGATGAATTGCATGATAACGACCAATTGCACTTCCGGCCACAAATCGATGTAAAAGTGCCTTATCTTCTTCCTTATCGGTACATTCAAAAAAATCGCCCTCGTTTTTGCGAAAAATTCGTTGAAATATGCTCTGGTTTCATCGATTGCCTCATCAGCTGTTTCAATGATCCAATAGTGCTCGTATAATTCACGATATTCTCCCATCCGTGGAGGCAGATGATTAGGCCAGAGTTTGCTTAAAAACTGCATCAGCCTAATCGGAGAACTTGCTAGGGAGAAATTTGAATTTACCTGCTATTAGATCAACTTTTCGTTTAAGTGCAAATAATTTGGGGATATAGTCGGTGCCTAATTTATGGATGACGATAAAGTTGTCTTTGCTATATTCTTTGGTAGCGTCGTAGCAAGCACAATGCAGATAATCTCCGGTAGTGGGTAGATGCTTGAACTTTGACAGTATATCACGACGAAGCTGCCACAATACGTCAGGGTCATTTGTCCCCACGTAAAAGACCTTATGCCTTTTTGCCGCTGGGTACGTATCTATTCGAACAGCAAATACGGCAATCTTGCCCGCAGAACCTGATGCCCCATGTAAACGTCTCTTACTCTGTATTAAAACGAGCCGGAGTATCGGCATCTATTTTTCGGAATCGTTGTTCATATTCATTATCCGATGCCAGTTTATCAGGGAATTGGATCTGATCCTTGGTATAGTCCTGATTTTGTAATTTGGTCAATACCTCTTCAGGTATTTCCCCAAGATCAACACCCAACTCATTAACCAATACAAGCTCCCCCAATAGACGCACCAATAGAAGTAGACCCAATGACAGAATGCAGCGACAAAATTAGGTTCCCTCTCACGTGGATTATATTCCCTGTCTCGTTGATAAGCCACCTTTTCCCACACCTATGTTTGTTCATGTTTCTAAATACTAAACTTAACATGCTTTATTATGTATTCAAGAATATTCACTCAATTCTTTTTCTTACTATTAATCTTTCCATTAGTCGCCCAATACCAGATTACGGGTAAAATCCAGTCTTCAAATACAGATTTTTTGTCTGGAGTCGCGGTTCAGCTACTAGAGCGCAACAAGGGAACTGTTTCTAATAGTAATGGAAACTATGCGATTGTTGATTTGAAACCGGGATCTTACTACTTAGCCTTTTCGTATGTTGGATTTGAAACACGAAACCAATTAGTTGAAATAATTGATCAGAATGCGGAGCTTGATATCCAGCTTTTCCAGGTTCCTTCACAGTTGAGTGAAGTAGTTGTTACCGCCAATCGGCGATTAGAAAACATACAATCTACACCCAGCTCAATCGCCGCAGTAAACGCAAAACAAATAGAGCAGCTACAAGTGAAGCAGATTAATGAACTCAACAGTATTGCCCCAAATTTCCACTCCTATGACGATGGCGGTGACGGGTCATTTACGCTTTTTTCCAGCAGAGGTATTTCTACCATCGATAGCTCACCGGTAGTTGGTCTTTATCTAGATGATGTTCCCTATTTTAACACGTTTGCTTTTCCGATCAGTGTTAACGATGTAGATCAGATCGAGGTGCTAAGAGGTCCTCAGGGCACACTCTATGGTCGAAACGCCTTAGCAGGGGTGATAAAAGTCACGACTAAAAAGCCTGGTCCGCGTACGACCGGGTTTGCCACCGTGGGCTGGGGAAATTTAGGCTCGCAGCAATATGGGGTAGGACTCACTTTGCCATTAGCTAAGGAAAAACTCTTCCTGCGACTTAGTGGTAACTTTGATAAACGTGATGGGTTTGTGGAAAATGAAGCTACAGAGAGGGATGTGCAAAATCTACTCTCCTCAGAAGGAAACTTAAGACTGAAATACTACGCATCGGATCAGCTTTCTTTTGGGTTGAATTACAACATACAATTTCGTGAATCCGATGCTTTTGCACAGGTGCTGGCATTTCCTGATTTTGGTGTCACTTTCCAAAGTATCCTGGAAGATAATCCTTATAGCATCTCTTACAATGAGGATATTGTTAAAGAGGCAACCACTCATAACCTGGCGCTAAATACCACCTATGATCTTAGCAGCCTTCAACTTACTTCTGTAACCGCTTTTCAATTTACGGATCGTTTTCGACGAGATGATTTTGATTTCAGTCCATTACCACAGTGGTTGGTGGAGACAGATATAGCATTATTGAACTTCACACAGGAATTTCGACTTTCCTCTAACACTACAGGACCACTAAATTGGACAGCTGGGATATTCTTGTTTCGCACCGAAGAGACCGCCAACCAGACGGATACACAGGCAGAGCTTGACGAACAATTTCAAGTGACGTCTACTACGACTACCCTTGAAGATGTGGAAGATGTAAACCGTGGATTGGCTGTATTTGGGCAAGCGAGTTATGCTTTTACTGACCAGCTTAGTTTGACGGCTGGTATTCGATTTGATTATGAAGAAGTAGATGCAGAAGTAGTAAGAAATACCGCTGGCATGACGGATAGCTTTAGCGAAAAGGCTGATTTCACAGCTGTTTCGCCAAAAGTTGCCTTGGGCTATCAACTCAATTCTAATGTCTTTCTGTTTGCCAATGTTGCACGTGGTTACCGTCCTGGTGGCGTCAATACATTTGTGACCAATGCAGAGGATGCTCCATTTGATCCTGAATCAACCTGGAATTACGAACTGGGCTTGAAGACCACACTTTTGCAAGACAGACTCAAGCTTAATCTGACAAGTTTCTGGATCAACTATACCAATCAACAGATTTTTACTGTGATCGATACGCAGACACTGGAGTCTGGTACAGAAAACATTGGTGAATCACGAAGCTTTGGTATTGAGTTAGAGACGCAGGCAGTGCTCACCAAAGGATTATCTGTTAATTTAAATGTAGGTTATCTGAATACCGAGATACTGGACTACACCGTGAACGGTATCGACTTTGCTACTTTCCAACCGATTGAAATTGATGAGTCAGGGAATGAATTGCCCGTTTCACCGGCGTTTAGCGGGAATGTGAATGTCAACTATATTTTACCTTTATCTGAAAAGCTGAATGTGGAAGCATCTGCTGACTACCTCCGTCAAAGCGAAATATTCTGGGGAGTCGATAATTCAACCATACAGGAGGACTATGGATTGCTAAATGCTCGATTAGGTGTCACTTCAAAGAACCTGGATATCTTCTTTTGGGGCAAAAACCTACTTGATGAAGCATACTACTCGTATGGTTTTGGTGCGGGTGGCTTCAATGCTGCCGTATTTGGACTGCCTCAGACCTATGGCGTGACGCTAACTGGAAAATTCTAGATCAAACGAAGATGGTAAGAATACGCCTTGCAGAATGGCCAATGGTGCGGATTGATGTGGATGGATTGATTACCCTTCCAGAAATAGAGGAGTACATCGCAGCGATGGAGAAATTTCTGGAAGAAACAGAAAGGAGAGAAGAACCTTACGGGATGATCTACAATACACAGATGACAGATAAGGAATTTAAATCCACAAAGAGGGAGAAGGATGCACACAAGCGATCCGTACAATGGACGCGAGAGGCGAAACCTAGAATTTGTGCGTACTGCATTGGAATTGCGACGATTGCCCAAGGTTCTGCGATGATGAAATTCATGAAGCCGATCATAAAAATGGGTATGAAAAAGATGATGGGTGCGCCTGGAGAAGCTTTTTTTAGTGTGGATGAAGGAAAGAAATGGCTGCAATCCAGGCTTAACTCGCAATGATACCTGAGGAAGTATTTGTTAGTCGTTTCTAATCTCCAAATTTTAAATCAATGACTTTAAAGATCAGAGATCTATCTAAGACTTACGCTAATAGTAGGAATGGAAAAGTGCATGCATTAAGAAGAATTAATCTAACCATCGATAAAGGGATGTTTGGCTTGCTCGGGCAGAACGGAGCTGGCAAATCAACGCTCATGCGAACGATTGCCACTTTGCAAAATGCAGATGAAGGTACCATTCATTTCAATAGGGTTGACGTTTTTAAAACACCAGATGCACTTAGACAAGTCTTAGGGTATTTACCTCAGGAGTTTGGTGTGTATCCTAATGTTTCAGCTGAGGAGCTGCTACTGCATGTAGCACGCATGAAGGGAATCAAGAGCAAGCAAGAGCGCAAAGAGGTCGTACATCAACTGTTGCACCGTGTAAATCTTTTCGAGGTAAGAAAAAACAGGCTTGATAGTTACTCCGGCGGAATGAAGCAGCGATTTGGTATTGCTCAAGCTCTTATTGGAAATCCAGAAATAATTGTCGTGGACGAACCAACGGCAGGATTGGATCCAATGGAGCGAAATCGATTTTACAACCTCTTGGCTGAGTTGGGGGAAGATGCGGTAGTACTCCTTTCTACTCATATTGTGGAAGATGTAAGTACACTTTGTCAGGAGATGGCGATAATCGGCAATGGGGAAGTGATCTTGACGGGCAAACCGGAGGACATTGAAAATGAACTGCAGGGAAAGGTTTTTGAAGTCCCTGTCACTAAAGAAGAGTCGATAGAATTCAAGGAAAAGTACAAAGTGATTTCTCAGCGATTTTACGCAGGCCGGATGATGCTAACTATCATCTCCGATGAGCTTCCAGATGGCCGGTTTTCTGGTAGGACAGCTACCCTGGAGGACGTTTATTTTAATCTGTTGTCTGATCATCAAGAAACTTTATTATAGTGATTAGTGCCATTTTAAGTTTTGAGTTAAGGCGCCGGTTTGCTCAGTGGAGTACGATCTTTATGTTGCTAGTACTCGCTTTTCAAGGCATCTGGTATACAAAAGGCACCTATGACTTCTATGTGAATGATGCACTTTTCATCAATGCTGCTGCCATTTTTTATAGAAACCTGGCGGGTGGTGGTATGCTTGTGATGATCATTGTAGCGATGATTACCGGAGGAGTGCTCTACAAAGACATTCAGCATAAAACAGCTCTTTGGTTTTTTGCCATGCCCATTAGAGAGAAGGAGTTCTTTATTGGACGTTTTCTTTCTGCTTATGTGATCAATGTGTTGCTTGTATTTGGCTATGTCGTCGGTATGTTACTCACACCCTATGTAGGAATTGGTGAACCTGATCGTTTTGGTCCTGCGCCGCTAGCTCAGCTACTCCAGGGGTATATAATACTGCTCATACCCAATCTATTACTGCTGACCAGTGCGGTGTTTGCGTTCATTGTCAGGTTTACAAAAGCTTCTGCAGGTTACTTTGGGGTGTTTTTTATCGTCATGCTTTTCTTTGTGACGGAATCATCCAACGAGCCGAATCCTTCGTTTCCGATCTTACAGCTATTGGATCCATTTGGCTTCAAGGCTACTGAATTTCTGGTGGAAAGAATGGATGTTGCAGCTAAAAATGCTAGCTTCCTACCCTTCAGTGGCTATTTATTGTTCAATCGTTTGGTATGGCTAATGGTGAGCTTTTTGCTTATTCTGTGGAGCTACAAAAGGTCTACTTTCAAAGGGTTTCTGAGAAAGGATGGCAAGGAATCGAAACTTGATTCTCACCAGGAAAAATCAATAAATATTGATACTGTATACTCCCAAGATGAGTTCTTGAAAGTTCATACTTCTTTTAGTATAGGAGATCAATTCCAGAAAATGCTTACGCTTATCAGGCTTGAATTCCTGAATGTTGTTCGGCCCATCAGCTTTCGGGTTGTATTGGGCATTGTGTTGTTGATGGTGATACTCCTCAATCTATTTTTAGGTGCCGATTTCTTGATTGGAAATACAGTGCCGCTTACGTTCACTATGACTGCTTTTAGGTTGGAGGTTGGAGTTTTCATTATCATTCTACTAATGATTTGGTCAAGCGACCTTTTCTTCAAAGAACGAACAGCTAACCTATGGCCAATTGCGGATGCTTTACCCGTACCCACTTGGACCACCCTGCTTTCTAAGTTTTTGGCGATGGTAGGTGTGGCTGGAATCCTCTCATTCTTTTTCATGTGCATCGGTGTTTTGGCACAAATACTCAAAGGAGGTGCCGCATATATTGATTGGTCGCTTTACATCTATGATATTTTCGGTTTCCAATGGGGATGGCTCACCTATGTGTTGGAGATTGCTTTAGTCTTCTTTATCGCAGGGCTAACAGGCAACCGTTTCATGACCCATTTTATTAGTTCCGGCCTCTTTTTGATGCTTATTCTGGCTCACGAATTGGGTTTGGTGGAGCAGGCCTTATTCGGGTATGCAGTGGTGCCTGGCCTGGAAGGCTACTCGGAAATGAGTGGTTATGGAGTTTGGAAACTATCCGCACCTTGGTTTTATTTCATGTGGCTACTCGCTGCACTCTTAATTATCTGTCTAGGAATTTTCTTTTGGAGAAGAGGGAGTGAATTTTCGTTTTTTCAAAAGTTCCGACGACATAACAGTCAGCTTGGTTGGCCAGGTAAGATCGTTGCAGTAAGTGCACTTGTGAGCTTTATTGCAGTGAGAGCCAAGGTGGTCAATGAAGTACAAGTGCTTGGAAAATATCAAACATCCTACATGATCGAGGCAAACGCTGCTGATTATGAGAAAACCTACAGTGCTATTCAGGAAACGGAACAGCCTAAATATCGGCAAGTGGATTTGACCATTGATTTTTTCCCTGACGAACAAATGGCTAGGTATGAGGCCTCCTTAGTTTTGATCTCAGTTGACCATCAAGAGGTCTCTTCTCTTTACTTGAATCTTCCTGCGTTCGTGACCATTGAGTCATTCACTATGTCGGACGCACAGGAACTAAAGCAATCTCAATATGATCAACGTCATGGCTTAGCTCAGTATCAAATACCAGCAGAAATGGCTAATGATACCCTTCGTCTTGAATTGGTCGCAACCAAGCAGTACCTGGGATTTTCACAAGATGAAAAGGACAGCCGCACTGATCTCAGTATTAAAAATGTGTTTGGAAGTATTTATGATTTTTTGCCTGTTATTGGCTATGATAAGAGTGGAGAATTGACTGCCAACTTAAAACGCAAGGAATACGACTTAGAAAGCCGATCTTCAAGAATGCCTTCGATTGATGATAAAACTGCTTTGAACAACCTGGCCATTTCCCCTGATGCCTTTTGGGTTAATGGTACTGTCCGGTTAAGTACGGTAGAAGGACAACAACCACTAGGTCCTGGCCAAATTGTTAAATCTTGGTCACAAGATGGCCGAAACTATGCTTCATTTGTGATCGAAAATCCTACGCCTTTCAATTGGTGTTTTGGCTCTTTTGAAACCAAACCCAAGTCTATGCAAATAGATTCGCTTCAATTAAGCATGTGGGCCTTTCCAAAACATCCATTCAATTTGGTGATGTATGAAAACGCAGTTGAAAAGTCATTTACTTTCATTGAAAAGGAATTGGGAGCTTTTCCATTTAAAGAGCTAAGATTAGTAGAAATCCCTCATTATCAGGAACCATTTTATGCTTTTCCCAATACCATTGCGATCTCCGAAAAGGAGGGCTGGTATGCAGATACGACTGGTTTGGAGGAACGTGTTTACATCTATCACACGGTGGCCAGTCAAATGATCCAACTTTGGCTTCAAGCCAATGTTAAAGTTGCGGCTGTTCAAGGTGCAGATATGCTTCAAAAAGCGCTACCAGAGGCGATAGCATTACAGGTTGTAAGTACTACACTTGGAAGCGAGGCTGTAGATCTCATCATTGAGAAGAAGAAGGAATTGTATTACAAGAATCGAAATAATGAACCAAATGCAGAGCCAACGTTAATCTACTCCGATGGCGCTGAATACCTTGAAAGTAATAAAGGAGTAATTGCACTAAATAACTTGATCAATGCTGTGGGTGTTGAAGTGTTTGTATTGACACTTAAGGAATGGATGAGTATTCAAGGAGATGGTAATGCCATTTTTAAGAGTCTGTATGATCAGCTATACTTTAAGTTGAAACCAGAGGAGAGGAAACATATAAGTGAAGTATTTGAAGAAGTGATTTGATTGGAAAATACAATACGATGAGAACAAAATACCTTAATTATTTACCATTTAGTGGAGTAGTAGGAACTATACTATTTACAACTACTTCCATTATATCGGGCTTGTTGAAGCCTGGATATAAACCGATTCATCACTTCGTAAGTGAATTGGGCGCTACAAATTCCTCTACTGAGTTTTTGATGAACTATTTAGGCTTTATCCCATCAGGATTTTTGTTTTGTCTATTTGGACTTTCAATCTTCATTATGGCAGCAAAAAATTTAAGTTCAAAAATAGGGTCTCTGTTAATAATGGTTTTTGGACTTGGAATAATAATGGCAGGTATATTCTCCTGTGATGCTGGATGTCCTCCTAATGGATCTATGGAATCCACTATCCATGATCTCGTCTCTGTCATTACCCTGATTTCGGTTATCATGGGAATAATTCTTTTGGGGTTTACCATAAAAGCAATATGTACTTTCCAAAGTATTTCTATCTACCTAACTTCAACAGGGTTTATTTCAATAATACTTTTGGTTGTTATGGTTCAGTCATCTGAATCAAGATATTTAACTGGTTTATGGCAGAGATTACTTTTAGCGTCAATTTTCATATGGATAATAATTGTCGGGCCAAGGATTTATAAGGATTATCATAAGCATCAAAATTATGTTAAGTAACATACAAGAGGGCTCGCAGCTTGATCAGGGAACGGCCGAGCGATGGAATGTGCGCTGGCCAAGCGACTAGTTAAGATAACATCAAATTATATCACAACCTTGCTAGAAGCACTGCACCAAACAAACATCAACGGAATCGTCCGCCCGGCAAAAACGTGCACGTCAAATCCAGCTTTTCTGACGATCCGCCGCTGCGGTTAACATAGCATGATTATATAATCTAAACTATGAGAATATCGCCCAAAGGCTGCCTTAGCACAAAACCTAGTTTTGTTATATAATGTCCTGCGTTATGTTAATATAGCTTTGGTTCAGGGGCGGGATTAATAGTTTAGGGGCGGACGGCCAGTCATGGCCTCTAACATCAATTAAAAACGGACTCATTATTTCTTGGTAGTAACGAGCACTCTTTTGCCACTCGTCACGAGTGAGACAGTCTGTCCGGGAAATAACCATGCCGCAACGAGAAACGTTGGTAGCAGGGCAGGAGAGTGACAAATGTGTGCCTACGCGGCGCGGTGGAAGAAAGGGTAGATTAAGCGTTAGGGATTGAGGCAAAGTACAGAACGTCTGCCCGGCATGTACTGCCGAAAGCCCGACCCACAGGGTAACGCATATATCATAAAATAGCTGTATAAAGTATCTCAAATTTTAAGATACCGATTTGAAATTTGCTATCTTCCGACCTCATTAATTTTAAGCTGATGAATCGAATTAAAGAAGTCTTAGAGGAACGTGGGATCAAGCAAACCTGGCTAGCTGAAAAGCTTGGAAAGAGCTATAACATGGTAAACTCTTATGCACAAAATAGAAGTCAGCCAAGCTTGGAGGTGCTGTACAAGATTGCTGAGATTCTGGATGTAAATCTTAAAGACTTGCTAAAGGATACAGGTAAATGAGCAAAAACATTTTAACATATGCATCGGATGTATGGGCAACAGTCGACCTTCTGATAGGTGCTGGCATTAAGCAGAATGATTTTCCAAAATATATGATGCCATACTTTGCCTTGATTATGGTGGAAAGCCGCTTAATACGTGAGGCTAACCGATTGATGCAAGAGTATGGAGTGGAGAAAATCGAGGATTTTGATAAAACCGATCTGGAAGATTTCATTGAGGAATTCCAGGATTTTGGGTTAGTGTCTTGTCCTGAAATAGGTTTACACAATTTGTGATAAATCAAATGGATTATTTCAAGAATGGAATTGTAAGACCTGCCAGCACCATTCGTTTAGCTGAGCGACATCAAATGATCAAAGAGTATCTGGAAACCGATCAGACCAAGGTTGAGATTTGGCGAAAGTATACTGGATATCGATATGAACATGGAGCACTCCTGAAATGGATGCGCATGTATGGCTATGTAGATGATGAGATCAAAAGAAAGCCGATCTTTGCTCAAAAGTCAACTTTTATGTCAGAGCCGGATGATAAATTAGATAAAACGCAGCTGTTAGGCAGGATAAGCCAATTAGAACGGGATTTGCAAGCTGCCAGGCTTAAAGAAGAAAGTTATCGTACGATGATCGAAATCGCTGAGAAGACCTTCAAAATACCGATCATAAAAAAGTCCGACACCAAGTAATCAATACCTTAAAGGAACGGCATTATCGTATTTCTCTGGGACGATTATGTCATTTATTTGGTGTGACCAGACAATCCTATTACCCACACTTTTGGCAACAAGAAGCCGTAGGATTTGAGCAGGAGTTGGTATTGAAGGAGGTACTTAGAATTAGATATGTTCATCGTCGGATGGGAGGTAGAAAGCTCTATGAGTTGCTTGAACCATTTATGCTAGAACATCAGATTAAGATGGGCAGAGATGCTCTTTTTGATTTATTGGCTGCAAATCACCTGCTGATCAAGAGAAGGAAACGAAAGGTTCACACCACTGAAAAGAAAAGACAATCGGTGAGCTATTCAAATTCTGCTGTATGAGATTCCGGATATTCATTATCTGTAATAGCCACTATTTAATCTGACAACAGGATTAACGGACACTTAGAAAAGTACAATTTCCGGAATCTTGTACGATAAGACTGTCAGTTCATCCAACTCAACCTCAATAGCCAAATTAATCTTACGATCCTTCACACCCAAATCACCCTAAAAAATCTCCACCCTATGGGTAGTATTTTTCAGGTTCCCAATTTGTGTGTTTGAATCTTTAGATTAAAAGAGCATTGTTGTTGGTTTCCCGCGAAAAAAATCATGCTATTTTTTCGGGTAGCATTTTCACTTTGGCTAAATGCTTGCTGTCTAAGAATGTCCTCATAGGGGTTTTTCCAAAA
>JBCDKO010000133.1:0-13016 GCA_038746525.1 Bacteroidota bacterium
TCACAAACGAAACCATCGGGCCATTTGAGTTGAGCGAGGTGGTCATAGCAAGCCTGGTCATCAGGAAATTGCTGCTGGAACTGAAAGAGGGTGAGGCTTTGGTATTTTTTCTCCATAATTTTGATCGTTAAATATTACTTTCAGTTACTGAAAAACAATAGTTTAACCAAGCAATACCGCCATCAAAAATAAAATATTTACTAAGTGCCTACTTCAAAAAATTAAAACACAGTTACTTATTACATACCCTTAACTAAACGACATTGAATCATATTATGTTAAGCCGGCATCAAGGCCAGCGAGTATTGATGTGTTACGCGATTCTCAGGCGTTACAAAATTGCCTATGATACACTTGCAGGCAAACGCTCTGTTTGGCTCACAGCACAAGCCAACTTCAAGCGTCATCCTGAGGAGCTATTCAATCAGTTCACTGATGATAGCGACGTGAGGATCTCATTACAGAATGGCTCACCTGTTTTCTTTTTTTTCATCTGTGTTCGCTATTTCGCTCAAAGCTGCTAGGCTCATACTTTTTCATTGATGAAAAGTATGCAAAAATCTAATGGAATTAATATTATTTTTACTCCATAGTAAGAAAAGGAAAAAAATTGATCTTGAGTCCGGAAGATGAAAAAACCTCATTGCTACTTCGAGGGCTCATTGTATGGATCATAGAGACGTGATGCGATCTAAAATTTTACTCATGCTTCACTAAGGAAGTAGTTATGATACGATAAGGAGTGAATTAAAAGTTGGAAGTGAGGCCATCGCCAAGTGGGAAAAGCGCTATCTGACCTTAGGGCTGGAAGGACTCAAAGATGCACCAAGACCGGGAAGAAAGGCGATTTATACCGAAGAGGACAAAGCAAGAGTCATCCAGAAAGCAGGTTCAAAACCAGAAGGAGGGTATGCAAATTGGAGCCAAAGAAGGATTGCCAAAGACTTAGGAATGAGTCAAAGTACGGTTCACAGTATATTAAAATCACAGGATTTAAAACCCCATAAAGTGGACGATTGGTGTGGGAAAAGTACTGATCCTGAATTTGAAGAGAAAATGCTCCATGACATTGATCTTTATCTAAACCCTCCAGAAAACGCGTTGGTGTTGTCGGTAGATGAAAAAACGAAATACAAGCGTTGGATCGTAGCCAGCCTGAATTGCCCTTACAGACAGGAAAACCCAAAAGATTGACTGCCACTTACAAGAAACACGGCACGGTATCCCTAAATGGACTTATGATGGAAAAAATAGTTCGATAAATAACAAATCTTTACACTAGACAGAATAAAGCTTCTTCGCTCAAGGCCAACGCAGGCCCGCTATTCTGTCAACCAACCCACGCCTGGATGTAGAAAATTCTACTTAACATAAATTTCTATTTGATATTTCCAAGCGGAAAAGGCCTAAAGTTCAAGGTATCTCTCTTTTACCCTCTTTAATCAAAATGAAAATACATAATTAAGAACTATCTTTGTGTTGTCTTGTCCAGATGCTCTTCATAAGTAATTCCTTACCCGATTTCCTTCTTGTAACCTCCGGCTTGATCAAAGGTGTAGCAATGCATCTCTTCTTAGCATTTCCAGAAAGGTTCTTCTGATTTAT
The DNA here is from genome assembly GCA_038746525.1 of Bacteroidota bacterium. Classification (GTDB taxonomy): domain Bacteria; phylum Bacteroidota; class Bacteroidia; order Cytophagales; family Cyclobacteriaceae; genus Ekhidna. The sequence continues at coordinate 1,606 of JBCDKO010000133.1, forward strand.
TCAGACCTGATTAATCGTACTGGAAGGGCAAGTAAATAGTTAAATAAAACAAAACACTATCCCGATTAGGAAAAGTAATTAGTCGCTATTAATCAATTCAATATATGTCAAGATCCCAGAATAGTTTTATTAAAGGCCAGAAGGCAATGAAGAAAAAGAAAAAGCGTGATGAGAAGCTCCAGCGTAAGATTGATAAAAAAGAGCAAGAGACAAGCGGGAAATTGAATGACATGATCGCTTACGTTGATGAACATGGAAACATATCAGATAAGCCCCCGAAGGAGCCAACTAAAAACAATAAAGAAAATCAAGGCGGATAGTTGAAGGCAAAGCAAAATAAAAGGAATTAGCATATGAGCATAGCATTCTCCGATAGCGGAAAATACGTTTGGATTTGGGAAAAGTATCGTCCCGTAATTTTGAAATTAATGATAGCTTCTTCAAAGGAGAATCCTCAGGAATACCAACTGTCTAAGCACGAGTTTGCTGACACGAACAATAAAAGACCTAGTGGCTATTCATTCGACTTAAGAATAAACCATGGGAAACGTGAAAGCGACATCAAAAAGAGCTTAACAGCTCAAGATTTACTTTACGTGCTTAATTCTTCAGAAAAGGCTAAAGAATTAATGGAAAACAATCTCTTTGAATTCAAGATGGATAAGTCTTTTGTTCTTTCAGTCTCTCAAAACCTTGGCTAGTTCAGTTCCCACGTATCCAATTGAGATAGTATTCATGCGAAAGAAGTTAGTGAAAAAGCTATTACGTCTCACTGGATTGCTCACCATTATAGTCTGGAGTTCTGGTTTCTTTGGGCTTGAGGGTAACCTGTATGCACTTCTGGTGATGGGATTAATCATCGTCTTCTTTGTCCTGATTTTTGTTGGCTTAATTGTGGATGATGATTTACTGTGATCGGTTCATAATAATTGTTTGATCCATTTTTCGAAGATTAATTTTTTAAAACCTGAATAGACCTGATGTTTTATGGCATTTATTGATAGAGTACTAAAAGTCCCATCTTACGGTTGGGCAGATAAAGAGGGTGAACTTGTAATACCAAGTAATAAGCAACTTTACCGTGAGTTCTTTAGTAGAATCAACTTTTTCAAGGACAAGAAAAACTGGATTTCTTCCATAAGCTGGGTGATGGTACTCTGTATGTTTGTCATTTTTACCGTCTACCTAGCATATTATTTGAGCATCTCTACACTGATCTTTTTCATCGTTTATGCTATGCTAATAATGAGCACACATGGTACGATTTGGTTTCACAGGTTCTGTACTCACAAGGCTTATAAATTCTCACACCCCATTTGGAGGATTATCACCCAAAATTTGGTCATCAAGACATTTCCAGAAGAAATCTACGTCATTTCTCACCATGTACATCACGCAAAATCTGATCAGCCTGGTGATCCCTATAACCCTAAAGGAGGTCTTTTGTATTGCATGATGTCCGATGTAAATCACCAAAGTATAGCGCAGGATCTGAGCGAATCAGACTATAGAAAAGCCTCCAATTTCATGACTCATACAGGGGTACAAATAAGTTCTTATAAGCAATATCTGAAATGGGGCTCTGTAGCTACGCCTCTATATACTATCTCTCTTTGGTTGATCAATTGGGCGGTATGGTACAGCATTTTCTATTTGATAGGTGGACATGCAATCGCTACTACAGCATTCAGCGCAGCAATGTTTTGGTTTATTCTTGTAAGGGCTTTTAATTATACAGGTCATGGCAAAGGAGAAGTGGCGCATAAAGAAGGTATAGATTTTGACAGAAGTAACCTATCAATTAATCAGACAAGGCCAGGCTGGTTTTCCGGAGAGTGGCACAATAATCATCATCTCTATCCCAACAGTGCTCGGGCAGGATTTCTACCCTATCAATTGGATCTTGCGTGGGTGTACATCTATGTACTTAAAAAGCTTGGAATGGTATCTTCATTTAAAGACTCAAAACAAGAATTTTTGGAAAAATACGTAAAGGAATAAAAGTAAAGGGGTTGTTAGTTCCTTTAGCCCAAATACGATTTCAAATGGCTACTATGTCTTAAATTTTTCTGTAGTTTAAGGACAGCACATTCCTTCTATTTGTCTCACACGTTTACGCGTTATTTTCATTCTCTCTCCGATATCATTCAGCGTTAGATTAGGCTCGTCATTAAGTCCATAGAATAAAACTAGAATTTCTGACTCTCTATTCGTCAACGTTTTGAGTACATTATTGACATCTTCCTTCAGCGAATCATAAATTGAATCGCCATCAAGGTTGAGTGCCTCCGAATCTTTTAGTACATCGAGTAAATTACTTGCATCCTCAAGTTGCATCGGAGCATCCAATGATGCAGTTCGACTATCAACCTGTTTGATTTGCACAACGTAATCCTCCGAAACATTCATCGCATCAGCTATCTCTTCATTCGTAGGTTCACGTTCATACTTTTTGTTCCAGCTTGGAGTATGACCTAAGTACATGGTTATAAGTAGGGCCTGCTGAGAAACGTTTTTTCAATTCAAAAAACACGTTTATGTGGTCAAAAGATACTGTTTAGTCAATTTCTTTTTCAATAGGTGCAAGGTTTTCGAGCAGATGCTTCCATTTTCCGTGCACTGAAAAATCTCGATTTCCAGATTTTTCAACTAGTCACAGGTACATCAGCTACGTCGTTCGCTGCGGATCGAAGTAGAAGCATACATCTTCACCTTGCTGCCTAGTATCTGATACACCTGTGACTTTCTCAGCAAGCCCTAAGTATTCACCCGATTCATTGGCTGTCTTATCGTACGAGTATTTTCTGAAATCGCTGAGATAATGGCCTGCCTGATCCACCAAACAGCGTAGGAAATGAATTTAAAACCTCTGGTCTCATCAAATTTACTTGCCGTTTTTATGAGGCCTATATTTCCCTCACTGATCAGGTCTCCCAATGTCAAATTATGCGCTCCTCTGTCATATTGTTTCGCAACTGATACGACAAATCTCAAGTTAGCTGTCGTTAATTTCTTCATCGCGACCTGATCACCCTCTCTTATCTTTCTTGTCAGGATCACTTCTTTCTCTGCGGTTATCAGCTGTACTTTATCAATCCCATGGAAGTATTTCTCAAGTGATTGGGTTCTTCTGGTGATTTGAACGAGAATTTTTAATTGCTTCATTTATTTAGTTTTTCGGACCTGAAGATGGCTTGATTTGCTTAGAGTCCGAACTACTATTGAGAGGGTAAAGTCTTAGCTAAAAAACGAAGCGTATCTAAAGTTGCAAAAGATTCTTATAAAGGTAGTTCTATTAATGCGATTAATAAACCAAGATCAACTGCTAACCTCCTTTTTGGTAAGGCCAAAAAAAACCATCCGAATGGATGGTTTAAATGACTGTTTTGATTTCGAATCAACTAACCACTTTTACATTCACGGCGTTAATACCTTTTCTTCCTTCCTCCGTTTCAAATTGCACTTTGTCGTTTTCTTTGATCTCATCGATCAGTCCATTGACATGTACGAATATGTCTTTACCTGAGTCAGGAGTGATGAATCCAAATCCTTTGTCGTGATTGAAAAATTTTACTGTTCCTTCTTGCATTGTATTAATTGTTATTTTTATTCGATTGATTCTTAGAATCCTTTGAAAAACCCGCCTTTTGGCCCAACTCTTCGTTACTCAAAATTTCAAAAGCCTCATTTACGCTCAGTAAACTACGTTTTTGAAATTCTGAAAGCCTTGATTTGGACCAAAAATCCAGTTTTGCAAAGGATTCTCTTAATTAGTCTATGCGCTCAATATTGACCGCATGAGGTCCTTTTTTACCTTCTTCCACTTCAAACGCTACTTTGTCATTTTCCCTGATCTCATAGATCAAGCCACTGTAATGTACAAAGACATCTTTCTTTGAGTTAACGGGTGCGATAAATCCGAATTTTTTCTCGGAATTGAAAAACTTGACTGTTCCTTCTTGCATTATGATATGTACTAATTTGTTTTTAATAATTAATTGACGAATGTATAAGCGACTCCTGTGGCTTCTGCTCTTCCAGTTCTTCCGATTCGGTGAATATAACTACTCATGGTTTGAGGCATCTGATAGTTGATGACATGCGTCACTCCCTTGATATCAATACCTCTGGCGGCAACATCTGTTGCAACCAGTATCTTTGTTTTTCCTGATTTAAAATGCTCGATGGCACGTGATCGGTAATTCTGAGATTTATTTCCATGGATTACGTCCGAAGGTATCCCTGAATTTTTAAGTTGTTTGCTGAGTTTATCCACTCCTCTTTTCGTTTCCGCAAACAACAAAACCTTTTTAAAAGAAGCCTTACTTACCAGGTTATACAAAACGTCAAACTTATTTTCGTTGTGCTTTACTCGGATGATGTTTTGATCTACGTTATCACTTGATTGTGTGCCGCTGGATACATTTACTCGGATAGCTGAAGGAGTGATTTGTTTGATCAGTTTTTCCTGTGAAAGATCTAACGTAGCAGAAAAAAGCATGGTTTGCTTTCTGCTTTTCATAGCGGAAACAAGCTTTTGAATAGCCCGAATGAACCCCATATCCAACATACGATCAAATTCATCCAATACCAAAATGGGAATGTTATCAATTTTTAATGCTCTTCTCTCAATCAAGTCATTGATCCTTCCCGGAGTGCCTACAATCAAGTCCATTCGTTTTCGTGCCGAACCCATGTCCTTACCAATGCTAGTGCCCCCTATAAAGCATGCGGCATTAAGTCCTGTACCATTGGTTAAAGACTTAAACTCAGTATGTACCTGTTGGGCTAATTCTCTGGTGGGTACTACGACCAACCCAGAGACCTTATCTGAAGTGAGCATCTGATGAATGATCGGAATCAGAAATGCACCTGTTTTACCGGTGCCTGTAGCGGCAATACCTACCATATTTTCCCCTGCAACCAAGTGATCGATACACTTATCTTGAATTTCAGAAGGTGATTGATAGTCTTTATAGGCAATATTTTGAGTTAGTACTTTATGTAGTTTTAGTTCACTGAAATTTCTGGTTGATAAATAAGGCTTTACGGTAGTTGCTGTAGATTTTTTGACGAGCATCTCAGGATTTAACTGAGACACTGGTCGCTTTGCGGACGGTCTTATCCGGCGTTTGTTATGATAATTCATTGTGATATTTTAATTGTTAGCTGGAATTAGTTGCAATTCCATACGCCCCAAATCGCGGAGTATTTTAAGATGTTTGATAACCGTCGGATCATACTGAAAGCGATTCGACCATGGTGTGTATTTATGATTGCTTTTGAAATATTCCGAAACACGAAACTTAAGTGTAGCGGAAAAATCAGAGTCTACTGACCTTGGGAAAGATAATCTTTTAATAAAAATGTAATTACGTATTGTTTACCTCAATAAGGAAGAAAATGATGCGGAATTAGCCAGTTATAAGAAACTGACTGCCGGAAACGTTAGAGAGAATTCTTTGAGGAAATACTAACTGAACGGATACTACTCACTCTGAGGGAGCGCACTTACTAAATTATTGGATCCAAAACTTCTTGGATAAAACAAAGGTAGGTGTTTGAGCGGACTATTAAAAATGGTCAGTCAAAATAGCTAGAGATGAGTTTAAATGAGAATCTCTTTTGTTGGGCGTTACCCTTCTATCGTCGGGTCGGGTGCGGCCCAATGCTCTTTAGTTAAGGGTTTGTGATCAGGATAAAACGGGGGTATACATTTCTTTAGCCTTGCTATTTCCGACAGAAAATCGAGCCAATGTAGAACTTTTAGGACGTATTTGTGCTGTTTACCTTGTGATGAGGTAGTTTATTTGGGCGATATGTTTTTGTATTATTCTTAGCTGTGCTTTGGCCTTCTTCTCTTACTTATTGTAGGGTGTAATCTGGGTCCTTATCTTGGTGCGGCGTAGGTCCCTGGGGAAAACCCGACCTGGTTTAATGGGGGTAATTGATCTTGCAAAACGACGGATCAATCCTTCGATAATGGCGGTAACCTTATGCCCAGCGCAGGTGAATAACTCCACCAACGTCCCACGAACCAGTCGATAACTATTCTTCCAATGGTACGTGTAGTCGTATTTGGTTTGATTGGTTTTCTCCTCTATTTCTCTTTGTGCAATCCTCCCGTGCAAAGCCACCAGGTTCATCCTAAAGATATGGGCGTAAAACTCCTGATAGCCCCCCTCCACCTTCTTACAACCATAATATTCCAGCTTCATTTTAGGCTTGAGGTTTTTGAATCCTTCTTCCACTCCCCACCTCAGACCGTAGAGGGTATAGAGGTCTGAGACACTGGAAAGGCGTACACACAGCCGCGCATAAGGATCGGATTGAAGTACAGATTTGATCGTACTCAAACGATCGAGGTTGCGATCCATCACCTAGACATATTTTCGTAGTTTCCCACTGATCCCTCTGATGCAATCCATCATTATGGAAACTTCCCCACGAACCGACTTGGCCAGGCCATTGGCCAATACATAATCGTTGCGCACATCATAAGCCATAAACAGACGACACATGTAGCGTTTGCGCCCAAACTTGTTGACCGAGTAAACTCCGAAATAGTCTTCGATCCCTTTGCTCGAAGGCAGAATGCCCATAGAACCATCCAGGACAATGACCAGATACTCCTTCCAACGCTTTTTACAAGTCATCTTCAGATAGCCATCCAATAACTTAGTGCATAGATCAGAGAAGAATTCAGACTTGATTTTATCCCTGGCCAAGCTGAAAGCCCCACCTGTAACTGGGGTAGAAAGGATGCGCTGCAAAGGACCGCCGATCAAGTTAAACTCAACCGACTCTTTAAACAAATGGAAAATGCTGATGACAACCTTGGGTAAGGTTAAAGAGCGGGTTCTGGTGAAATCGTTCTTCCCCTTTCTATAATGCGCTATGGTTAGGGGATTATTTAAAAATTCAAAGATTTTTTTAGATGAAACCCCAGATTTCATCTTTGATCGATGCTTTGTATTTTTCATATCGTTTTTATTATGTTTCCAAATTAATTAGAAGTCGAGTGGTCTCAAAATGAGGCCACTTTTTTCTTAACTAAAGAGCATTAGGGGGCGCCCGGCCAGGGTGAGATTCCCCTTACCTACTCGACTTTGTAGCTTGTATTCATATTTCAATCAGTCCGAACTGCAAGTTCGAACTAGCGGAGTTACCCTGGATTAAATTTAAAGATGGTGAGTATATGAGCAAATTGATGAGGGAACTCTCAAACGATTAAAAGAGATTTAGAAGCTTTCACCACAAGATAAAGAGCATGTCTTTGCATTACTCGATGCGTTCATCAAACAAACCAAACTACAAGCTATCATGTAACTAAAAAGCTCTCACATCTCTGCAAGACCTTCTTTTTTATGCCCCTTGTTGCTTAAGAATACAAAGAAGACTGCTTATCTGCCTTTAACTATCCAGCCACTTCGCTACACAATAACCAGAGTGAAAGGGATATCAGAGAATATGTGAAAAAAAAATCAGTGGTTCTACTAGAAGCCCCAATGGAAGAAAAGCCAGGGACACCTTTGCTTCCCTGAAAAAAACGTGTAGAAAGTTGGATGTCTCTTTTTAGGATTTTCTCTATGACCGACTGACAGGAAGTAATAAAATTGACTATCTGCCTGAGTTGCTCTCCCGTAAATTAACCTCCAGCTATTGAGAAGTTACAGCATTCATTCAAAAAACCGAAGGAAAACGCGTTGGAGATGCAGGTTACCTATCGGCTAAGCTGGTGGAGATCCTCATTGAAAAAGGACGTTGGCTAATGAATAAGATTCGAAAGAACATGAAAAATAAACTCATGCCTATAAAAGATAAGTTCCTACTGAAAAAAGTGCGATTATTGAAACCGTCATGGATTTCCTCAAATACATCTTTGATCTCGGGTATACTAGGCACCGCTCTATTGATAACGCTTTCAACCATGGAATGGCTTGCTTGGCTGCTTGTCAGTTCCTTGACAAAAAACCTTCCATCTCCATGAAAAATAAAAGAGAAATGGTGTTTTCTTTAGTCAATTCGCCGAACTGATGTTAATTTTATTGCAATTAATCAAGCTACAGTGCTATATCTGGGCGTTGTAGGGTATTCATTCTTTTACTAAATTTAACACTTATGAAAAATTTAACATTAGACAAACATGAATTAGGATCTGTTGATACCTTAATTGCTGAAATGAATGGATCTAATACTCAACCAGAAGGTGGAGCTTTGGATTCTATAACGAAAGCTGTTGATAGTGCTTCAAGTGCAGTTGAAGCAGGCTCAGCAGCTGTTGTAGCAAAAGCTGCAACAGATGCGACAGCAGCCACAGACGTTGTGGCAGCAGCCACAGATTCTGGAGTAGCAACTGATGTTTTAATGGCAGCAGCCACAACAGCAGCCACAGCAGGAGCGATCATGTCAAAAACGCAAAATATTGCGCATTTGGTTGAAAAGCTGAATTTAAATGGCATTAAAGATCATTTAAATTTAAAAGATCTTATCAATTTACATAATAGCATAGTTAAAAACTAGTCTATGAATTACGTTGTGATTGGAATACTTGCAATAAAAATATTGCAAGTATTTTTTATCAAATAAAGTCACTCCAGAAATGGATGAAAATCTTCAATCAATTTAACTTACTTCCAAACTATTCATTTTTCGCACCAAAACCTTACGTCAACGATTATCGATTGGTCTATAAAATTGTTTCTGACAAAACTTCAGAATGGTTGAAAGTTCCAATTTATAAGAAGTTTAAATTGATATGTGTAATTTGGAATCCATTCAAGTATTACCCAAACCAGTCGCTCGCTTGTAGCAAGTGACCATTATTTTTCTTTTTTTTGTTTAATGGTCATTCTCATCCAGATCATATTTTATACTCGTCACTCGGCACAGCCGAGCGACTGTTGAGGACTTTATTGCTTTTAATAGCGCCAGCCTTCACTTCCTCCTCGGTTTCATAACCATTGCTGCTTAAAGAAACCCGTAAGCTACCTAAATCTCCAAGCCTTACTATGCTGCTGTTGGCTAGCTCATCTGCCGCCACATCTACCATCGCATAAAGTACGGCACGAATATCTGCGCCACTTACTGTACTGATCTTCTCAATAGTAGTGGTGAGTTGATCTATATCCAACTCATCGGTCATTTTTGCAGATGCATAAAACTTTTTAGTCCCACCTCCGGTTACTCCCGGCTGTCCTCTTTCTATTACATTGAATTTAATGCTCATCGCTAATTACGTTTTTTATTAAAATTGTTTAATCGATAACGTAGTTAGCTATCGATCCTTGTATGCCCGATTGTATTTTATCTCTTACTGTACTTATTAGTGTCCTTATATTAGTGCAATTTTGTAGCCCGTGTCCATATTCAAACAAGTTCGATCTTACAGCTCAAACTTGCGGAGAGCCGTTCCATCTCCCATTTTCAGTATCTCTCTTCTTTGTTCTGGTGCGAGAGAAGTCAGCAGTGGTTTGATCACATTATTTAAGGCTCTGACACTACCGCATCAATCTTGGTCTTGTCTTCTGAATTAATGGTGATAGACACCAAGTTTTCTGTTGCCATAGTTTTAAATATTTAGGTTTTAAAAAGTGAGCTTTGATAATAGCTAATTGTCGCCATATAATGCAATGTTCATCAATTCCCATTATATTGAAACTTGTAAACTCATTGGATCATGCCAGTTTTTGAACTCACCAATCGATTACAAGGAGATATTGGAGAAGTAGTATTTGAACATTACTGTCGGCACAAGAGCTTTTATAAAAATCCATTTCTCTACATCCGTACTCGTGATATTCTGGATTACTTCTCACCTAAGAACTTTCTGCCATTCAAGTTTGAAAACAAAGTAATAAAAGTCCGCATTCCTGATGAGATAGAAGATGAAATCAGGAGAGTTTGCAAACCCTCCAACTATAACCTTAATAGCCCAACATTTACCCCTGATTATCTGAGTGTACCAATGGGGAGCTTCTTTGATGAAGTGGACGAGAAAATTAAACAAGTAAAAGATGTTCCTGCCAAGTATTTTAACTGGATCGAAGTAAAGACCAACGAATCACCGCTTTCAGAGAACCAGGAGGAACTAAAAAAGTCCTCCAAGATTGGCCTAAAAGTTTTCAGGATCAAAGCAGAGTTCCCAAAAGAGTTTGAGATAATCAAAGAGTAATTAGGCTAAGAAAAAAGCTTGGGATGTGATTGTAAAAATCTGTGCTATTCTCGCTTATCTTATGACCGGTATTAAACTCACTGAACTAATTTTCAACTACACTAATTTGCTGTGATTCCAATTCCTGCCATTACAATAATAAAAGTCAGTAATATCAAGTAGATAATCATATCTGACCAATTGTGAGTTTCTCCTTCTTCAGATTTACCAATAATAAATAGACTTACAAAATCACTTAGCCAACTTTTCATATAACTAATTTTCCCAATGCTACATTAAAGCAAAAAAATATCATTTTTACAAACTCAAGGTTGGTGAGCGACTCATGCCTTCTCTGGTCTTGAAGAGAAACTCTTTCAGTGTTTAAAGGAACTTTGGGCTTCAGGCAGGATGTGTAGCTCATAGCAGGGATGAGTTACAAATAAAAACCCATCTGAAGATGGGTCTATTTAGTTACTGACATGGATCAGAGTAAGTTTTTAATCGCCTTTGCTCATCATCATTTAGACGCTTATATGATGAACAAAACAACTCCTGATTATTGGCGGTTAAAAAAATAATATTATCGAAATAAGCTTCAGCAAAATAACCATCTACATAGGGAGACATTCTAAGGTATCTTACCATAAATTCTTCATCACTCAATTTCACATTCTCTACAATCATATTATTCAATTTTTGGAACGCTTTTGATGTTGATTTATCATAGTCAAGTTTATAAAAGATGCTCGCCTCTTGATTGTTCGTTGGCATAACTCTTAATATGTCCCTTTTGTCAACATTCTTTTCAGCATTAATTGACATAATAACTCGCTCAAGGGCTTTATCATAATCCATTTGATCGATTCCTGTAATTGATGATTTCCCTATACAGGATTCAATGATGGTGATCATCAACAATAGTGTAAATAAATTCATCTTAAAATCCCCACCCAGTCGCTCGCTTGTAGCGAGTGACCATTATTTTTCTTTTTTTGTTCAATGGTTCTCATTCAGATCATATTTTATATTCGTCACTCGGCACAGCCGAGCGACTGTTGAGGCATGTGCAGAAGCTAGCGCAATAAAAAACCCTGCCGAAGCAGGGTCTTTATTAATCTTTTGAAGTAGGCACTTAGTAAATATTTTATTTTTGATGGCGGTATTGCTTGGTTAAACTATTGTTTTTCAGTAACTTAAAGTAATATTTAACGATCAAAATTATGGAGAAAAAATACCAAAGCCTTACCCTCTTCCA
>JBCDKO010000134.1:0-12966 GCA_038746525.1 Bacteroidota bacterium
AAAACTGGATTTTTGGCTCAAATCGAGGCTTTCAGAATTTCAAAAACGTAGTTTACTGGTCGTAAATGAGGCTTTTGAAATTTTGAGTAACGAAGAGTTGGGCCAAAAGGCGGGTTTTTCAAAGAATTCTATTATATTATTACCTTTCTATCTCTTTATAAACCCAAACCAAGTGGCGTAAAAAAATGAAAGATCAAATATTGGCCCTGTCAAGCCGATTCTTAATGGATTGAATTTCCTTATCAATTCGATCAGCATCTTCCTGCATCGCTTCTTCAACCGCTAAAAAACCTCTTTCCACATTCCCAGCTACCTTCTTTGTGGTATCAATTACTTTACTCATACTTTCACTTACCTTTCTAAAGCTCTCATTCATTTGATCTCTGGTGGAAGACATTTGATTTTCTAGCTCGATAAAACCCACATGCATATCCATTCTCAATTTCCCTATTTCGTTCAATACTTTTTCCATACTATTAAAACTAATCCAATTCCACTACAAAGTTCACTTTTGTTATCCAAAATAGCTACGACATTATCAGAGAAGCCCGTTAACGTAAAGACAGACAAGCCCCTACCCTATCCAAACGAGTTGCTTTTTGTTTACTCAATATTCAAGTTAAAACCGTAATTTGCCACTCGTGAAATAAAGATTTCAACTATTGAGTAACTGAAGTGTCGGGCCGCGCAGGTCGAGCCACGCAGGTCGGGCCGCTTGAGCTGAAAGGTGAGTTTTTCAAAAGATTTTGATAGATAATTATATCTTAAACCGAAAATTCAGGTGTTATTCATTGAGATAATGTAACACGTTGAATAAGAGATAATTGATTTCGAATGAGGTGCCAAAATCGTTCCCCAAATTTGAGGAATCAAAAATCATTCAGTATGAATATTAAACTATTGTAAATCAATTACTTGAATCAACCCGCCACTAGTTGTGGTGGATAATATGAGTTAAATGACAGAAAAGGAATGAGGTCATAATGCAGCGTATAAAACCAGAAAAAATCGAACTTCAATCAGTTAATTTAAACGGAGAATCGTACAGTAAAATCACCAATTATGATCAAATAAGGCCTTTTTTTATGTGTATCGTCAGCGATTCAAATCACTGGATGTTTATCTCAAGCACCGGAGGGCTTACCGCAGGCAGAAAAGATGCGGAAAATGCGCTCTTTCCCTACTACACAGACGATAAGATTACTGAATCTTCTGAATTAACAGGCAGCAAGTCCCTATTTCGTGTTGGACCGAATGACAAAGCTTTGTTATGGGAGCCTTTCTCTATCCGGCAAGAAGGAAAATACCATTGTTCCAGAAATCTGTACAAAAACACCTTAGGCAACAAGATACTCTTCGAAGAAATCAATCACGACCTGAAACTCACTTTTCGATATCAGTGGAAATTAAGCGATCAATATGGTTTTATTAAGGAGAGCTTGATTATTAATGATTCGGAGGAAAAAGTAACGATAAGATTGCTGGACGGGATTCAAAATATCATGCCCTATGGGGTTTCCGCTACCGTTCAAAACGCGAGTAGTAATCTGGTAGACGCGTACAAACGCAACGAACTTGAAGCAAACATAGGGCTTGGCATCTATGCACTAAGTGCTATCATTGTAGACAAAGCAGAACCCAGCGAAGCGCTGAAGGCAAACATTGCCTGGTCTTTAGGCTTATCAAAACCCAAATACCTGCTCTCTTCATTACAGGTCGATGATTTTAGAAAAGGCAAAGAAGTGGAACAGGAAACAGACATTAAAGCGGAAAAGGGAGCCTATTTTGTATACGAGGAACTATCATTGGGAGCGGCTAAGCAAAAAAGCTGGACAATCGTTGCTGACGTAAATCAGAAAGCAAGCTCCATCGCTCGTATTTCAAAAGAAATCCAAGAAGATAATGCCCTTCAGGAAAAATTGGAGAAAGATGTTTTGCTAGGTAGTGAAAAGTTGGTAAATCTTGTTGCGTCTTCCGATGGGCTACAGGTTACGGCGGATGACAAACAAAATACCCGACATTATTTCAACACGCTCTTTAATATTATGCGTGGTGGAATATTTGACTTCAATTACCAAATTGAAAAATGGGATTTTAAGAGTTACCTAAAGAAAGCGAATGCTTCGCTCTTTCATCAAATCCAACCTCAACTAAACAAATTGGCTGATTCATTCACCTACCAGGAGTTGATGAAAGTGACCGCAAAGGCCAATGACAAAGACTTTACTCGCCTGTCTGTTGAGTACTTGCCTCTAAAGTTTAGCCGACGACATGGAGATCCAAGCAGACCGTGGAATCGCTTTTCCATCAATACAAGAAATGAGCTGGATAATTCCAAAATATTGGATTATGAAGGCAATTGGCGGGATATCTTCCAAAATTGGGAAGCCTTAGCACATTCCTACCCGGAGTTTATTGATGGAATGATTTTCAAATTTCTCAATTCCAGCACGTTTGATGGATACAATCCTTACCGTATAACAAAAAGCGGATTTGATTGGGAAGCGATAGAGGAGAATAATCCATGGTCATACATTGGCTACTGGGGAGATCACCAAATCATTTACCTCTTAAAGTTTCTTGAATTCGCTGAACACCATTTTCCAGGTAAGCTTGCCTCCTATTTCAATCAAGCCCTTTTTGTCTATGCCAATGTCCCGTACAAGATCAAAGAATACAAATATTTACTCAATGAGCCAAAAGACACCATCGCCTTTGATTACCGTTTAGATGAGCAGGTAAGGAAGAAGAGGGATGAAATAGGGTCAGATGGGGTGTTGCTAAGAAATTCAAATCAGCAAATTGTCAGGGCCAATTTTGTTGAGAAAATATTGGCTACCATGCTTGCTAAGTTATCCAACTTCATTCCTGAAGGAGGAATCTGGTTAAATACGCAACGACCAGAATGGAACGATGCAAACAATGCACTGGTGGGCAATGGGGTTTCCATGGTCACACTCTACTATCTAAGGAGATTTGTTTCCTTCTTCAAGGGATTAATGGAAACTTCTGATCCAGAAGATCTTCGCGTTTCTGAAGAACTTGCCGTCTTTTATGACGGTATAGAAACTACGCTGCACCATCACACCAGTCTCCTTGCCAATAAGATCTCTGACGATCAAAGAAAGAACATCCTGGATGGCTTGGGAATGGCTGGAAGTGCATATCGGACACGAATCTACAAAAATGGGTTCTCCGGAGAAAAAAAATCCATTAAAGGACAAAACATCATCTCTTTCTGCGATGTGGTAGTGTCCTACCTGGACCATTCGATAAAAGCCAACCGAAGAAGCGATACTATGTATCATGCATACAATATTATGACACTGAAGAATGAGAACGAGATATCCATCTCTCATTTAGACGAAATGCTGGAAGGCCAGGTCGCTGTTTTAAGTTCAGGTTGTCTTACCGGAAATGAAGCTGAAAAAATCTTGGATGCAATGAAAGGAAGTGCGCTATTCAGAGAAGATCAGGGTAGCTATTTGCTGTATCCAAACAAGGAATTGCCAAGGTTTTGTGAGAAGAATATCATCCCAAAGGAGAGGATCAGGTCTTCCGAATTACTAAAAAAACTAGAAGATGAAGAAAACAAAACGATCATTGAAAAAGATATAGAGGGCGCTTACCACTTCAATGGGAATTTTAGAAATGCGAATGACCTGCGAACTGCATTAGAGAAGCTAAATGAGCACAAATACGGAGAACTTGTCTCCAAAGAAAAGAAGCTGGTACTTTCCATCTTTGAAGACGTTTTTAACCATAAAGCGTTCACCGGACGATCGGGAACATTCTTTGGATATGAAGGCTTAGGCTCTATCTACTGGCATATGGTTTCAAAGCTGCTATTGGCAGTAGAGGAATGTTGTGCGAGCGCTTTTGAAAAAGGAGAACCTATGGAGATGAAAAAGCTGAGGCAGCATTTCCACGAAATCAAGGAAGGCATTGGTATGCACAAATCCCCGGAGCAGTATGGAGCATTCCCAACCGATCCCTATTCACACACTCCTTTTACAAAAGGCGCACAGCAGCCTGGGATGACCGGACAAGTGAAAGAGGATATACTTAGCAGAATGAGAGAGTTAGGTGTTTTTGTCAAAAAAGGACAAATTCATTTCAATCCATTCTTACTCAGAAAAGACGAATTTCTAACGGAACCTAAGGAATTCCATTACATGTCCATCGACCAAAACAAAAAATCGTTGCAGCTAAAAACAAACACCCTGGGTTTTACTTATTGCCAGGTTCCAATCATTTATTATTTATCTAGCAAGCAAAAATTGACTGTGCAATTCCGTAATAGTGAATCCAAAACACTTGAATCGCTTGTTCTTGATCAGGAAATCAGCCGCAAACTATTTCGGAGAAATGGTGAAGTGGCATTGATTGAGGCCGAGATACCGGAAGAAATTCTCAAATAACGCGTAAATAACATTCTTTTTACAACGAAAATTTTTAATCCATGAAAGGAGCAAAAGGATTCAGAAGCAAATCAATACTAACCGCCGGATGATTTGGTCTGCCGATGCGGTTTATTCACGAATTTCTTATATGCTATTAAAAAACTACGGATACATAAAATGAGTATAAGGAATCATAGGTGAATTTATACCCAATGCCGGATGGAACGGCCCTTCGATACGGTTTACAGAGAATTCCATATGTGTGATTGAAAATAGACCAATAAATATGAAACCCTCAATTAACCCCCTTCTACCATTAGTAATAGTCGCCGGATGCACCATGAAAAATGATTTGCAGGTTACTGTTTTTGAAACATCCGCGAGTGGGAATAAACACACGGAGATCCAGGATTTTAAGGTTGAAACTAAAAAGTCAACAATTCATCTAGATCCTAATCAAACCTTTCAAAAAATTATAGGTTTTGGTGGATCTTTTACAGAATCTACTGCCTATCTCCTCAATCAACTTGGTGATGAGAATAGAAAAAAGATCATTGATGCTTACTTTGGAGACGATGGAGCAAAATATTCATTAACCAGAACGCATATCAATTCTTGCGATTTCTCATTAGATCACTATTCATATGCTCCTATTCCTGACGATATGAACCTGGATAGTTTTTCTATTGAAGACGATAAGGATGATATTATCCCCATGATTAAGGACGCCATGGAAACCTCAACGGATGGTTTCAAAATCATTTCTTCTCCCTGGACTGCACCTCCCTGGATGAAAGACAACAACAACTGGGTGGGTGGAAAACTTTTACCTGAATACTATGATACGTGGGCTCTCTTCTTTTCCAAGTATTTAGACGCCTACAAAGCAGAAGGAATTGATATTTGGGGAATTACAGTGGAGAACGAGCCGCATGGAAATGGCAATAACTGGGAAAGTATGCACTATACTCCTGAGGAAATGACAGATTTTGTGCAAAACCACCTAGGTCCTAGGCTGGAAGAGGACGGAAAAGCCAATGTCAAAATACTTGGCTATGATCAAAACAGAGCTGACTTAAAAGAATGGGTAGATGTAATGTATGCTTCCGAAGCATCTTCAAAATATTATGCAGGAACTGCGATTCATTGGTATGAGAGTACTTTCAAGGTTTTCCCTGAAGCGCTTCAGTATGCCCATGAAAAAGCATCAGATAAGTACCTTATCCAAACCGAAGCGTGTGTAGATGCCGAAGTTCCAAAGTGGAAGGATGATGCGTGGTACTGGAGCAAAGAAGCTACCGACTGGGGCTGGGATTGGGCCTCTGAAGAACAAAAGTCCTGGCATCCAAAATATGTACCTGTCCATCGCTATGCAAGTGATATCATTGGGTGTTTAAACAATTGGGTAGATGGCTGGATTGATTGGAATATGGTTCTTGATAGACAGGGAGGCCCGAATTGGTTCAAAAACTGGTGCGTCGCTCCGATAATTGTAGACCCTGATCAAGATGAGGTTTATTTCACTCCTATTTACTATACGCTTTCACACTTCAGCAAATTCATACGTCCCGGAGCACAAATCATTGGCTTGCATAATTCTGATACTTCTTTATGGGTAACTGCAGCCCAAAACCCCGATGGATCAATTGCAGTAATCGTCTTCAACCCTAATGAAACCTCAAAAAGTTTTTCACTTCAACTGAATAAACAGCAAAAAGATATCTCTATTAACCCTCAGGCTATTCAGACCATCTTAATAGTTAGTTAATCAACCTTTTACCCTATGAATAACGCTAATCCAACCCAAAATAAAACAGTACCCCTGAGCCACAAAGTAGCTTTTGGAGTTGGCATGCTTGCCAATCAGATGTTCCCGGCTTCGCTCGTCATTTTTATGGTAGTACTCGTACAGAATCTGGGATTTCCTGGCTGGATGTGGGGCATAGTATATTTTCTGCCTCGCCTCTCTGATGCAATTACGGACCCTATCATGGGCTTCATTTCAGACAATACTAAATCCAGGTGGGGTAGAAGAAGTCAATACGTCATTACCGGGGCAATCATTATGGGTGTTACTTTTTCGATCATGTGGCAGCTCTATGGGGATAGCGGTATCAATTATAATTTTACTTACTTTCTACTTTGGTCATTTGCGTTTTACATTGGATTAACCATTTTTAGTGTCCCCTATGTGGCTATAGGATATGAAATGAGCAATGACTTCCATGAGCGTACCGAAATTATGGCGATCGCTCAGTGGATTGGTCAGTGGGCATGGGTGATTGCACCATGGTTTTGGGTGGTAATGTACGATCCGGATTGGTTTCCTACCGCGGAGATAGCTACCCGGCAACTGGCTATTTGGGTTGGAATTATTTTTGCGATTTTTGCAATGGTTCCAGGTCTATTCATTCCTGGAAAATCTACACTTGATGAAAACTACGCTTCTCTTTCATTAAGTAATATTGGTCATAGCTTTAAGGAAATACTGAAAGGCTTCAAAGAAGCCTTTTCTTCCAAGCCATTTCGTAAGCTTTGTATTTCCACTTTTTTCATTTACAATGCTTTCAATACGATTGCAGGATTCTCTTTCTTCATCATTGTATGGTATTTATTTGGCGGAGATGCGGGAGCGGCAAGTATTTGGACCCCTATTTTTGGTAGTGCAGGAGCTCTGGTAACAACCTTTATAGTTATTCCAATTGTCACGCGGATGTCCAAGATAATGGGAAAGAAAAAAGCCTTCATGGTGTCTCAGGGAATCTCTCTTATCGGATACATCAGTTTGTGGTTCTTGTTTGTTCCAGGCAAGCCCTGGCTGTTTCTTCTTGCGCTACCATTCCATTCTTTTGGGATAGGTAGCTTGTTTACGCTCATGATGTCCATGACCGCTGATGTGATTGACTTGGATGAATTAAACTTTGGCTTGCGCAGGGAGGGAGTGTTTGGAGCAATCTACTGGTATATGGTAAAATTTGGTTTTGCTATTGCTGGTGGCTTAAGCGGTGTTATTTTGAGTTTTGTCGGATTTGACGGTAATGCTGCTGTACAATCTGAAAGTGCAGTGACTGGATTGCGACTTTTCTTTTCAGGCTTGCCGATTGTGGGCACATTGATAGCACTTTGGGTGATGCGTAATTACGACGTTACCGAAGAACGCGCAAACGAAGTAAGGGCGAAGCTTGAAGAACACAAATCTTCTTAGAAACAAAAAACTTCATCCTATTACTTCAACGATAAGGTACGTTCGTTTCAACTAAACTTAAACAGAGCCTTAGATACATACACTAATTTCATAGGCAAAAGTGAAGGAGAAATAAAAGAATTATTTACAAATTCATTTAAAAACGGATAGTACGGCCTATGCTTCAGTCCATACATGGAAGGCCAAAATGCTGGTGATTTCTTGTCTGAATTACAAATTCGTAAACGATGGATCTCATTTCTTCCCATACCAAATGGATTCGTTCTTTTTCATGCATCGAAGGAAACGAGTTCATCCCTCAGATGGCTCATCAAAAGGATTGAAGACTTTAACAGGAGCTTGGATCGGTGATGATAAAAGATCAAAACGAAAAAGAAATACTTTCTTTAATTCAACTTGCTCAGGCTGGCTACGTGGATATGCTGCTGTAGGAAATGAAATACTGCTTAGGGTGATTTAAACAAAGAAAAATTGCTTGAATACATCAATAGAGTAGAGTATGGGAAGCTATCCCTGAAATTCCTGTAGGAAGCGTGGAACCTTATTATCAATTCCATGAGCATACTGATCTTATAGACAATTGTGATATAATATTGGCTAATTGTTATCCCTTCTGGGAAGGTAGTTCCATTGAAAATGCCTCTGTTTATTTGAATCATATGTACCAGTCTACTAAGGAAGTTGCAAAAGGAAAGCCAGTCGTCATTACAGAAACAGGATGGCCAAGCAGTGGGGACAGTACAAAAGATGCAGAGCCTTCTCTATGCAATACAATGAAATATTTTATCAATACCAATAACTGGAGACGTAAGCATAGTATAAATGTATTGAAGTAGGCACTTAATAAATAGCTCTAGCAAGCTACAAACAAAGAAAATAGCTCATTCTGATAAAGAAAGCACAACAAATCAGCAGATTTCTAGACCCAAATGTGCTCATATGCATGCTAACCCCAATTTTCATATTTACTAAGTGTCTAATTCAATAAATGTATTCCACTTCTCCTCGTTTGATGAATCCTGGAAAATCAGACATGAAGGAGATGTAGGACAAAGCTGGGGACTATGGGACGTGAAAGGAGCATTTAAGTTTTCTTAGAAGCTCTCGTATTTTTAAAGCTATTGGTAAAAGTTAGGTATACTTTGACTTATAAAATTCGACTAGAAAAGGGTTAAATGATCTATATTTTTTAAGAGGAATACATGAAGTTCCTAAATAAGTGGATTCATTAACTGAAAATTTACGTATTAATGATTAATTGCTTTTGCATAACGAAACAATTAATCAGATGAAATGAGCATGAAGATTCAAAGGTGAATCTATACCAACCACCTGATGAATCGATCCGCTGATGCGGTTTATCGCGAATTCCATGTGTGTGATCGAAAATAAACGATATTATCCATGAAATGAGGATAAACTTAAATTCCTTCGCATACCAACCGAGGATGAATGAGCTTTTAGGAATTCCATGTGACCATTACAAATAAACTTATACCCATGAAATGAAGCAGCAAGATTCGAAGGCGAAATTCATACCAACCGCCAAGTGAATCTATATATCCAATTCGATGTAGTTGTTGAAAATAAAATTATACCCATGAAAAAAATCCATTTTTCCCTACTCAAAGCGTCTATTATTCTCACCTTGAGTGGAATTAATTCATGCCAAATCGCTGTAAGCCAAAAATCTTCATTGGATCGTAAAGTAGACAGTCTTCTTTCCATTATGACCCTCGAAGAGAAAATAGGTCAAACCAATCTTTACAACGGTAATTCAGAAATGACGGGTCCATCACCACAAGGCGACAACAAAAATAAAGCGGAAAACATCAAAAATGGTTTAGTCGGAGGTATGCTCAATGTGTTCTCAGCAGAAGAAACACAAAGAGCCCAGACACTTGCTGTAGAAAATAGTCGGCTGGGCATCCCTTTGATTTTTGGATATGATGTCATTCACGGATATCAAACCATGTTTCCAATCCCATTAGCCCAGGCTGCTTCCTGGGATATTGAGGTAGCTAAAATTGGCTCACAAGTTGCTGCGAGAGAGGCCGCTGCGGCTGGTTTACACTGGACTTTTGCTCCTATGATTGATATAAGTAGAGATGCTCGCTGGGGAAGGATCATGGAAAGTCCAGGCGAAGATCCCTACCTTGCATCTATTATGGCTAAAGGATGGGTAGAAGGTTTTCAGGGAGAAGATCTCGCTTCTTTAGAAACCATTGCAGCCTGCGCAAAGCATTTCGCAGCATATGGTTATGCAGAGGCAGGGAGAGAATACAATACCGTAGACATTTCCATGCAAACACTTTACAATGTCGTTTTACCTCCCTTCCAGGCGGCAAATGATGCGGGTGCAGCTACCTTTATGAATGCCTTTAATATCCTAAATGGAATCCCTGCAACCGGCAGCTCATTTTTGCAAAGAGAGCTACTAAAAGAAAATTGGGGGTTTGATGGTTTCGTGGTTTCCGACTGGGCGTCAATTCCTGAAATGATATTTCATGGATCTGCTATAGATACCTCACATGCCGCTGAATTGGCCATAAAAGCAGGAAGTGATATGGATATGCAAGGTATGGTTTATGAGAAAAAACTTAAACAAAAAATAGAAGAAGGCCTGGTAGATGTGCAACTGCTTGACGATGCGGTGAGAAGGATACTAAAAATTAAATACCGGCTGGGCTTATTTGATGATCCTTACAGGTACTCAGATAAAGAAAAGGAAAAAGCAGAATTACTTTCTAAAAAAAACCTGGACCTATCACGGGAAGCAGCAAAAAAAACCTTCGTACTTCTGAAAAATAAAGAAAATATACTTCCATTAGAAAAGAATCTGCACTCAATCGCAGTAATTGGTCAACTGGCAAATAGTAAAGATGTTCCATTGGGTAGCTGGCGGGCACAGGCAATTACTAACTCAGCGGTTTCAGTGTTGGAAGGAATTGAAAGCGCCGTCCCCAAAACCAAAGTAGTATATGCCCAAGGTTATACCTTAACCAAAGGGGATAGAAGTTTTACTCAAGAGCTGACGATTGTTGAAGGTGATAAATCAGGTTTCGATGAAGCGATTCGTCTCTCCAAAAGGAGCGATTTAGTGGTTTTGGTATTAGGTGAGGATTGTTTCCAATCAGGAGAAGGTAGAAGTCAAACGGATATCGCTCTCAAAGGGAATCAAATAGACCTAATCAAAAAAATCAATGAAGTAAACAAAAACATTGTGGTAGTTCTTATGACCGGCCGACCTGTGCCTTTAACAGAGGTTTCGGAGAACTCAAAAGCCATTCTACAAACCTGGTTTGCCGGCTCTGAGGCGGGAAACGCAATTGCGGACGTGTTATTTGGTGATTTTAGTCCTGCGGGTAAACTACCGGTATCGTTTCCTTATCATGGAGGCCAAGAGCCGCTTTATTACTGCAGGAAAAGTACAGGAAGACAATTCAATAGAGAGAACAATGTGTTTTGGTCGCATTACACAGATGGTCCGAATGACGCCCTCTATCCTTTCGGTTATGGGTTAACTTACACTACATTTGAATATAGCAATCTCGATATAGCCAAGACAAATAAGGGTGTTTCGATTGATGTAGATATTACCAACACCGGTGAAAGAGCCGGTACAGAAGTAGTACAACTTTACATTAGAGATGTAGCTGCATCGCTCGCCAGGCCCATTAAAGAACTAAAAGGATTTCAGAAAAAGAAAATTGATAAAGGCAAAACACTAACCATTGAGTTTAACCTCACTATAGAGGATCTCTCGTTTTACAATACAGAAGGCGAAAAAGTGTATGAACCGGGAGAATTTGAAATCATGGTAGGACCAGACTCAAAATCGGTTCTTTCCAAAAAGGTAACTTTAGAATAAGCATATTAGAATCCTTTGCAAAACTGGATTTTTGGTCCAAATCAAGGCTTTCAGAATTTCAAAAAACGTAGTACTTGTGGTAAATGAGGCTTTTGAAATTTTGAGGAACGAAGAGTTGTGCCAAAAGGCGGGTTTTTCAAAAGATTCTATTGATAAAAATGGTTGACTATTCGGCTACGGAGCATTTTAATATTTTGAAGTAGGCTCTCAATAAATGGCTTTATGAAGCTGTAAACGAAGAAAGCTCATCCTCTGCTTTAAGCAAGACTTTAGAATTTCTCAATTTCAATTCTAAAAGCGGTGAAATGGATCCTTAAGTTCTTGTCTTGCATTCGCCAAATGCCCACTTCAATCAATATTTTTTAAAACAAAATGAGCCTAAAGATTCAAATGTGAATTTATACCAACCACCATATAAAACGGTCAGCCGATGCGGTTAATCAAGAATTCCAGGTGTGCAGATAAATAAATAGACTCAATACAAATGAAATGAGCATAAATTTAGCATTCTTGGCATACCAACCGAAGATGAATAAGATTATAGGAATTTCAGGTGTGTAACTAAAAATAGAAGATACACATGAAACAATTGATGCCTTGCTTAGCACTTAGATGCATGCTGATAACTATTTCATAAATATTTATAATGTTTGACGAATTATTGACAACGTTTAACGAATCATTTGTTTATTCAACATTCTTATTAATTAATACTGATTAAGCTTGCCAAACATTAAATTTTAGACGGATTATTTTGATGAAAAACTTACTTTATTTATCGCTACTCACCATCGCAATACTTTTTTTCTCATGCAATGACGATGATTCCACTGAATTGAGACTGAATGGGACAGTAATTCTTGATGGAAGTTCTGTTGAAATGTCGGACGGTTTAATAAGGGATAATGGATTTGATGATTCTGACTCAACCTACAGTTACAATTTCTATTTGGCAAATGGAACCGTTCAAACAGAAGATGTCTTTATTCAGTCATCTGGGGGAATTCTAGTTGGTCTTTTGTTAGTTAACCCTGGAGATTCTTTTGTTCCTGGCACCTTTGACGTCAGCTTTTTACTATGGAATGAAAGAAGCGCTACGGTCTATATCCTGCAAGATGAAAGTTTCAAATTCGCAACTGAAGGAACAGTAACAGTTAATGGCTCTGAGCAGTCTTACGAGATAACCATAGATGCAGACTTTGTCGATGATTTGACACTTACTGGATCCGTAGAGGGGGAGTTTCGTTTAGAATATGGATCTCCTGACTAAATGGAAATCACTATGCTCAAACTTATGTTTCATAAGCCTTTATTTACTTATTTATAGTTACCATTTAGCTACTTAGGGCCTGCTGAGAAACGTTTTTTCAATTCAAAAAACACGTTTATGTGGTCAAAAGATACTGTTTAGTAAATTTCTTTTTCAATACGTGCAAGGTTTTCGAGCAGATGCTTCCATTTTCGGTGCACTGAAAAAGCTCGATTTC
>JBCDKO010000135.1:0-12709 GCA_038746525.1 Bacteroidota bacterium
CCTTTGAAAAACCCGCCTTTTGGCCCAACTCTTCGTTACTCAAAATTTCAAAAGCCTCATTTACGACCAGTAAACTACGTTTTTGAAATTCTGAAAGCCTCGATTTGAGCCAAAAATCCAGTTTTGCAAAGGATTCTAAAACACGGCAGAAGATTTCCGGGTGCTTTATAAGCATCAATTCAGGTAAGGCTTTTGCCACCATTAGAGATTTCATGTCTACCATGAAAAAACAACGCACCCATTTCTTCGGTGGATTCAAGGTATTATTTCAATCCCCAGAGTATCTCATAGAACAGCTTAAATATGGCCGGGTAGTAGCGGGGTTACAATTACAGTTGTTAACTAATTAATAATCAGTAATGTGAGTAGTTGAACAGTGACCAAAAACACCTATATAAATATAATTACTTGATCACTAAGAGCCCCCAGTCGGATTCGAACCAACGACCCGCGCATTACAAGTGCGCTGCTCTGGCCAACTGAGCTATGGAGGCTTTTTTCTTTTGTCACCTCTTTTGTCTAAGGTGACAAATTAATATCTATCACTCCGAATGAAAACATCTAATCGGAGCAGAAGTATAAAATTTTTTAAATAAAGCGTAAAAATAGCTGGCCAGCACTATTTTACAAATCATTTCTTTTAAGAAGAGATTGTTGTCAATTGAGTTTTAAGTTCATGGAGCTCTTTCTCCGCAGCTTTTATCTTATTCTGCATGTCTGCTTTCAACTTATCTGCTGTTACAGAGGTAGCAAAAAACTCTATGTTTGTGTTCCAGGTAGAGATATCATTTTCTAAAGTAGAAATCTTACGCTTTATGGAGTTTTCCTTACGTTGTATTTTTTGATTTCCTCCGGGTATATTCTTAAGTCTTCCGAATTCTATATATCTCCTTAAGTCTGATCGATCCTGCTCGTCAAGTACCTCAAGAGACAGAACTTTTCCTACAACTTCTTCAAAGCGCCTACTTATTTTTTTTATAGCATTTTTGGGTACAAAACCAACCGAAGTATAGTTATCTACTAAATCATATACATCATCTAAAATAATCGTATCTTGGATAGTCAAGGCTTCGATTTGACTGCAGATCTGTAATTTAAGCGTCAAATTTTCATCATATGCTTTAAACTTTTCTTTGTTTTGTTCTCTTCTTCTATTGAAGAAATGGTCGCAAGCAGCTTTAAACCTATCATAGGTTTCTTTTCTGATTTTTTCGGGCACAGGGCCAATTTCCTTCCATTTTGACTGTAAGCTTTTAAACTTCTGAGCTGTGGAATCCCACTCCGTGCTTTCTTTGAATTCTTCTGCTTTTTGAATAAGTTCTTGCTTCTTCAGAAGATTTTCCTCTCTCTTTCCTTCTAATTCTCTAAAAAACTGATTTTTATGAGAAAAGAATTTTTTAAATGAATTCCAAAAAGCTTTGTTTACGACTTTAGCATTCTCTTTCGGAATGCCTCCAATCATTTCCCATCTTTTTTGTAATTCTAAGATTTCCCTTGTTTTAGCGTTCCATTCTGTAATCCGATCTGAATTAAATTCCAGGAAACTTTCCGCTTCTCTAATAAGCCCTTCTTTCTTTACCTGGTTAGCTTCAAACTGGACTTTAAGCTCTTCAAAGTATTCTTTTCGCTTAGCGTATATCGCATCAGAGGCAGCTTTAAATCTTTGCCATAAAGGCTCTTGGCTTTCTTTCGGAACCGGGCCGACGTGTTTATATTCTTCATGAAGCTCATTAAGCTGAGCAATAGCAATTTTCAAATCCTCTATCTCTGATAGAGCCTCAGCCTTTTCACAGAGATCTAATTTGAGTTCCATGTTTTTCTTGCGGTCAAGATCTTTTAGTTCAAAATAGATACTTCTGTGATCGTAATACCTATTTAATAAAGCATTATAATTTGCCCACAAAGTTTTGTTTTGAGTCCCTGGAACTGGCCCTATTTTTTTCCATTCTGTTTGCAGTTCACGAACGGAATTGATGCTCTGATTCGACTCTTCTCCATCAACAATGGTTCTAAGCTGCTCTAACAACCGCCCTTTTTTCTTTAAATTATCATCTTTAAGGTTTTGAAGGTCTTTGTAATGTTTATTCCTTTTTGATTTTAATTGTCCATACAGCGCTATAAATTCTTTATCTGCCTCATCTCCGTGAAATTCAAATGCATCTGCTTCATTTCCTTCTGAAAGAAAACGTGAAAGAGCTTCGTTTTTTTTTGTTTCATAAAGCTCATCGAAGCGAGATTTGGTGTCTTTAAGTATACGATCAAGCAAACGCATCTCATCCTCACTCTTCATTTGCCGAAGCTTGTTCAGGAGTTCTGCTTTTTCAGCACGACTGAAGTCTAACTGTTCTTCCTCTTCATTATGCAGGTCTTCTAAATTATCGTTTAGAGAGTTAGTTTCTTCATTCTTTTCACTAACAGTATCAACTATTTTACTTGTGAATAAGTGTTTTTCGGCTTTGTTTATCTGAGTAGGTGGTTGATCAAGAATACTTTCAGCTACTTTTTCCTCCTCTGCAGCTTCAATAAATTCTTTTTTCACGCATACTTCCTCTAAGTCCTTCTCTTTCACATTTTCATCAACCTGAGCTGTTTCTTCGCTATCTATCACTTCTTCTTTTTCCATAGCCTTTTTTGCACGTAATTCAGAGATCTTCTGAACTTCTTCAAGTGTTTCCTCTGTATGCTCTTTAGAAACATCCTGCAACTTTCCAGCGTTATCCATTTCTCAGAATTAATTAATAATGTAAAGACACAAAACTAACCAAATACCCTAATTCATCCGTGGATCTTTCGGGTAGTTGGACATAAGCCGGTATTTCCCGCCTATAGTTTTTAGACACTCTTTCCACAGGTATTGGTTGTCCCAATCAAAAATCATATCAGGGGTAGCCTCTTTTAATACAATCCATGACTTGGCTTTCATTTCATCCATTAACTGATCTGGAGCCCAGCCGGAGTAGCCAATAAAGAAACGGATATCATTTGAAATCATCGTCTTTGTATTCATCATCTGAAGTAATGAATCATAATCTCCACCCCAAAAAATTCCATTTTTTACGCACTTAGAAGAAGTTGAAAGCTCAGAATCGCGATGAATGTAATGTAACGTATCCTGCTGAACAGGTCCTCCTACAAATAAATCTGAGTCGTAACTAACTTCATCTATTACATCAGCCAACTGAACATTTGCTAACTTATTGAGAACAAATCCAAACGTACCGTTTTCGTTGTGCTCGCATAAATAAATTACAGTTCTATCAAAGTTTGGATCTGAAAGATAGGGTTCAGAAATAAGTAAATCACCTCTTTCCGGATTCACTAATTGATCAGCTGATAAAAAATCCATTTAATGTAAGGCTGGTCTTATTTCTAAATTGTCAATGATTACGCCCTCTCTCTCTTTCATCTCTTCTAATCTACCATAAACCATCTCTTCTTCGAAATATTTAAGCGCCATTCTAACAAAAATTTCCCCATGCCTGGCTTCAGAGGCCCACAATCGATGATAAAATTGTTTTAACTCTACGTCTCGCAAGGCTTTATATACCTGCTTAAAACGCTCTGCCCCTCTGGTTTCAACTAATGACGCCAGCAACAGTCGGTCCATAAACCGTTCTTCTCTCCCATCGCGACATGTTTTTAATAATTGTTTAATGTATAAATCTTGTGGTATTTCATGGTTCAGTTGCACGCCACGTTTTTCCATAATTAGGTATACATCTCTAAAATGCTCCAATTCTTCTATTGAAGTAGCAATAAGCTCAGGGATGATTTCAATTCTGTTTGGGTATTTAGCAACTAAGCTCAATGCCATCGCAGAAGCTTTTCTTTCACAATCTGCATGGTCTCGGAGAAACAAATCAAAGTTACCAATCACTGCATCAACCCACTCCTTTTTTGACGGCATTGTCAGGTCTATTCTAAACTTCATCTAATTTTGACTATCAACTTTCTACAAAGTCCCAAATTATCATTAAAGGTAAATTGAATTAGGAAACATGCGAGAAGACATAGCTTCAATAAGGAAAGAATATACGCAGGCGTCATTAGATGAAAATTCAGTATCAAAAGATCCAATGAAGCAGTTTGAAAAGTGGTTTCAGGAAACGCTGGATGTTGAGATCACCGAACCTACAGC
Source organism: Bacteroidota bacterium (assembly GCA_038746525.1). Lineage (GTDB taxonomy): Bacteria > Bacteroidota > Bacteroidia > Cytophagales > Cyclobacteriaceae > Ekhidna. Next base: position 4,139 of record JBCDKO010000135.1, read on the forward strand.
TATGAGTCTGGCAACGGTCAATGAAAATGGGCAACCATTTCAACGAACCGTACTTTTAAAGACTTATAGTTCTAATGGATTTGTTTTTTATACTAATTATTCAAGCAGGAAGGCTAAACATATTACTGATAATGCTAAAGTATCTGTGCTATTTCCATGGTATACTTTAGAAAGACAAGTCATGATTACCGGGAAAGTAAGCAAAGTATCTACCATAGACTCACTAAAATATTTTCTTTCACGACCCAGAGGAAGCCAGCTAGGAGCCTGGGTTTCCAATCAGAGCGAAGTAATCTCTTCACGCAAAGTATTGGAGGCAAAACTTGCTGAGATGAAGCATAAGTTCAAAGAAGGTAAAATACCCTTACCGGATCATTGGGGAGGCTATCAGATAGTTCCCAATACCATAGAATTTTGGCAAGGAAGACCAAATCGACTACATGATCGCATTCTATACGAAAGGCAAGAGAGTTCTTGGAAGATTAGCAGACTTGCACCCTGATGCTATCCCTCTATCTAGAAAGATATGCATGGAAACAAGAGCTATTCCCGGATTTCAACCCTCCCCATGATCTGGGAACTATCATCGTCTTACCAGCTTTCAAAGAACCTGAAATTGAGCTTGCTTTAGAAGCCTTGAACCAGTGCCTAAAACCAGAAAAAGAAGTACTTATTTTAATCATTGTAAATGAATCAAAAGATGCTTCACGTGAGGTAACCAAGATAAATCAGGAATGCCTGCAAATAATCCGATCTTTCGATGCTAAGTTCAATATTTTGACCTCATATCTTAAGCTTCCAGAGAAAAAAGCTGGTGTGGGTCTAGCTCGCAAAATTGGGATGGATGAAGCTGTTCGAATGTTCCGAAAAGCAGATCACGATGGGATCATTATTTGCTATGATGCAGATAGCAGATGCGATGAAAACTATTTAAAGGAAATAGAGAAAACATATCAAGATCACAACGTACATGCTGGGATCGTTTTTCATGAGCACCAGCTAAATAGAGAAAATCATGATGCCATTTTACAATATGAACTCTATCTTAGATATTACATCGACGCACTAAGATTTTCCGGATTTCCACATGCCTACCAAACATTAGGATCGTGTATTACAATAAGGTGTTCACAATATGAAAAAGTTGGAGGTATGAACACTAGAAAGGCAGGTGAAGACTTTTACTTCTTAAATAAAATCATTCCACCTGGAGGATTTGTGGAGATCAATTCTACCACTGTAAGACCTTCAGACCGTATTTCAGATCGAGTACCTTTCGGTACCGGAAAGGCAGTGAATGATATTCTTCATAGTGAAGAAACGTATAATGTATATCACCCTAATTCTTTTGAAGACTTAAAGATTTTCTTTGATCGAATGACTTGGTTTACTGAATCTGATGAGTGGATCATACCAAAAACGGTACAGGCTTTTTTAGGTATGGACTGGAAGGAACAAATACTAGAATTGAAAAGCAATGTAGCTTCTCAGGAAAGCTTTGAAAAACGATTTTTCCAATGGTTTGATGCTTTTAAAGTACTAAAGTTCGTTCATTTCTGCAGAGACAATTTCTACCAAAATGTAGAACTAGAAGAGGCGTTAAACTGGTTGAGGCAACACACTCTTCATCTTTCAGGATCATTAGTATCTCAATTGATTCAATTGAGGTATTTCGATAGAAATTATAAAAACCGATCCTAAATCAAATCAAATAGATTCTTTACTCCTAGCGAATGCTTGACCTTGAAACCTTCAGCATAATTGACTCCTATTTTTTGTCCCCAAACTATGGCTCTTGCTTCTAACATGTCAACAAACCTCCTGGAACTAATATAAGTTTCTGGCTCTTCACTATTCGAATCAAAAAACTGTGATTTAAACGCCCTAATTGCCTCTCTCTTTTTCTCTATGACAGAAGAGATATCAACCAACAAATCTGGTTCCCAAGAAATACTTTGAATACAGAAATACAACTTTTCAGGACGATAAGCTTCTTGTGATTTACCCCCCCAATTTGTTTTAATTTCTTTTAATCCAGAGAGAAAAAAAGAAGTTTCCACTAACTGTGATCCCCTGGTATGGTCCGGGTGACGATCATAGATAGCATTGGTAATCACTATCTTAGGTTGAAACCTTCTAAGCTGCTCAATTACCTTAAGCTGGCTAATTTTAGTGTTCTCAAAGAAACCATCTGGAAGTCTAAGGTTTTCTCTCGCATCTAAGCCAAGTATTTCACTTGCTTTTTTTGCTTCTTGCGCTCTAATCTCCGGAGTACCCCTTGTTCCTAATTCGCCTTGTGTCAAATCCGCAATCCCGATTTTATATCCTTTTTCTTTATGAACCAGTAAGGTTCCGCCAAAAGATAATTCAACATCATCAGGATGTGCGGTAATTCCTAATATATCAAGCTTCATGGAGATAATTATCGGATATATATCAATAAGAGGATCTACCTTCTATAAAATAATGGTTTTATGACAAATTAAATTCCTTAATTTATTAATTATTTTCAAAACCTAAAGTAAATAAGCTATGCAAAAACACCACAGATTATTTAGAGGTATGTTCTTGTTGCTGATAGTTGGATTTTTTTCTAATAACGTAATAGCACAAGAAGGCGATCTGAAACCTGTAACCAACAAATACGCGATAAAGAATGCGACTATTGTTCAAGCGCCAGGTCAGATTATTGAAAATGGTGCTGTCTTAATTGAAAATGGACTTATTAAAGCAGTAGGTACGAATATTTCAATACCGGCAGATGCTTGGGTAGTTAATGCGGACTCAATGTTTGTCTATGCAGGGTTCATTAGCGGTTTATCAAACATTGGCGTGGAAAAGCCAAAAGAGGAACGGAAAGATTTAGATGAGAAACTTACCGGGAACCCTCCGAATGATTATGCTGGCATAACGCCGGAGCGTTCAGCGGCTGATATGTTGCAGGCTAATGAAAAAACCATTTCAAGTTTCAGACAACTTGGTTTTACAGCATCTCACACAGTTGCCCATGAAGGTATGCTCCCTGGGACAGGAAGCATCATACTATTAAATGGTAAAAAAGGTGAAGAAATGCTTTACAAAGAAGATATATCCATGTTTTCGCAGTTTGACGCAGCTAAGGGTGTTTATCCCAATACAGTCATAGGAGTTATGGCAAAGTATCGCGATCTTTATCGCAAGGCAAGTCAGGCACGAGACTATTCTAGTAGGTACAATACCGACCCTGCTGGAATGGAACGACCGGATGCCAACTCAACATTAGAAGCTTTATATCCAGTGGTAGATAAACAAATGCCGGTTATTTTTAAGGCAGAAAGTATCAAAGACATTATGAGAGTAAAAGCCTTGCAACAAGACCTGAATTTCACGCCGATATATGGAGAAGTAAAACAAGGTTGGGATGCAATACCAACTTTCAAAGCGTTAGGATCACCCATATTTCTTTCACTAGATTACCCAGAGTGGAAAGAGGAAGATAAAAAAGAAGACCTTGAGAAAAAAAACAGTGAGAAAGAAGATATAAAAGAACTTTCATCTGAGGAGATAGAAGCAAATGCATTAAAAGCACGCAAGATGGAGATGATAAAGAACTATTATACTCAGGCAGGGATAATGAGTTCCAGAGGAGTCCAATTTGGCTTTTCAACCATGGAAGTAAAATCCAAGAACTTCAAAACAACCCTAATGAAAGTCATTGAATATGGCCTATCTGAAGATCAGGCACTTGCCGCACTTACCACTCAGCCTGCGAGAATTTTAGGACTTTCCAATACTATGGGAACGATCGAAGCTGGGAAAATTGCCAACCTAATCGTCTCTGATACCGCGTATTTTAATAAGAACGCAAATGTACGATATGTATTCGTAGATGGAATGAAATACAAGTATGAAGCTAAGGAGAGGAAAAAGAAAAAAAGCAATGGAGAAGAGCCACTAAATGCAGATGGGGTTTGGAGCTATTCTACAGAAACACCCCAAGGCGAAGGCGGAGGAACGATAACGATCAGTGGCTCTCCTGGGAATTATTCCGGAACCATGACATTGAGCTTCAATGATAGCACCAATGACATGGAAAATATTGAAGTTGATGGAAATACAGTCTCATTTTCCGTTAAGACAAACGTAGGAGAGGAAATTACCATTGATGTAAGTATGACAATCGATGAAGACACTTTTGAAGGAACGCTTTCCGTCGCAGAGTTTGGAAGCTTCCCTATGGAAGGGTCTAAAGAACCAGAAAATTAAGATTACAAATGAAATATATTCAACTATTAACAGCACTTCTTATATCTGTAACCTTAAGCAAGGCTCAGCAAAAAGGAAGTGTACTTATAAAAAATGGAACAGTTCTTACCATAACGAATGGCATACTGGAAAAGACGGATGTTTTAGTTAAAGATGGAAAAATTTCTAAAATTGGCAAAGGGATAAAAACTCCCAATGGTGCAAAAACAATCGATGCTTCAGGTATGTATGTCATGCCGGGAATTATTGATGCACATTCACACTTAGCATTGGATGCGATAAATGAAGCGACTAATCCAGTCACCGCTGAGGTTTGGGTTGGAGATGCCCTGGATCCATTGGATATAGGGATATATCAAGCATTAGCAGGAGGTGTTACCATTGCTCATTCGATGCATGGATCAGCCAATGCGATAGGAGGTCAATGTGAAACGGTAAAATTCAGATATGGTGAGTTAGATCCTGATAACTTACGTATGCAAGGCGCTCCACGTACCATCAAGTTTGCATTGGGTGAAAATCCTACGAGAGTTCATGGAACTGGAAATGGAATATTGCCTCGTACCCGTATGGGGATTGAGCATATCATTAGAAGTTCATTTGCTCAGGCACAAGAATACCGGGAAGCCTGGGAAGCCTACAATAAGAACATAAACAACAAAGACTTTAAGGGAAAAGCTCCCATATACGACTTACGTTTAGAGACTTTGGCCGACATTCTCAAAGGAGACATTATTATACAATGCCACTCCTATCGAGCAGACGAAATATATATGTTGATGCAAGTCTGTAAAGATTTTGGAGTTGATAAATTGGTTTTCCAACATGTGAATGAAGGCTTTAAGGTCGCCCCTGAGTTGGCAGAATTTGGTGCAAGCGCTTCTATTTTTTCCGACTGGTGGGCATACAAATTTGAAGTCTATTATAGCACTGCCTACAATGCAGCCATTTTAACTAAAAATGGAGTAACCACCTCTATCAATTCTGATTCAGGAGAATTGATTAGGCATTTATACCATGAAGCTGCCAAATCACAAAAGTATGGAGGTTTATCAGATAATGAAGCGCTGTCATTAATCACCATTAATCCAGCCAAGCAGCTCGGCATAGAACACCGAGTAGGCTCTTTAGAAGAAGGAAAAGACGGAGATGTGGCAATATTCAAGAATCACCCTCTTTCTATTTATGCTATTCCAATGTTTACCATAGTTGACGGAATTGTAAGATTTGATCGTGAGAATGATCCCGCAGACATGCGTATTTATCCAGACCCAGAGGAAAAAATTGATGTCACGATCTGGAAAGAAAAAGACTATGATAGATGCATGCAAAACACGGAGTTTTTATTTAAAGAATAATCAAAAGCTGTATTCTTGACACTACTACGAAAAAATTCAAATAACTCATGATTTGGAGAGAAACTTAATCATTAAGCTCATTAATGAAAATCAGATTGACTCCTAAGAAAAAATTAGGGCATCAACATCACTTTTGGTAAACATAGCAGAGATAACGAGTAAAAATAAAAGCAGAAAATGAGAAAATGATTGCTGCATTCATGAAATGAGCATAAAGACGCAAGAGGAAATTTATACTAAACTGTTAGGTGAATCTGCCTACAAATGCGATTTATCGAATTTTATGTCACGATTAAAATAAACGATATAATAAGTGAAGAATAAAATCTACTGAATGAACAAAGGACTCACAATTAATAACTCGAAATGTTAAATATGAAGCAAAATACACTTAAAACACTATTTGGTCTACTGTGGATAAGTCAGGTAGTTGTCCAGGCCCAGATACCCAAAGCCGAATCAGGATCTTTCGCATTAATTAACGCTACAATAGAGACAGTAACAAACGGCACAATCGAAAACGGGACGGTTCTGATTGCTGATGATGGGATAATTACCGAAGTTGGAACAACCATAACTATACCATCAGAGGTCAAAACAATTGATTGTTCTGGTCTTACTATTTATCCTGGAATGATTGATGCTGGTTCTCAAATAGGATTAGTAGAAGTTGGATCTGATCCTCGCACACGAGACAATAATGAGATTGGAGATGTAATTCCACACGTTCAAGCTTTAACGGCCGTTAATCCAGGTTCAGTAGTTATTCCGGTAACAAGGATAAGTGGAGTCACTACAGCTTTAACCATGCCTTCAGGAGGGCTTTTCCCAGGTACAGCAGCTTTGATCAACCTTCATGGATATACACCTGATCAAATGTATGCGGGTTTTAAAGGAATTGTCTTAAATTTTCCAGCAACTGGTCGTAGAGGCAGGTGGGATAGAAGATCGGACGAGGATATCAAAAAAGCTGCCGAAAAAGATTTGAAACAATTAAATGAAGTCTGGGATAAAGCTGTTCAATATCACAAAATTGATTCTGTTTCAAAAACTAACAATCAATCATATTATCCTGAAATGGAAGCACTACTTCCGATAGTAAGAGGAGAGATGAAGCTTTTAATTAATGTAAACGCTGCCAATGATATAAAATCTGCTTTGAAGTGGATCGAAGGAAAAGGAATTGACGTAATATTATGTGGAGTTATAGAAGGTTGGAGAGTAGCTGAGGAAATTGCAGAAGCAGGTATTCCGGTGATCACGGGACCTATATTAACAAATCCAACCAGATCTTACGATCGCTATGATCGACCTTATGCCAATGCGGGCTTGATGCAAAAAGCAGGGGTGAAAGTAAGCATTCGTACTAATGAAATAGAGAATGTCCGAAATCTACCATACCACGCTGGATTTGCGGCAGCTTACGGCCTGGGAAAAGAAGAAGCCCTAAAAGCAATTACAATCGCTCCTGCCGAAATCTTAGGAATAGAGAATAAGTATGGATCCATTGAAAAAGGAAAAGTTGCTAATCTTTGTGTTACAGATGGTGATCTCTTTGAAACGAAAACTCAAGTGAAATACGTTTTTGTAAAAGGATGGAATATACCTATGGTAAGCAGGCACACACAGCTTTATGAAGAATATTTAAACAGGTCTCCTGGAATAAAAAAGTAGTGTTTAACAGATTATGTCTCAGAAAAAGTACTCTTTGGGTCTTGATCTAGTAAAACAGACAATCAATAGACTGGTGTTTTTCTGCTAGGTTTACATTATCTTCGATTAGCTACTTATGGAAACTTCTCTTCAATCTCCGCAAGAAATTAAAGCCTTCATTGTCGCTACCATACAAGAAGAGTTGAAGAAAACTCGAACTTCCAGCTTTGCAGGCATTGATAAAGAGTTGTTGGAGCGAATGGTGCGGGTAGAAGAAGAACTGAAGCTTATCCATATCAGATTCGATGATCATTTGGCCTTTATCAAAGAAAGATTTGAAGCTATTGACAAGCGATTTGAAGCTGTTGATAAGCGATTTGAGGCTGTTGACAAGCGATTTGAAGATAATCTGGCGTTTAATAAAGAAAGGTTTGAATCGATTGATAAACGGTTTGAATCGATTGATAAACGGTTTGAGAGGCAGGACCGAAATATGAAATGGCTCATTGGATTTGCGATTGCTTTCCTCACTTTAGTTATGTCATTTTACAAGTTTATGGTGTGATGACGATGAGGAAAGTGGCGTTAGCCCGCTCACATTTCTTAATAACCTGTGTTGCGCAACCAGTCACAAAACCTTTAGGGGACCTCTAAAAACACACTTTCAATTTTTGAGATGATCTTTTTTTCCTGATACTTCGTTATCAAAATACTTATTTAACGCGGCTAAACTCCGTTTTTGATGTCTTGTCACAGAAAAAAACGCTACCTCAAATTCTTGAACGGAGTTTTTAGAGGTGCCCTTTAATAAATCGTTACTATTCAGCCACTTAATAGATTAAGTATCAATTATTTAGAAATTAAATCTTATTGTAATATCGAATACGCTTAAGACTGAGCAATATATTATTTTATGAAAATCATTTTTTAAGTTGATTATTTTAATAATAATGATAATCAAATCTATTGCTAAAATAATATTTTATTTAGGCATCTAAATAGTAACAATAAATCCATGAAATGAGCATAAGATTGAAAGGTGAGTCTATACTCACCGCCGGATAAATAAATCTACAGACGCAGTTCATAGCGAATTCTATATGTGCAATTGAAGATAAAACGATATACATGAAAACTCAAGTGAAATACGTTTCTGTGAAGGGATGAAATATACCTAGGGCCTGCTGAGAAACGTTTTTTCAATTCAAAAAACACGTTTATGTGGTCAAAAGATACTGTTTAGTAAATTTCTTTTTCAATAGGTGCAAGGTTTTCGAGCAGATGCTTCCATTTTCGGTGCACTGAAAAAGCTCGA
>JBCDKO010000136.1:0-12625 GCA_038746525.1 Bacteroidota bacterium
CATATCTAGACGAGTATTGTTACCGATTTAACCGACATCTGATGAAAGGTAAACTATTTGACCGTCTGATGGATAGAATGGTGGCTCATAGCCCGGTCTACTGCAAAAACTTGACTATTTACTAAGTGCCTACTTCGGTAATAAAATTAAATTATTTACGAATGACTCTTACCTCAACTCTTCTATTAAGAGCTTTACCTTTATCGGATCGCTCTTGAATCAATGGCTGTGTTCCGCCAAAAGCCTTTGTGTAAATTCTATTCTTTTTAACTTTTTTCTCAATCAAATAATTTTTAATCGCTTCAACTCTTGCCTGAGATAAACGGAGATTTGCCTTAGCATTTCCCGCAAAATCAGTGTGTCCCTCCAGTTGAATTACTATTGACGAATTATCAAGCATCCATATAGCTAGTTCATCAAGTTCTTGGTAAGAAGAAGCACCAATTTTATGACTACCACTCGCAAAATTTAGATTTTCAAGTTTCTTTATTATTAAAACATCTTCCTCCAAATAAATATCTATCACGGTATTTTCATTAACTCTTATTTGAGATTCATATTTATTAAATCCTGGTTTGGTTACGGAGAAGTCGTAAATGTCTCCTTTTATAAGTTGAACATGGTAACTCCCATTTATTCCAACAGAGATTATGCCCATATCGTCGTAGTAAGGAAGTTTTTCATAAAGAATATTGCCTGACACAGCGGTAGAATCGTATGCTTTAAGCATTGTTCCTGATATTGTTACAAGTGTGTCACTTAACTGAGCTGAAATAGTGGTGAAAAAGGTCTGTATCAAAAGAAAAGTAATGAACACTTTTTGCATTCTGGTTTGAGTGACTAAATTCAAAATAATGTAAAAATTTTAGAGGCTAAAAAACATTTTAGAATCAGCGGTGGTTTAACCTATCTAAATCGGTTAAGTCTCATCGTTTCTTACTTATCCTTTACAAGTCTAACAAGTAGTTTTTTTTCCTTTTCGAAACTAAGGGAGTCTAAATGTGCCAACACATAGTTTTTGTGCACTTTAAATTCTTCCATTTGATCAGGAGAGATTCCTTCGGAAGATGGCAGATCCACTTTCAAAGCGTCTACTTGTTTTCCGTTTTTCCAAAAACGAAAGCATAAGTGGGGTCCATTTGCAAGACCAGTGCTGCCTACGTAGCCTATGGTTTCTCCTTGAAGTACTTTTACACCTGGTCTAATGCCTTTTGCAATCTTGGACATATGAAGATACTGTGTTGCATAGTTACTATTATGGCGTATTTTTACATAATTACCATTTCCACCGTGATATCTAGCCTCTAAGACAACTCCATCACCTACAGCTCTAATGGGGGTTCCTCTAGGAGCAGCATAATCGGTACCTAAATGGGCTTTATACCTTTTCTGAACTGGATGAAATCTTCTAAGTGAATACCTTGAACTGATTCGTGTGAAATTCAGCGGAGCTCTGAGGAAGGTCTTTCGGAGACTATTTCCTTTTTCGTCAAAATAATCTAGCTTTTCACCTGTATGAAAAGGGATTGCATAGTATGGTTGATTCCAATGTTCAAAATATGCTCCTTTTATTTTCCTGATGCCGACCACTTTTCCATCCAGAAGCTCTTCTTCAAAGATTATCTTGAATCTATCACCATTTGCAATTCGAAAAAAGTCAACTTGCCATGCAAATACATCTACAAGTTTATTTACCAGCATAGGAGATGATTCTTGCTCAAGAATGGCATTATATAAAGAGGAATTTATATTTGACGCTATAGTACGCTCCTTTATCTCAATAGGTTTTTCGTAAAGTTCTGCATAGATCGAATCACCCAGATGATATACTACATATTCTTTGAGAGAAGGTTCAAAAATGAAATACTTTGCTGTAGTTGCAGAATCATTACTGTGGATTACAGCATATTTTGCGCCTGCTTTAAGTTTCCTTACATCGAAAATGGATTTGGACCGCGTTGAAAGCACGTGAAGTTTTTGATAAGAGACGTTGTAATTTTCGAGGATCTCAGATAGGTTTTGATTCCATTCAACTGTGCCTTCTAAAATCTGAAAAGAATCGACCGGAATGTTGTAGTATAAAGTAGGTAGTTTTACATCTTCCGCATGAATATCGATTTTTTCATTATCCGTCTTTTTACTGGTAAAAATTGACTTTTGATAAATCTCTACAATTATCAGAATAAAAATAATTACTAGTAGAAATCCGCAGGTATGTTTAAACATTGAAGTAAAATTCAGTTCTCTAAGAAGATATACAAATCTTAGGTATAAATAATTGGATGATTTAACTTGGACATGAGATCTTATAGACATTGAATAAATAATAAAAATGTATGATTTTATGCATTTTGCAAATGATATTTATGATTATCAATTATTTTGTCATCAGTAGTAACAGCTCCATCTTCAGTAAAATGATGTTAAACCCTCTATCTGGCCTTCACCTCACAGATGTGGTTTAAACTTAGAAGCTATTAGTTTTCATTTCAGTGAAATAATAATAAAAGTGTATAATAGTTTCTATTCCTTTATAAAAATTGAAAAGTCCATAGCTTTCGTTTGGTGAATGAATCGCATCTTCATTCAAACCAAAGCCCATCAGTATTGTGTCAATGCCTAAAGCTTCTTTGAAAAAAGCCACAATTGGAATACTGCCACCTTCTCTAGTTGGAATGGGTTCTTTTCCGAAGGTTTTTTTCATGGCCTTGACAGCTGCCTTGTATCCGATAGAGTCGGTGAGTGTAACAGCAGGTTCTCCACCATGATATGGAGTTACTTTTACTTTTACAGACTTAGGCGCAATGCTAATGAAGTGATCAGAGAATAATTTAGTAATCTCTTTGCTGGTCTGGTCCGGGACCAATCTCATTGAAATTTTAGCGTAAGCTTTTGATGGTAGTACCGTCTTAGCTCCTTCGCCAATATAACCACCCCATATTCCATTCACATCCAGTGTTGGACGAATACCTGTTCGTTCAATTGTAGAATATCCGGCTTCTCCATTTACCTCTTCAATTTCCAGGTCATTCTTATATGCTTCTAAATTGAATGGAGCTTCTGCCATTTTTTTTCTATACTCTTGAGGCAACTCTTGCACCTTATCATAAAATTCAGGAATAGTGATTCTTCCACTTTCATCATGGAGAGAAGCAACCATATTACATAAGATGTTTATAGGATTTCCGACTGCTCCACCATAAACCCCTGAATGCAAGTCTCTATTCGGCCCTGTTACTTCCACTTCTACATAGCTTAGACCTTTTAAGCCAACGTTAATGGAAGGCGTTTCATTACTAATCATCGCAGTATCAGAGATGAGAATCACATCGGATGCTAGCTTTTGATTGTTTTCTTTTACAAATGCTTCAAGATTAGAAGACCCTACTTCTTCTTCTCCTTCTATCATAAATTTAACATTACAAGGTATACTGTCTGTTTTGATTAACGCCTCAAATGCTTTAACATGCATATACATTTGACCTTTGTCATCAGCAGACCCTCTTGCAACTATTTTCTCATTTTTAATGATAGGTTCAAACGGCGGAGACTCCCATAGTTCATAAGGGTCAGCAGGTTGTACATCGTAATGTCCATAAACCAGAATGGTGGGTAAGGATGAATCTCTTATGTGTTCGGCGTAAACAATCGGAAAACCCGGAGTTTCGCACATCTCCACATAAACTCCTATTTCATGGAACTTTTCTTTTAAATATTCTGCTGCTTTTCTTACATCTCGTTCAAATTTAGAGTCAGCGCTTACAGAAGGTATTCGAAGTAAATCGAGAAGCTCAGATAAAAATTTTTCCTTATTTCCTTTGATATAGGTAAACGCGCTCATATATAAAGTTTTGCGTACAAACTTAACTTAAGGTTAAGGTATTTAATCTTGATTTTTAAGGACGTAATAGCCGATATTTAATTAAACCCAAACCCATCGTCTTCTTCTTCAATCGTATCAAAGGTTTCGTCTTCGGTGTTCATTTCATCAGGATGTATAAGATTATATGGTTCCTCGATGCCAAAATAGTTTAAACGAAAATTATTGATAAAACTTAATGTCTCATTTTCATCTCCTAAAGCAAGGACAAGTTCACTAGGTTTAGACTTATCTACATTAGATTTAAATTGAACCATTTCATTAAATTTTGGATTAGAAGAGAACATAATTAATTGATTAGCTGAGAACCCCATGTAATACCAAACGCCAGGGGCCGCTTGAAGGAAAATGTTTACAATGTCTTCACCGGTGTTATCTTTTTTAATTTCTAAAAAACCATCCAGTTGAGCATTAATGTCGGCTCTGTTGATGTTAGAAACTCCAATTTTCGTGGTATTGTGCCATGCTTTGTGTTTTTGGTTCCAATTCATCTTAACTCCAGAGACAAACAGGGTTTTTCCAATTTCTGTTATCATATCTCCCAAGGGTATGTATCCTTTCAAACTGGCATTCTCAAACTCTTTTGTAATTCTGTCAGTGGAAATATTTGCCAATTTATACAAAAACTCCATTGAAATTTCGTTGGCAATCGGTGCGCCCATTCTTTCGATGATCTCCATAAGGTCTATGGCCATTTCGTCTATAGCACTAACAGGTGCGGAGGGGATATCTAAAGCCATCATAGCATCTGCTGTTAATTCCATAGATTCTCTATTACCAGACCCAATAACTGAGGCCTTCATAAAAATTTGTGAATTGCTTTGATCAATAAAATCAACTGGGCCTTCGAACAAGATGTTTCCCGTATGTTCATTATAGGCCATTGTGCTTCCTGCATAAGAAGAACCATTTGTTTTAGAAGGTGTTTCTACTAAGTAAGTTTTAGAGGAATCATCAAATGAAAGCACACCACTTGCGGTAAATAGATCCGCATCCATAGATTCTTTTTTCAACTCTACAAATGTGACATATAGCTCATCTATTTCATTTTCGTGAATACCAACGTTTATTTCTTGCCCAGTTTCAAATTCTGCATCATCTATAGTTAACTGTACATCTCGCTCCTCTTCTGTCCGCTGGAATTGTACCCACATATTGTATTCTCGATCTTTAAAATCAAGCTGTATAAAGCCGTCTAATTCCAGAGCAGGTTTGTGGGCATACATTGTTACCGATCCTTTGTAAATAAAGCCCGGCGAAATTCTTAAATTCGTACTTTCCGGTACTTCACCTCCTGAAACTGTCATCAGACGAGTAATAACCCCTTTTTTATTTGGTGTCTTAATGGGAGCTTCCTGCAACTCAAAACTGTCAAAGCGAATATCAAAGGTATCCTTGTCTACAATCTGCTTGTAATATGCATTTCCTTCAAACTTATTTCTGGAAAGTATCTTGATATTGGCACGATCAAGATAGTGATATCCATTGAGGGTATCTATGATAATTTCAGCATTAGTAAATTCCTGAAGTTCAGAATTAGCGAAGATCGTCGTTTCATTATTCTCTGGTATTATCTTAGAATCTGCAACAATAATGTAAGGAATCCCCTGGATATTGAGCTCTTCACTATTTATATCGTAAATGGCGCGTTCTGCATTGAAAACAAGTGAATCCAGCTCTTCTCTTGTACTAAAAAAATAAGAATTTTGAATAGGTATGTTGGGTGGTTTAGTCATTGTAACAACAGAGTCCTCCAAATCCCAGACAGCTTCCGTAATAGAGGTCTTCATCTGAGCATATGGAAAAGAAATAGCTGCTACACCAGATTTCTCCGGGCGTATTACTGCGGTATTGGTAGTTAGATCAAAATCCAACCTGATGTCATCTCCTGCCATCGCAGGTTTTTTAGCGTCGTGGGTTAGAATATGAAATGAAGCATGCTTTGCTCCATATTCAAATTCTTTAAAGTTTAATTCATTAGAAATAGCTTCAGAACCACGTGTGAGCATGGTACCTCCACCATAAACTCCGTTAGTAGTAATGTTGACGAAGCCATCTAATTCAGCTGTAGCTTCGTAGAACTTAAATGGTTCACCGACTGTATGCAAATACATACTATCTTTTCGAGGAAGCCAATACATGTCATAGGCTCCAAAGACTGCCTCAGGATAGCTAGCGCTTTTATAGGTTCCAGGAGAAATAATTCCACTTGTCCCGTTTGTAGTTACTGAATCTGGATAATAAATGAAATCATCCGAATAAATTTTGGTAGAGAGAAAATCAATTTGACCGTACCCTCTTATACCTTTATTACTTATCCTGATCTCCTCATAAGTCTTAGCTTCTGTCCCATATAAGCTATAACCTCGTTCTGGTATTTGATGTTTAAATCCCAAAGATTTGTCTTCCTGAACATGTAGCGTTTCGGAAAAAGATGGGAAGATGCCTCCTGAGATAAATGTGCCTTCAAAGCTAATAGATTCACCGTTTCTTCGTTCAATGCTATCAAGTTCAAAAGGAGGAATGACAAACCTTACGGATTTGTCGTAAGCGCCATCAAGGATTTCTATACCATTAAAGTAAACTACTGCTTTACTATCTGCCTTGAAATACGGATATCTCTCATTTTTAACCAGATTAGATTTATTTTGCGCATCGTTTACAATTAGAGTCCCAGAAGTGTTGGTTAATTCATTGTCAAGCTCTATTTTTTCAAAAAAATCTTTGTTTACTTCTGTAGTATCATGAAAGGTGACTGTGATTTTCATGGAATCAATCCTGGGCATATTGAAGAGAAACTCATCATAAATAAACTGATGTCCATTGCCTTGGTAGTCAAAATCTCCGGCGCGCACATCTCCATCGAACTCAATGTCGCGTCCTTTCAATAAGGTTACTTTACCGTCATGGGGCAATCCATATACCTTAAAATCTGTAGTGATATAAAATCTACTTACTCCTCGAATATGAAGTTTACCACTATCTAGCTGAATGTATGCATTAGAACCATTTTTAATTTTTGAGGGTATCATAAGGTTATCAAAATCAACCTTTCTTGCAGAAGAGTTGTAATAGTGAAATGCTTCTGGGTAAAGTTTCAGCAATCCGGGTTCAACATTATAATCGGCAAATCCGTGTTGAGAAAGAACTTTTCCAGCCGCTTTGGCAAAATTTTCGTTGATTTCATATTCAATAGCCAACTCCCCGACATAAAACTCCTCAAGATCATATTTAAGTGCATAATGAACAGCAAGATTAATCGGGTGAAAATTAAGAGATCGTGCTACTTTTCTATATCTAAAGTCATCAAAGAAATTAAAAGACTCGAAAGTGGCAGGAAGCAGGTCTTTACCGTTCATTATTTCCATAGCTATGGAATCTACTTCCATATTCCAAGTAATAAGGTCGACCCCAAGTGAGACATCAAAGTAAGAGGATCTATACGGTTTTGTAGTGATATTTCGGAGTACCCTAAGCCCTCTAGTCATCACATCGAACTTAGCCTGAACAGATTCGTGATATATTGAATCGCTTCCGTGATATATTGTAATGGATCCATTGTTCATAGACATCAAAGAATCGCCGAGCACAAATTCTTTTGATTTTAAAATGATTGTGTTACCTCTTCCATCTAAAATTTTTAATGTCCCCAGCTCTTGGGATACAGATTTGCCAAACAACCTGTTTCCTCTCAATTGGATGCCACCTGTATAAGTAATTTTATTGTCATTGAGTTTTACTTTGACATCTGCACTATGAGAAGTAAAAATTGGATATTTATTAAGAGTTCTTTTTGGCCTTGGCATACTATTGTACTCGAAAGCACCTTCTACCTTTCCAGTCATCTTCTCATCAAACTGAAGAGTAGCATGAGGCGTCCAAAAATCCGCTCGATCCTTTCTTATGAAAAAATCTTCTAGTTGTACAATTGCTCCACGAAAATTATTGCTTGCAGCGGGCCATTTAATAGATCCTTGTGTGCCAACAAGGCTTCTATTTTTAAGAAGAAAGCTTCCTTTCAGATTTTTTATTTTCAGGGAATCATAAGGTGTAGAGATGACTAATCTAGCGTTGGATAATTCAATCACTGGCCCGGACTTTTTAGGAGCCATATATTGAGATTGTTTTTGAGCCACATAATCTATTGTAATTGGGGAATACATAGGCCTGGATGGTTTAGGTTCTTCAACAGATTCTGAAAAGCCTTTCCATCCATCATCATTTCCCCAACTGTCATCAGTATCACCGAACTCATTACCCCAGCTATCTTCTGAGCTGCTCCATGCGTTATCTTCCCAAGTATCCTCCTGGTCTACCCATGAGTCACTTACCCATAGATCATTGGAGTTATCCCAGGGGTCATCGGATGTCAATGCACTTTCTTTTTGGGCCGTAATTTCTTCCTGAATCCCAACATTATCACCTAGTAAGTCAAAATGATAGCTACCATCGGGCACCTGTACAGCCATGTTTTTATCAAGACTTAGATATCTACGAGCAAAAAAGATGTTGAGACCAAACAGAAATTCTTTGTATTCTGATTTAGAAAGTGTTTCAACTACTTGCTCATTTACCGCAAGAACCTTAGAAAGATTATCTGTCTGTAGATTTTCTTGAGTTGCCGAATATGCCAGATAGGTGAAGTAATGATAGAAGTAGGGATAAAACTGATAGCCTTTTTTTTGCATTCCCAACGCAATCTGATATACTTTATCTTGTTGATCCGATGTGAATTTTCCATTCCAAGCATTACCAAAATCAAACGCTATCTTTTTTGCTGGCTCTGTCCCAATTGCTTGAAGCCGGCTAATTACCTGAACACTAAATTCCTTTTTATCTCCAGAGAAACGTTGAGCTTTTCCCCAAAAGAGAATGATGATTGCGAACAGGCTAAAGAAAAACTTTGAATATACTTGCATTGAGATTAAAGATACGGATAAGTTATTTGTTTATTAGCAAAGAAAGTTATCATATCACGAGTTGGTTACCTAGTTATAAAATTGTTTCAAAATGATGCCTTTAGAACTTATAACATGGTTATCAATAAGTTAATAGACGTTTCTTCTAGACAGACTGTTTCAAAAGAACGAGCATTGCCTAATTATCTTTTGTAGATGGTATTTTTCTTTGCAAGAAGTGAGTGGAGACTTCCGTCGTGAGTTAGAACAGGTTTTTGCTGCAAAACCTCTAAGAATTAACGCTCCAACTTCTTTTGAACCTTTATACCTATTTCATTTTGTATTTACAAGATTGTGCAACATATGCATATAAGATGAGCTCACTGAGCATGTCGTTCTTTTTGACGCTTACAAGTAAGGTTTTTGGCATTGAACTTTATCCGTAGCCCACTTTACTCTTTTGAACTCATCGTTTGCAGTATATTGTTCTTGCTTAATTCAACCTCTTAAATTGTAAGTTTTTCAATCGGTCTAGAGAAAGGCTAAACCCAGAGACCTTTCCTTCATTATATTGAAACTTCATTGTCATCATGTTGACGTTACCGTTCATCCAAATCTCTGAGGTTAAAGGATGAAAGTTGTTAAAATATTCACTGTCGAAATCACTGTTAATGGTACCGTCCTTATCAATGGTTAAATTGAGAGCAAGGCCAACATCTTTTGATAAGTAAGGACCCGCCAGGTGTTCCAGACTCCCGATAGACGGATAGAAGTCTTCGGCTCTATGGAATATTTCCGTTGAGGCATCATCATTTATTATTTGTAACGAATCTCCTTTTTGAGTGAACTGATACGTTTTTCGACCGGAGGAGGTCGAAGATACAAATACATTTTTGTCACTTTGAAATGCAATAAAATTTTCATCTTTTTGATAATTAACGATATTCAGGGCTGAATCTGTAGAACTAATCTGAACTACTTCATCGAAGTATTTATTTGTGAATTTTCCGGTTAACCTATCTACATTAGATTTCAGATCTGTTTCTACTTCTATTTTTTTGTAACTATCTTCAAGAAAAAGATCTGCTATGGCATAGTTGTTATAAAAGAAGTCCTGATCGTCAATATTTCCGAGTATAATCACGAAAAAATTTTGATCAGGGAAAATGAGAATATTCGAACGGAAACCAAAATGAACTCCGCCATGACTTACAGTAGGCAATCCATAGTGGTGGAAATATTGTAATCCATAATTATAATTCCCCAAAACAGGTTTTGGCATCAATGATACACCACCTGGAAGTTCCCTCTTCATAAGGGCTTTGACCCATATTCCTAGATTTTCTATTGTAGTAATAAGACCGGAATGACCAATGATTAGGTTAGGATTGATCCTGGGCTCCTCAACCTTATAAGCTAGGTTATATCCATGAGCCATTTGTTTCTGATCTTCATCCTTAATATTCGTTATGAATTTACTGTCATTCATTTTTAATGGATGGAATATTTCCTTGCTCACGAATTCAGAAAAACCCATTCCAGTCACTCTTTCTATAATTATCGCCAAAAGAGCATAGTTAGAGTTGCTGTAAATGTAACGTTCGCCCGGATTGTTGTTCAGGTTATTTTTAACTTGGAGTAATTCAAAAAAAAATTCCTGTGAAATACCATTTCGTCCATCCATGCCCGCTAGTTCTTCCAGGTATTGATATTCAGGGATACCGCTGGTATGATTAATTAAATGTTCTATTGTAATAGGTTTCCCGTAATTAGGCAGTTCAGGCACATATGTAATTATCTCTTCATCTTTTTTAATTAGATTCCTACTTTCAAGAATAGCTATGGCCATTCCCGTAAATTGTTTAGTTATTGAAGCTACATGAAATTGAGTTGTTGACCGAATTGGTATGGAGTCAGAAATATTGGCCATCCCAAAAGCTTTTTCGTAGATCACTTTATCATTTTGATAGACCAATACAGCACAACCAGGAGAATCTCCGTTGTTCCATTTGGAGAACAGTTCGTCAATTTTGTCATATTTGGGATTCAGGCTTTGACATTGATTCAAGAGAAGAGAGATTACAATCATCCGGGCAACAGTGAGAGCTTTGTAAATCATAACGTGAAAGATTTAATGGGATAATGACAAGTTGTACTCCTGAAAGTTTCTGTTTTGCAAATACTTTTAGAAAAGCCCAGTTTGCATATTCATTTTAGTGTTTGTTGTGTGGGTTTATTTTTTAGATAAAGCTAAAGTTATTCCCAATAATGATAAAATACTGATTTTACTCCACTTTGTAATTTTCCAAAACTTTGGATTATTTACGTAAATAGTCAACCTACCCGATAGAATTGCTACTAAGCTGAATATTACAATAGCTTGAACCATAAAAATCAATCCAAGAAGAATCATTTGTATAGTAATGTTATATCCATCACGCGTAGTGAATTGAGGTAGAAAGGCAATGAAGAACAGCGAAACTTTTGGGTTCAAAACATTCATTAAAAATCCTTTTCTAACCAGAAATAGAAATTTATTTTTCTTAATATCATTATCTGGTTTAAGATTCAAAGTGGGTTTCTTTTCCTTAAATGCCTGATATGCCAAGTAAAGAAGATAAACTGCACCGGCATACTTAATGATTGAAAAGGCAATAGCTGATTTTTGTACAATTAATGATAGTCCAGTTGCAGCCGCCAGTGTATGGACTAGAACCCCAGAACCTAAACCCAATGAAATTGCTATTCCATTTTTTTGTCCTTTGGTCAAACTTTCTGTTAAAACAAAAATATTGTCAGGCCCTGGCATTAATGAAAGTATAGCAGATGCTCCTAAAAATGATAATATTATTCCTAATTCCATATGTACGTATTCGTAAATACACACAGTGTCCAACTAAATGAGTATACGCCCAAGTTGCTGAAAGAACTGGAATCTGCTGCTCGCATTGTCATATCAAAGGGCTGAGTTCGCATATTCATATTTAGTGTTTGTTGTGGCATGTTACATTTTGCTAAGCTCATATTCGATCATATCTTCAACTGCTAAGGAGGGTTCTGAAATATTAGAATTGACGATGATCCCATTGGCGTAAATAAGAATATATTTTGGAATTTGCTTGACATTGTAGCGATTCCCGAATTCTGTTTTCATTCCATTCTCGATAATCAAATCACCTTTAATATCCAATTGATCCTTTTTTGTTAAGTATTTGATCCAGTCTTCTCGGTCACCAATCTACTGAAATTCTTAAGATTTCAACATTTGAATTATCTGCATATTTATTTGCTAATTCTAAAACTTTTGGTCTATATGGGATACAAGGTCCACACCAACTGGCCCAATAATCAATGAATACAACTTTCCCATTTAAATCTGATAGCTTTAGTTTTGACCCATCTATACTTTCTGCTTCAAAATCATAAGCTCTGAAATCTTTTTGAGAAGAGAAGAATGAATTGGAAGACTTATTGATCAGATGGTAGTACTTATTCGGTTTTCACTGGCAATAATCTGCTCAGGGATTTCAGCATTTAGACGCTTTTCATGCTTTGCCCAATAAGATGGGCGTTCGACAATTTCGGTTAAATAAGTTGCTTTTAAGAAATCGGAAAGGTCCTTATTCTCTGTTTGGCTTGCGACACATAGTCTAAAAAAGCTTGAATACTAACAATAGAATCATTCTTCAGTAAATACCTTAAATCCGCAGACTTAGTATCAAAAAAGGGCCAAAAGGGCTTAAATAGTATTTAAATAAGCTTTTTTGGCTCAGCTTTCTTCACTTATTTAGGTGTGCAAACAAAATAAATGAAGATGAAAATTAGTCCTTCTCATGAAAAGATTGAC
>JBCDKO010000137.1:0-12609 GCA_038746525.1 Bacteroidota bacterium
CCTATCTAGACGAGTATTGTTACCGATTTAACCGCCATCTGATGAAGGGTAAACTATTTGACCGTCTGATGGATAGAATGGTCGCTCATAGCCCGGTCTACTGCAAAAACCTGACTATTTACTAAGTGCCTACTTCAATAATTTTAATTAAAAATACCCTGATGTATGATCCAGGTTATGGCTCATTCGCTTTATAACATAGTTAGTTAGAAAGATACGCACTCATATACCATGCTGCTCCGGCCAAAGCGAAGTCTTTCAAGAACGTGGAAGATCCTAATGGATCCTGATTTAAAAACCCTGGTAAATGAATCAAAACCGCAAAAAGTGCCAACATTAAACCAAGAAGTTGAGTAGCAAGCTTTGCCTTTTTTCCAAGTATGATAGCTATAGCCGATAAGATTAGCGCAACCCCGGTTAAATATACAAAAGCAATTGGCACAGGTAAGAAATCGGGCACAATTCCAGTCATGTTGTTTGCTCCCATAAAATGGAAGATCCCAAACATGGCCATTGGTCCAGCATACATTAGTTTCCCAATAAATCCTAGATTTTTCATTCAATCTGATTAATTAAAGTTTACTCAAATAAAGAAAGTTAGGTATGTTTAATAATATCAAGAATCGTCTCAAGCGCATTCCAGACTCGAGGCTTTTCTAGCTGCAGCCAATCACCCAGATTGGTGCTTATACTTTTGTTTTTTGGTTTTAAGTGAGACTTTAATTCTTCCAGATCGCTTGAATAGACTTCTTGCATCAATATGTTTCCATTATTCCAATTTGTTGGAATATTATTCACTAAGAGTTCTCTTGAAGAAAATTTCCATATTGCGATAGTTTCAATGCCATTTTCGTAAAATTTCAACATAAGGGCATCTTCTTTTACTGACGACTCAAAAACTCCTTGCATCAATTCCTGTAGTAAGAGATCATTTTTTAAGTCAGGAAATCCTTTTTCTTTACCATCGATTAAAACATAGATATAAAAATTTTCATTCGGTTTCTTTTGATAGTTGAAATTCTTAAATCTGGATAATAAATATTTCCAATTGCTCCCTAAATTCCCCTGCCATGAAAAATCGTCATTCAGACTAAATCCTTCGTTGATTATCTCATCATCCGTTAATTCATCTCTCCCTAAATAGTTGAGTTCAAAAGAAACCTGTACGTTTAAGGTCAAGTCAATTTTAAATAGTGCCTCATATGCAAACGGTGCTGGTATGTTCTGCGTTTGATAAGCTATTTCTAAAACCATTTGAGCGAATTGAGTAGTTTTTCCCGGGTTTTTCTGCGATCTACTTTGTTTGATGCAGTTTTTTCAATTTTGATATTTTCGAAA
This sequence comes from Bacteroidota bacterium, assembly GCA_038746525.1. GTDB lineage: Bacteria > Bacteroidota > Bacteroidia > Cytophagales > Cyclobacteriaceae > Ekhidna. The sequence goes on from JBCDKO010000137.1 coordinate 1,339, forward strand.
ATCATTTTAGGAACTTCGTATTTTTCAAGACTCGAAAAATCTAGTTTCTCTTTTGGCTTTCCTTCAATAATTAATATCACCTTTTCCCCAAGTGTACGGTCTGGAAGTGATGATATAATGAAGTGATCATTTAAGATTTCGGTCAATTTCCCCTCAATCTTCTCCGGGTTGAGTTTGATTCCACCAGAATTTATAATAAAGTCTTTTCGCCCAATCCATTCAAAGCGTGTAGAAGAAGCAACCATACCCAAGTCATTGGTGGAAAGCCAAACATGACTGGTGATTGTTCCTTTGAATTGAAGACAGCCATATTGATTCAATCTTACTTTGGTATCTCCCGTGGTACAATATTTGGCATCTGAAATATTTCTCAGTGCGATGTGAGATACTGTCTCTGTCATTCCATAGGTAACATAAACGTTAGATTTGGAATTATAGTCTTTAAGAACTCCTAATGGTGCTCCTCCAATTAAGACCGTTTTAAATTGATCCAAAGATCTGTCATTCATTACGTGAAATTGCATAGGTACCATTGAAACCAGATCTATTTTACAATTGTCAGGGATAATTTCAACTATATTTTTAGTTGGTTCCATGATGTAAAGGTCAAGATTCATGATTAGCGCTCTGAAGACCACCATTGCTCCCCCAATAAATCGTGGATTAATGCAAAGTAAGGTGTTCTTTATCTCATTTCTTGGATCAATGAAATCAAAAGTAGATCGTGTACTGTAAATAATCCGATCTCTAGTAATCTGTATTTTCTGAGGTTTACCCGTTGACCCTGAGGTATGAAACGTGAAGGCTTTTGATCCGTTTATCCAGTGATCAATCAACTGAAATACGGATTTTTCGGTTTTATTGGTAAAGTATGAGGATGATTTGTCTTTTAGAAAATCTTCTAACTTTAGCTGGAAATTTGCTGACTTTATAATCACTACTACTATTGGAGAACGAAGAAATAATTGTAGAACAACTTCGTAACAAAGATAAAAGTGCGTTTGAAATCATATTCAACCATTACTTCGGAATTATGGTTTTATATGCCGCACGTTTCATGGATACCAAAGTCGAAGCAGAAGAGATTGTTCAAGATGTATTTGTGAAATTTTGGGAAAAATGTAGTTCGCTTTCTCCCGACTCATCAATCAAAAGCTATTTATATCGGTCAGTTCATAATTCTTGCTTGAATGCTATCAAGCATGAAAGAGTAAGGGATGGATATAAGCAACACATAATACAATTCTTAGAGTCCAGCTATCTGGAAGATCATGAGTTGAATGATCCCGATACAATTCGCAAACGAATTCACAATGAGGTTGACAGGCTTCCACCAAGATGTAGTGAGATATTTAAACTGAGTAGGTTTGAAGGGCTAAAATATCAGGAAATAGCAGATCATTTGGGAATTTCTGTTAAGACGGTAGAAGTTCAAATGGGAAAAGCGCTTAAGCTTTTAAGAGAAACCCTTCAAGATTTAAAAGGCATCTCCAATGCGAACTAAGGCCCTTATTCTTCTATTTGTATTCCCAATATTCGCTTTCACTCAAAAAAAACAAGACAATCGCATTACGGCTACATTTGATAACGCCCCACTAGAGATTATCCTTGATACTCTCAGCGCTCAGACTGATTATTTCTTTAGCTATAATTCAGAAATATTTCCAGCCGGAAGCAGGTATACCATATCAGTGGAGAATCAACCAATAGACAGAGTTTTATCATCGCTACTGGTAGGGACAGGATTAAAATATTCCTTTTTCAAGGATCAAATCATCCTGAATTACGAGTTGCCGGAAGAGCAAACTATTCGAAAGAAAAACTTTTTCACCATTTCTGGAACAGTTGTTGACGCTAACGGGGCAAATATTGTGGGCGCTAATGTTTTTCTAGATGGGACTAGTATAGGCACCTACACAGATAATGACGGGAACTATCATTTAGCCTCCATTCCTCCTGGCTACTACGATCTCGTTTTTTCTCATGTAGGTTATGTAAACGGTGTGTATCAGATGACTGAATATAATGGAGGCTCTAGAATTCAGGACCATCAATTTGCACTGGACCTTAAACACTTGGAAGAGGTAAAAGTGATATCAAATCGAATTACTACAAATAATAATAAAGACAAGTGGGCCTTGTACTACACTGTTTTTAAAGAAGAACTCATGGGAAGATCAGACTTTTCTTATGCTTGTATGATTAAAAATCCTGAAGTCATCCATTTTCGGTACAATAACATAAGCAAAGTTTTGACTGCACACGCTGAGGAACCTATCGTTATTCGAAACGATGCTTTAGGTTACATCATTGATTATTATCTTGAATCTTTCAGAAAAAGAGAAGAAGATTTAAGATTTAGAGGAAAAATTCGATTTAGAAACCAGAATCCAACATCTGTATCTGAAAGAAAAGGTTGGAGAAAGAATAGAAAGAAAAGTTTTTTGGGATCTTTCAATCATTTTAAAAAATCTTTGTTAGAGAATAGACTGAGAAAAGAGGGTTTTCGAATTTTCACAGCTGAAAACATCCATAATTTTGATCTTACTAAATTTAACCAAATTGAAGCAAAAGATATTTTAACCCGTAAGGGAGATTTCTACGAGTTAGAATTCAACAAGAACTTAATAGTGGAATACCGGAAAGAAAAAGAGAGTAGTGGTTTTTTGAAGTCGTGCGATTTTGTGAAAAGTTTATATGGAAAGTTTATCAACGCAGAGGGAGTAATGATAAAAGAACCGGGAAATCAAATTTCTGTAATTCGACTATTGAAAAGACCTGTTATACTTGATCCTACTGGCCAAGTTGTAGATAAATTTAGTCTGACTATTTATGGCTACATGTCATGGGAAAGGACTGCCGACTTGGTACCACAAAATTATGATATTAAATGGGATAATTTTTAAAAAGAATAAGGGGTTAGTCTGTTATAAGTTGTTAATAGTCAGACATTAAGAAAGAAATGGAAGAATTACTTGCAAAATATTTTTCTGAAAATACGACTCATGAAGAAAGATCATTGGTAGAATCATGGAGATCAGCATCTAAAGAGAATGCAGATACGTATTTAAGCGCTAAAATTAGTTGGATAGAATCCGGACGAGTTGAACTTGATAGACAAGATATTTTACGTGCTATTCTAAGAGAGAAAGACAATGAAAATATCAATTATTGGTTGAATAATTCTTGGGTCAGATATGCTGCAGCTGTTGTCTTGGTTCTTGGGTTGTCCATATTATTAGTTTTAAACAATCAAGACAATGCTAAAAACTATGTATCGCAGCTCCTAACAGATCAAAGTGAAATAGCACTTTATGAAAACGCAACGGTAGAGTTAATCACATTCGATGAAAATATTCGCGAAGTCAAATTAACCGGTAAGGCGTATTTTAATATTAAAAAAGATGAAAATAGACCTTTTATTATCCATACAGAAAATGCTACGGTAAAAGTCTTGGGTACTTCTTTTTTGATAAATGCCAATGATGCAGATACCGAGGTTTGTGTAGAATCGGGCCTTGTAGAATTAATAAAAGATGATAAAAGTGTATCTGTAAAATTAGAAAAAGGTAAGGTAGGTTTAGTGTCTACAAAAAATGATGGTATTATTAAAAAAGAAAACGAAAATCCCAATTACCTCGCGTGGAAAACAAAAATTTTAACATTCAAGGATAATCAAATGAGTGAGGTAAAAGAAGTTTTAGAAGAAGTGTATGGAATTGAGGTGAAATTCGAAAATGCTGGTTTCCGTAATTGTAAGCTTACTGCAAAATTTAATAAGAAAAAACCAAAAGATGCTATTGAAATCATCGCAAGGACTTTTAATATGGATTATGAGTTTAAAAATAATGTAGCAATGCTCAAAGGGAAAGGCTGTTAACCCAAGGCAATTGAATTTAAAAAATTGAACAGTTTCTCTGAATTGACTATTACTTGACTGCTCTCCAGATTTTCTGTGACTTTGATATTTTATTCATGTTTCTTTCGATTGATTGGTTGCTCTAAATGAATACATATCAACCACAATAATTTTTAGATATTATTCATAATCAGCACTTTTTATAAAGGTATTCAAATGTAAAACGTTGTTTTTAAAAAAGTTATACGCTTTAAGATTTAGGTTATATAGTTATTTGAGACACCTTGATGTAAATGTATTTGTAATTTATTTAAATAGGAATGCTCTTCTAATCCTCCTAGCATTTACATTGATCCCATAACAGCGTAGGTTTATCGATTTTCGCACGAAAAAAGTATTAGCTTTTTGATTATTAAACTGAATATGAAGAATTTTGATTGTGCATTTTAGTTATATTCAATTATTAGTAACCTAAAAATCAATTGACTTGAAGAATTCAACATACTTAACCATCTTGTTTATTTTAATTTCTTTGATTTCAAAAGGTCAACAACCTTATCCGAATACAGGGATTCAAATAAATAATACAGATGGGAAAAGTGGTGTTAAAATATTCGCTGAAGGTTCAAATTGGAACCCTAATTGAGGGCCTGGTTATTTACAAATCTATGGCTCAAAAATATATGACAATGGTAGTAATTTACACTTTGCTCATGGTGCTCGAAGATTGAACATTCACTATGGGGATGAGACAACGCCAGTTACTATTAAACTAAGTGGCGATGAAAATTCTTTTCTTAATTCTGGATTCCTTGGTATTGGGTTAACAGACCCTTCACACATTCTTCATGTAAAATCTACAACGGGTGCGGTAGGACTTTTTGAATCCACTCAAAATCAGGCTTATTTAAGACTACATACTAATGAAGGGATAAGTAAACGCGTTGAATTTGCAAATAGACCAGGAGGAAGAGCTGCTATTTGGGTATCAGAAGCTTTTGATGTATTTAATATTTTAGCAAATGGCAGAGTTGGAATAGGAACTATTAACCCTACCAATGATTTACATGTCCATAGTTATGATGGAGGATTAAAATTATCCTCATCGGCAACCAATTCACATATTTGGTCGACTACAGAAAACGGTAGTAAATGGCAAGATTTAGAATACAGGGCTAAGAATCATATTTTCTCTCAAGGAAATGTCGGGATAGGAATTGCAAATCCAACCCAAAAGTTGCAAGTGGCTGGTACAGTTTACTCTACTGAAGTAAAAGTTGAACTTGAAGCAGGTAAAGGTCCTGATTATGTTTTTGAATCGGATTACAAACTCAGAACTCTAAGTGAAACTAAAGAATTCATAATAAAGAACAAACACCTTCCTGAAATTCCCTCTGCTAAAGAAATGGAAGTAAACGGAGTCGATTTAGGAGATATGAATATGCGACTTTTGAAGAAGATAGAAGAACTAACACTTTATCAAATAGAACTTATGGAGGAAATGGGAACAATCAAAAAGGAACTACAAGCTTTAAAGGACTAAAAGAACATAAAAACACTAAAAATGCATTAAACTAACTGTACTATGTGTTTGAAAATAAAGTAAGAGTAATTTCGAAAGACTAAACCTACTGATTCTAATTGGCCTTTAAATTTCAAGCTATGACGTAGACCAACCACACCTTCAGAATATAGATTCTTATACTCCCGTATTGAAAAGTAAAGATATCCAAAAATCGAGTAATTTTCTTAGAACTGACTATTATCAAATTGTTCTTCGGATTTTCTGCAACTTTGATATTCTATTCTTATTTTTCTTGATTAATTGGATGCTAAATGTAGATTCAATCATAATAGATAACAGTTTATATTATTAACGATCAGCACATTTTTCATGTGATAGTTAAATAGTGTCTGTAAGAAACAGCATCTTTTAAAAGAAAACGATGTTTCTAGCTCATAGAGTCCGTTTTTGAGATTCTAATGAAAACACAATAAAATCACAGTTTTACTTTTGATTCATTTAAAACTAATCTGAATTTTTGAAAAATTGATCAATCGATTCTAAGGTATAAAATAGATTCGATTCATTCTTTCACCAAAAAACATGCTTCAGTTGTCAGTAACGTGTTTTTCGTCTTTTCTTAGAGACACTGGTAGTTGGGATAATCTTCGATACAAGTATTTGTGAGTTAGTATTCAATTGTCCTGACAGTTAACCTTTTTTAACCTAAGGGATCCATTTAACATCATCAAAATTTGGCTTACGCTTCTCTAGAAAAGCATTTCTCCCTTCCTTGGCCTCTTCCGTCATATAAGCTAACCGGGTTGCTTCACCGGCAAAAACCTGTTGACCTACCATTCCATCATCAGTGAGATTAAAAGCAAATTTAAGCATTTTAATAGAGGTAGGTGATTTTTCGAGGATTTCCTGGGCCCATTGATAAGCTTCAGAAACTAAATCTTTATGAGGAACTACTGCGTTTACCATGCCCATTTCGTAAGCTTCTTGTGCAGAATAACTTCGGCCTAGAAAAAATATTTCTCTTGCCTTTTTTTGACCCACCATTTTGGCTAAGTAGGCAGAACCATATCCACCATCAAAACTGGTGACATCCGCGTCTGTCTGTTTGAAAATGGCATGTTCTTTACTAGCTAGTGTCAAATCACAAACTGTGTGTAGGCTATGTCCTCCACCAACGGCCCAACCTGGCACTACTGCAATCACAACCTTAGGCATAAATCGGATCAATCTCTGGACTTCCAGTATGTTTAATCTAGGCATGCCATCATCATCTACATAGCCTTGATGCCCACGAGCATTTTGATCACCGCCGCTGCAAAATGCCCAACCTCCATCTTTTGGAGAGGGACCTTCTCCACTTAGAAGTACCACACCTATATTGGTGTCCTCTCGAGCATCTACGAAAGCTTTGTACAACTCTGATACTGTTTTTGGCCTAAAAGCGTTTCTTACGCTAGGACGATTGAAAGCAATTCGAGCTACTTTCCCAGATTTATAATAAGTGATATCTTCAAAATCGATTACTTTTTTCCAGTTTACAGGTTTGCTCATCTATTTGTTTTCTTAGACTTCTGTAACTTTTTTGATTCACTTCGGGTTCAGTAAAAATCTCCAAAACGGTAGTTACACTTGCGGGTTCAATAAATCTTTTCCAATATTCATGAAATTCTGATTCAGAGTGAATCGCCAGATAATTAAAGTGATTTTCTTTACAAAGATATTCAGCCGTTCGGTTATGTCTAGTCTCAAAATAGTTCTCTAACTCTGGTAGATTGGCAGGGCCCTCAATAAGTCGGAAAATCCCACCACCTTTATTATTCATTATCACTATTTTAAGATTCGGGGTTTGATGATTATGGAAAAAGGCATTTCTGTCGTAAAGAAAGGCAAGATCGCCACTAATTAAGACATTCATTTTTTTTGAAACCAAGGCAGTACCTAAGGCGGTGGAAGTGCATCCATCAATTCCGCTGGTACCACGATTAGAAAACGTTAAAATACCTCTTTTTACGCCAAGTAAGTCAGCATATCGAACGGGCATTGAGTTGCTCAAATGAAGTATCGAATTTTCACTAATCCTTTCTAAAACCAATTTTGAGGCCTTTATTTCAGAAAACTCACCTTCTTTCATGAAGTTTTCCAAAACTACTTTGGTTTGATGCTCATAAGACAACCATTGGTCTAAAAAAAAACCGTCCGTATCATGCTTTAGAAGCTTCTCCAAGACCCACTTGATTGGTTGATTGAATAATCGAGGTTTGGTCTTAAACGTATCAACATACACACTTGACTCATCAAAATGCCAATGGCTTTCAGGTTTATGCGCTCTTATAAACCTCTTAAGCTTCTTTGATAAAACAGACAACCCTGAAGTGATTAACAGCTCTGGCACTAACGTTTCTTGAGCATTTATAAACCCATCAACATATTCGATTCCGCTATTCAAATTATTCAATGGGGATCTGATTACAGGTATTTGTTGAGCTACCTGATCAATCAGTTGATTAGTTAGTAGATCAGGTTCATCCTGACCAATTAGTAGAAGAATCTTTTTACTCCCTGGAAGAGTTAAGCGAAGGGATGACTTAGCTGGATGCACACCCTTGTTAGTAAAAGACTTTTCTGTGAATGTTAGTCTATCCTGCTCTTGTGGATAAAAAGGTTCTGTGAAAGGTACATTCAGATGCACAGGACCTTGTGGTAAAGTGTAAGCCTCTTGAATGGTTTGAATGAGCTTTTCCTGGTAACATTCCGCTTCAATAGCTCCGCTGACAATGGGTAGTTGAACGGAGCATTTTACATGATTCTTCAACACCTCAAATTGACGAATGGTCTGGCCATCTCGCTGATCAATTAATTCAGGAGGGCGATCTGAAGAAAGCGCAATAAGTGGCAGCTGTCTATAATAAGCCTCTGTTATTGCCGGTGCATAGTTTAAAAGAGCAGTGCCTGAGGTGCAACAAAGGACAACAGGTTCTTTTTTTACTTGAGCAATACCTAAAGCAATAAATGCAGCAGATCGCTCATCAGGGATTATCATTTTGTTGATTTTGGAATTTCGGGCAAAAGAGAGAATAAGTGGTGCGTTTCTAGAACCTGGAGATAGAACAACATGTCTAACTCCCAAGCTGTAGCATATTTCTGAAGTGTTGAATACTGCGGGGTGCAACACGATCTCAGCTTACATTAAGTTTTTGAGTACATTCATTTTCAATACGGTCTCTTCAAATTCCTTTTTTGGATTTGAATCTTCTGTAATCCCTGCACCGGCATAAAACCGAATACAATCATTGGATATCTTGGCACAACGTAGGTTTACGAACAGATCCGTTGAACGCTCGAAGTTAACAGGTCCCAAGAAACCTGCATAAAACTCACGATCGTAACCTTCATGACTCAAAATCCAAGGTTTTGTTGTTTCGATGGGCATGCCGCAGACGGCTGAAGTTGGGTGTAGTAACTCGACCATTTGGTCTTCCAGTTCCTCAAATAATATTTCTTGATAGTTGACCCTAAACATTGTTTTAAGATGAGCCAAATGACCTGCTTTGATTGCCTTTGGGCCATGTTCGTAAAATTCTCGTAATCGAAGCTTTTTAAAGCAATTGATAATGTATCTACTTACGAAAGCTTGTTCTTCAATTTCTTTTTGTGTCCAGGTAATTTCGCTCAAGGATTGGTTTTCTTTAAGCTTTTTGGTGCCTGCTAAGGCAACCGTTTGAAAAGCATATTCGTTATTTGAAATTAATAATTCGGGGGTGGCGCCAACCCATAGACCTTTTTCAGGAATGAATGACAGGCTGCAGAAAGCATTGGGATACTCATTGCATACTAATTGAAAGAAATTCCATGAAGAAAAACCTTCAGGTATATTCAGATCTTCATACCTGGATAGCACTACTTTCTGGAATTGACCTAATTTGATCTCTTCAATTGCCTGCTGAACAAGCTCCTTAAAACTGTTAGGTAAAGCATTTGGGAAAGATGAATCTGGATTAAGCTCTGGCTTTGAACTCTGAGGAGAGGCTATAGACCTAGTGAAGCCATCCAGTTGTTTGTCGCCCACCCTCGGATCAATGTCGGCTTCAGTCCCTTTTTCCTTCAGTATAATATCAGCCTTTATATAAAAGGGTTTTATCGGATGGTTATCTTGATATTGGTTTATGATAAATCCGGTGTCAAATTCAGAAATCGTTGAGTTATATTGCTTTGGTTTTTCGAGCGAAATAATCAATTGGATTTCAGTTTTGTTAGGCATGCGCCATGCTGCAAATCCAAAATCATTTTCAATCAGCTTATAAACAAGTTCTTCTTTATTCTCTGATACAAATGGATTGATTTTATGCTCCACTATTTCTTGTCTAAAATAGCCATGGTAATTCTACTGATAGCTATCAACTGATTCTTATCATTTTTTATTTTAGTACTCCAAACATGCGTTCTTTTTCCGATATGAATAGGAGACACTATCCCAGTGACCAGACCTTTTTTTGCGGATTTGACGTGGTTGGCATTGATCTCCAAACCTACCGCGTATTGCTTGTTTAAGTCAAGACACAAGGCTGCACCTACACTACCCATGGTTTCTGCTAACGCAACAGAAGCACCCCCATGTAACAGTCCCATAGGTTGCTTTGTTCTGTGATCAACTGGCATCGTAGCCTTCAGATAATTGTCACCTGCTTCTATGAAGCGAATTCCTAAATATGCTACTAGACAACCTTCTCCGAAGCTATTTAACGCATCAATCGACAGGTTTTCTGGGAAAATCCGTTTCTTTGTCATTTACAGTCAAACCAACTCAATCACCATTTGAAAAACAAACCAATTTTCGTACTCCGACATGGAATTGGATCACAATACGGTTCAACAAATTTTAAAGAGAATACAATTCAGCGAATAAGCTATGAAAAAAGAAATTCGACTGAATATTATAACATTTCTGAATTTGGGAACAGTTCTACGTGTTGTACTAATACACTCTTGATTTTCAGTAAGTTTTACAATTTAGCAGGAGGAAGAAGGCTTAGAAGATCACACTATTTTAGTAAGTGGGAGGGATCAGATATCAGTCATGATCCAAGCGAGTACATAATTCTTTCAGGAGAATACAAAGGAGAGGTGTATAATTATGTTCGTAACTACACATTCGGTAAAGACTGTGATGATTTAGATCCAACATTAAAAATTGAATCATCAGCAGATTGGTTTTATGATTATGACCAGGATGGATATTATGATGGTTCTACGGGATCACAATTCTCTACTTGTGATCTATCAGATTTTAAATGGAAAAGAGCTGAAGATGCTCTTGGTACAGATTGTGACGATAACGATCCAAGTAAAAAAAGAAATAGATATTGGTATTTTTTTGGAGATGATGATGATTATTATGGAGAACAAGTTTGGTCCTGCGGAAACCCAGGGTTAGGTACCGACTTAGAAGATAGGTGGCTGACTGATTATAGGAATGGTTTGGATTGTGATGATACAGATTCACAAGTCTACACAAACAGGGAATGGTATTATGATAATGACGATGATAATTACTATGGTGAAACTACAATCTCTTGTAATAATCCTGGGAAAGATGATAGTGAAAAACTAAAATGGAAGACCACTAAAGGATTTGATGTTGATTGTAACGATGAAGATCCTAACGTAGGCAATGACTATGTTGCAGTCTATCTGGATTTGGACCAAGATGGATACCATTCTGTAATAAAAGAAGAAGACTGTGGATCGTCTTTGTTTAGTGAGACGCTGCTCGCCAATTTTGATATCTATGAAGATATCCTGATGGATTCTCGAGAACTTGTTACCATAGGATACACTACGATAGCATCCATAACGATAGAAAACACCGGGGAAACCATCACCTATACAC
>JBCDKO010000138.1:0-12525 GCA_038746525.1 Bacteroidota bacterium
AGATTTTTCAACTAGTCACAGGTACATCAGCTACGTCGTTCGCTGCGGATCGAAGTAGAAGCATACATCTTCACCTTGCTGCCTAGTATCTGATACACCGGTGACTTTCTCAGCAAGCCCTAACTATTCCCTGCATGTGTCTATCGAACATATCTGCTACTTTGATGAGATGTCCGATCCCACATCTCTGCGCATTTCTACTCCATTGAGAAAGGATAACAAAAGCGTCTTCTTTGGGTGGGCTAAAGTGGATGTCGCGAAAGTTTTCTTTGATGATCCAGGCTCTGGATGTTTTATAATTGGCAAGGTTGATCGCTTCAAATTTCAACCGTTGTTTCTCGGTCAGGTTGACGTGGTCTTTCAACCAAATCAAACGTGTATTGCGTAGTTCTTCGGCTTGCTTCCCTTCCCTTCGCCGGACTTTATCTACTGCTTCATTGAGATACTTGACCAGATGGACTTTATCCAAGCAGATGTGGCTATGAGATAAACACTGCTGTGCTGCTCCGATATAGGCTTTGCTCATATCCATGAATACGGTTTGTAGGTTATCTGGTTGATCCTGTGTAAGAGACTCCTTCAAAAGATCTTCTGTCGCTTTTTTGGTACGCCCTTCGCCTACACCAATGACCACTCCGCCGATAGGATCGCTCAACACCGTTACATAGGTATGCCCTTTAGGGAAGGATTTCTCATCGATACTCAACGAGGTGTATTGATGAGGTACTCTACGAGCTAACCCTGGTTTGACTGAGCGATGAATAACTCGATTAACCAGTGAAAAACTGATCCCCAATAGCCTACTCGTCTTCGTCTGGTTCTTGGTTTTTAGAGGTGCCCTTAACTGTTATCGTTCAATAACTCGACAAACTCTTTGAAGTCTTTGTCTAATTCTATTCTTTGTTAAATGTTAGTTTTTAACACCAGTACTCATTTTCGGTCAGTGTATCAATCCCTTTATGGACAGTTCATATCCGTATTTGATTCCATAAAGTTTTTAAAAGACGAAGAATACCGAGGGTTACTTTTGAAGACTTCACTCTTGGAAATCTTGTCTATCGCCGTATTGAAGGTAGGGCTAACCAGGATCTTGTTATTTCTCTTTCATAGTCTGCTCATCATAGTGTAAGAGATTTTACTCCTAATAAGGTATTATTCAACCTAACGCAATAAATAAGCATTACTCTCAACGCAAAAAAAGAAAAGAAGAAACAAGACGGGAAACTCTTTTCTGATAAAAGTAATTTAAAAATATAAACAAGAAGAACTATGAAAACACTTACTTATTCCAACAATGATCAAATGCCCGCCTTTGGTTTGGGTACCTGGAAATCCAATCCGGGCGAAGTGAAGAAAGCCGTAATTCATGCAGTAGCATCTGGATACCGACATATTGATTGCGCGGCTATTTATGGAAATGAAAACGAAGTTGGAGAAGGAATAAAGCATAGTTTAGATCGTGCAATTGTCAAAAGAGAAGACTTATGGATCACCTCCAAACTATGGAACAATGCGCACAAAAAAGATGATACCAGACCAGCGTTGGAAAAAACCCTTAAAGATTTAAAACTGGATTACCTGGATCTCTATCTGATGCACTGGCCGGTTGCTTTCAAACAGGGCGTTAGCTTTCCGGAGAATGAAGACAGCTTTTTGTCACTTGATGAGGCGCCTTTAACAGAAACCTGGAAAGCTATGGAAGATTTAAAAGAAAAAGGCTTGACAAAACATATTGGTGTCTCAAACTTTAGCCGACAAAAGCTTCAACTACTCATTGACCAATCGGATCAAAAACCAGAAAATAACCAGATAGAACTCCACCCTTATCTTCAGCAACAATCGCTTGTAGATTTTTGCCACAAAAATGAGATCCATGTCACCGCCTATTCACCTTTAGGATCCATGGATCGACCAGACAGTATGAAACGCAAGGGTGAGCCCATCCCTTTAGAAAACGAAGTGATAAAATCTCTAGCCAAAGAACGTGATGCCTCACCTGCTCAGATTTTAATTGCGTGGGCGTTGCAGCGTAATACGTCCGTTATACCAAAATCAATCAACCCAAAACGAATTGAAGAAAATTTTTCAGCACAGGAAATTGCCTTTACTGAACAAGAGATGAATCAGATAAAATCTTTAGATCATAGAGAACGAATTATAGATGGATCTTTTTTTAACGCAGCATCTAAAGGTTATTCGATCACAAGCTTATGGGATGAATGATCATCGTCAGATCATCCCTGGTAATAAATCCTAAATATGGTTCCTGCCAGATCATCGGAAACCAGCAATGAGCCATCCGGTGAAAAAACAAGATCCACAGGTCTGGCCCAGGCCTTGTTCGTTTCTTTGTTTAAGAATCCCGTGGCAAAATCTTCATAGGAAACCCCCAGGCCATCTTCTACTTTTACCATAGTGATTTTGTGCCCTGTATGCCCGGCCTCTGGTGAGCGATTCCAAGAACCATGTTCGGCAATAAAGGCTACGTTGTTATACGAGGCCGGAAATGCGCTGCTGGCACAAAATTTTATCCCTAATGGGGCTACGTGAGGTCCTAAATTCCGGGCGGGTTTTACAAAATCTTCACACGGAAATTTGTTCCCAAACTCAGGGTCTTTAAGATAACCTGCATGGCAGTAGGGATATCCAAAATGCTGCCCCGCCTGAATGGCTTTATTCAACTCACAAGGAGGTTCATCATCGCCTAACATATCTCTTCCATTATCGGTAAACCACATTTCACCGGTCTCCGGATGCCAGGTAAATCCTACGGTATTGCGTACTCCATGAGCAAAAACCTCTCTATCAGAACCATCCGGGTTCATTCGTGTGATGCTAGCATACATTTCATTTTTGCTTTCGCAGATATTACAGGGCGCACCTACTGGTACATAAAGTTTGCCGTCAGGACCAAAGGCAATGAATTTCCAACCATGATGTCTGTCCGAAGGATAATCATCATAAATGAGTATCGGTTCGGGAGGATTAGACAGGTTGTCTTCAATATTATCAAATCGCCACAGCTTTGAAACCTCCGCAACGTATAAGGAACCATCTTTAAACGCAATCCCGTTAGGCATCCGCATATTTTTGGCAATCACGTATTTTTCATCGGCTTTCCAATCGCCGTTTGTGTCTCTCAGCGCATAAACTTTGTCTCCCCCTCTGTTGCTAACAAAAAGCGTCCCTTCGGGGCTAAATACAATTGATCTCGCATTGTTTACCCGAGCAAAGACTTCTATCTCAAAACCTGCCGGTAATCGGATCGCATCAAGATTCAGGCCTTCCTCTGATGTAAGTTCGGGATCCAGGTCAGAAGTCACTGCTTCTGTATCTGGTTTGCTCTTCGGTGATGTGGAAGAACATGAAATAATAATTAGTAGTGAAAGTGTTACCAATATTCTATTCATATCAATTGTAAGGTTTGATAAAGTTACCAATCAATATAAAAACTTGTTTCCATAGCTTGTGTTTTACTTTTGCAATATGATTGATATCACACATCTTTCTTACTATCTGGGGGATCGGGCGCTTTACGATGAAGCGTCTCTTTTTATTGGGCCTAAGGATAAAATTGGACTTATTGGATTGAACGGAACAGGAAAAACTACGCTTCTGAAAATGATGGCCAATGAGATACAGCCAACCTCAGGTAAGATTCAGATGAGCAAGGATACAACCATCGGTTTCCTGAACCAAGACCTTCTCTCTTTTCAAACAGAGGATTCTATCCTATCGGTAGTGATGCAAGCGTTTGATGCGGCCCTAAAAATTCAAATGCAAATAGACCAGACGCTCAAGGAAATGGAAGAAAACTATCACGATGAGCTGGTGGATAAATTGAGCAAACTTCAGGAACGTTTTGAAGCACATGAAGGATATACACTCCAGTCGAGAGCTGAAGAAATTTTGGAAGGAATTGGATTTAAAACATCCGACCTTTCTCGGCCACTCAATGAATTTTCCGGAGGATGGCGAATGCGAGTGATGCTAGCCAAACTCCTTCTGGAAAAACCTAGTCTTCTTATGTTGGATGAACCCACCAACCACCTGGATCTTCCTTCCATTCAATGGATTGAAAATTACCTAAATTCTTATGAGGGAGCATACGTCATCGTTTCTCACGACCGGGAGTTCTTAAATCGATCGGTCAACAAGATCGTAGAAGTTACTCAAGCAAACCTTCATGTGTATCCTGGTGACTATGACAATTATGTTAAAGAAAAAGAATTGAGGAATGAGCTACAACAAAATGCTTACGAAAATCAACAAAAGAAGATAAGAGAGGCAGAACGATTCATTGAACGATTTAAAGCTAAGGCGACAAAGGCCAGTCAAGCCCAATCTAAAATGAAAATGCTGGAGAAGATGGATCGAGTGTCTGAGGTTATTAGCAAACATACGCAGGTCAACTTTCGATTTAATTTCAAAACCAAATCTGGCCGTCAGGTCAAACAATTAGAAGCTATTACTAAATCCTATGGAGACTTACCGATACTTAATCATTCCAGTATTGGGATCGAGCGAGGAGATAAAATTGCATTAATTGGTGCTAATGGAAAGGGAAAATCTACCCTACTTCGAATCATAGCCGGAACAGAGTCTCATGAAGGAAAAGTGCAGACAGGTTACAATGTGATTAATTCATTTTATGCCCAACACCAATTAGAATCGCTGGAGTTACAAAATGATCTGTTAGAAGAACTAAAACTAGCAGGGACCGGAAAAACGGAGCAAGAACTCCGAAATGTCTTGGGTTGCTTCTTGTTTTCAGATGATGAAGTTTTTAAGAAAATTAAAGTATTGTCCGGAGGAGAAAAATCGCGCGTTGCTTTAGCTAAGACATTGATTTCTGAAGCGAATTTCCTTTTGCTGGATGAGCCTACAAATCATCTGGATATGCTGTCAGTCAGCATTTTAGTACAGGCACTACAACAATATGAAGGAACTTTCCTGGTAGTTAGCCACGACCGGCATTTTATCTCTCAGATAGCAAATAAAATCTGGTACATTGAAGAGCGATTGGTAAAGGAATACCCTGGGACATACGAAGAATTTTCTTGGTGGTGGGAGCAAAATAAGAAGGTCGTGTCAGGGGCATTGGAAGAAGACCAATCCGTTTCAAAAAAAGAAAATACAAAGGTTCAAAGAAACGTAAAGAAACAACGGACGGCCAAAACAATCAAAGACCTGGAATCTCAAATAGAACAACTGGAATTGACCATCAAACAGTTAGAAACCCGGATGGCTGATCCTTTGGTATATAAAAATTCATCGGAACTGGAAAAAATAAATACCGAATATCATTATAAAAAAAAGGAGCTGAAAATGTTGATGGAAAAGTGGGAAGAAATGGTGTGATTCTTTTTAATGAATAGCATCAAAATCATCTTTTCTCCATTTCTAAATCCAATTTTATGCTACAATAGCTCCATTTTCCGAAGCGTCTTCAGGGCTTACATTCACCAATTTTCCATCACTATTTTCAGCAAAAAGAAGCATCCCTTGTGATTCAATACCCATGATTTTTCGAGGAGCTAGATTAGCCATAACAACTACTTTTTTTCCAATCATTTCCTCTGGGCTAATGTGTTTTGCTACACCACTTAGGATTGTGCGTGTCTCTAAGCCAATATCTACTGTAAATCTTAATAGTTTTTTGGATTTCTCAACTTTCTCTGCGGTCTTTATTTCTCCTACTCTTAGATCCATCTTCACAAAATCATCAAATACCACTTCATTTTTCAAAGCGGGTATGTCAGTAGTAGCGCTTTCTTGTTTGTTCATCTTTTTGGTTTTTAACAGCTTATTCACTTGTACATCTATCTCTTCGTCCTCAATTTTCTCAAACAACAACCTGGCTTTGTTTAATCGATGATCATCAGGAAGTAAATTTATAGATCCTGCTTCATTCCACTTTTTTGCCTTTGCATTCAGGATGGAAGTTAACTTTTTTGAAGTAAAAGGAATGAATGGCTCACAAAGTATTGAAAGGTTTACGCAGATCTGCAAGGCAATATTCAAAATCGTTTCAACTCTAGAAGGATCTTCTTTTATCAACTTCCATGGTTCTGTTTCGGCCAGGTATTTATTTCCTGTTCTTGCCAACTCCATTAGCTGAAAGAGCGCTTCTCTAAACTTAAATTGATTTAATGCTGCTGAAATTGTAGATGGTATCTTTCGAACGAACTCAATGGCATCTTCATCAACGGATTGCAGTTCGTTTCTTGAGGGTAGTTTGCCGTCGAAGTACTTATGTGTCAATACAATGGCCCGATTCACAAAATTTCCAAAAATGGCCACTAACTCACTATTATTCCTCAACTGAAAATCCTTCCAGGTGAAGTCATTGTCTTTTGTTTCTGGGGCATTCGCTGTCAATGTATATCTCAACACATCTTGCTTATCAGGAAACTCTTCCAAATATTCATGAAGCCAGACAGCCCAGTTTCTAGAAGTGGAAATTTTATTGTTCTCCAAATTCAAAAACTCATTGGCAGGGACATTATCGGGTAAAATATAGCTTCCTTCTGCCTTAAGCAATGCAGGAAAAATGATACAATGAAAAACGATATTGTCTTTCCCGATAAAGTGAAGCAAGCGGGTATCTTCCAGCTTCCAGTAATCTTCCCAGTTCTTTCCTTGATTCTCTGCCCATTGCTTGGTTGCTGAGATGTATCCAATCGGTGCGTCAAACCATACATAAAGCACTTTGCCTTCTCCTCCTTCCACCGGCACGGGAATTCCCCACTTCAGGTCCCTGGTCATCGGCCTTGGACGAAGCCCATTATCTATCCAGCTTTTGCACTGCCCGTAAACATTCGGTTTCCATGCTTTATTCTCCTGTAGCAACCACTTTTTAAGCCAAACTTCATATTCATCCAGTGGCAAATACCAATGCTTGGTTTTCTTCATCACTGGCACTTCTCCACTTAACATAGATTTCGGATTTTTCAGTTCAACCGGACTCAGTGTTGATCCGCAGTTTTCACACTGATCACCATAGGCTTCCGGAAAGCCACAAACAGGGCATGTCCCTTTTATGTATCGATCTGCCAGGAATTGTTTTTCCTGCTGGTCATAAAACTGCTCAGAAGTCTCAATCTTAAACTTCCCCTTAGCTTCCATTTGTTTGAAAAATTCAGAAGCCGTTTGATGGTGTAATTGAGAGGAAGTACGGTGATAAATGTCAAAACTAATTCCAAATTGCTCAAATGAATCTTTTATCTGATTATGATAATAATTAACTACTTCTTGTGGAGATTTTCCCTCCTTTCGAGCACGTAGTTCAATGGCCACCCCATGCTCATCTGACCCACAAATAAAAGCCACATCCTCTCCTTTGCTTCTTAAATACCTTACGTAGATATCTGCGGGTACATATACTCCTGCCAGATGACCAATGTGAACCGGGCCGTTCGCATAAGGTAGAGCAGCAGTGATGGTGTATCGCTTAAAAGTTTTTGACATAATATCGCGAAACTACCAGAAACAGTTGATGGAGTCAAAGGTAACCCGGTGCGATTCTGTACGATGATCATTTTCTAGAATCCTTTGAAAAACCCGCCTTTTGGCCCAACTCTTCGTTACTCAAAATTTCAAAAGCCTCATTTACGACCAGTAAATTACGTTTTTGAAATTCTGAAAGCCTCGATTTGAACCAAAAATCCGTTTTGCAAAGGATTCTAATATTACTTTATTATGATATACCAATACTGTGGTGATTAACCGCCTCTGAAGGTCTAATTTTCATATCTTTTGGCCTACCTGCGAATCAAAATCAATATCCTAAATTCCTCTTGTTTCATGGGTCAATGACATCAACATCGATTTCTTCCTCACCTATCCGCTTACCGTGATTCGTCATTTCTTGATCATCCACTTCTTCATTTATTGCCTTACAAGATAACTTCCTCTCCGTTTTCAACCGCTGCACTTCGATTTTAAAAAAGTATCCGCGGAGTATTAAAATACGATCCTCAACCTTTTTTACTTCTATCTATCCAAATGAAACTTTTGGCCGTGGCTTTAGTCAATGAAAATCGCCTTGTTATTCCTTACCGTGGCAATTATTTTTTTATTGTAAGGTGACAAAAAGTTTAAAAATTTCAACTGCAGTAGAAAATTGAATCCTTTACATGGCTTATTTTCTGGTTCAAACCTGGGCTTTTAGCATCTAAACCAACTTTCACTGCATGAAGATTTTAATTATTGAGTAACAAAAGGTTGGGCTGAGTTGTATAGGCTACACAGTTAGCTTTTTAAACTATTCAATTTCTTAATCATAAAGTAATATTTTCAATAAAAGTACTTTTGCGGCTTATTCAAGAAAACCATGCAAGAAATTAGAAACATCGCCATTATTGCCCATGTGGACCATGGCAAAACCACCCTTGTAGACAAGATCATTTACGCAACCCAAGAATTTCGTGGACATAGAGAAAAAGGAGAATTGATTCTTGACAATAATGACCTTGAACGTGAAAGAGGCATTACCATTTTATCAAAAAATGTTTCAGTAATGTATAAAGGTGTCAAGATCAATATTATCGATACGCCAGGTCACGCCGATTTCGGTGGCGAAGTAGAACGAGTACTCAAAATGGCGGATGGAGTTATTCTTTTGGTGGATGCCTTTGAAGGGCCCATGCCGCAAACGCGATTTGTTCTTGGAAAAGCTCTTGGCTTAGGACTTATTCCAATCGTTGTGGTAAATAAAGTTGATAAAGAGAATTGTCGTCCTGATGAAGTTCATGAGCAGGTGTTTGATCTTATGTTCTCACTGGATGCGACGGAAGAGCAGTTAGACTTTCAAACACTTTTTGGTTCCAGTAAAATGGGCTGGTTTGGTGAAGATTGGCAGAAACCAACAGACACGATCACTCCACTTTTGGATAAAATCATTGAAGTAATCCCTCCGGCTCCGTTTAGAGAAGGCGTTCCAGCACTGCAAATCACCTCATTGGATTTCTCTTCATTTACCGGAAGAATCGCCATAGGAAGATTAATTCAAGGAGTTCTTAAAGAAAATATGCCCATCGGCCTAAGCAAAAAAGACGGGTCAATTAAAAAAGGCAGGATCAAAGAGCTCCATCTATTTGAAGGTTTAGGAAAGCGAAAAGTGGAAGAAGTTAGCGCCGGAGACATTTGCGCCATCACCGGTTTGGAAAACTTTGAAATTGGTGATACCGTAACTGATCCGGAGCGTCCTGAAGTAGTACCAAGAATCACCATTGATGAGCCTACGATGAGCATGCTATTCGTTATTAATGATTCCCCATTCTTTGGAAAAGAAGGAAAATTTGTGACCTCAAGACACCTTCGTGATCGCTTAATGAAAGAATTGGAGAAAAACTTGGCGCTAAAAGTGGAAGAAACAGATACCGAAGACAAATTCCTGGTTTTTGGCAGGGGCGTGCTTCACTTGTCCGTGCTCATTGAAACGATGAGACGGGAAGGATTTGAACTCCAGGTAGGTCAGCCTCAAGTATTATACAAAGAAGGAAAAAACGGAGAACGCCTAGAGCCTATTGAGCATTTAGTCATTGACGTTCCTGATGAAGTCTCTGGAAAAGTGATTGAAATGGTAACCCAAAGAAAAGGTGAACTGAAAATCATGGAGCCTAAAGGAAATATTCAGCATCTCGAGTTTGAAATACCCTCAAGAGGATTGATGGGTTTGAGAAATAATATGCTGACAGCTACAGCAGGTGAGGCAGTGATGACCCACCGACTAAAAGACTATCAACCGTACAAAGGAGCGATTCCTGGTAGAATAAACGGTTCCTTAATTTCCATGGAAAATGGTCTAGGCACCCCTTATTCGATAGACAAACTTCAAGATAGAGGGGTATTCTTCATAGATCCCAATGTAGACGTTTATGCCGGACAGGTAATCGGAGAGCACAGCAGAGACAATGATTTAGTCGTCAATATTCAAAAGGGAAAAAAGCTCACAAATATGCGCGCCTCCGGATCAGATAATAACGTAAGAATAGCGCCTGCAAGGAGATTTAGTTTGGAGGAAGCTTTAGAATACATTCAGAAAGACGAATATGTTGAGGTAACCCCCAAATCATTGAGGATGCGTAAAATCTACTTGGACGAGAGCCAACGCAAAAGAATGGCAAATGCCGAAGCTTAACCACAAAAAAGCTACAAATACCTCTTATATAATTTCATTATAGTCAACACTTAATGAGATTTTTTTAGTCTTAATCTTGAGCTTAAATTTCAATTTTCTGAATGGATAAACTACTTCTATCTTTTTTCCTATCCCTCACTACTACACTATCCGCCCAAGAAAAGTATAAAGTTACCATTGATCTTACTCAAGTCAATGATGATAAAATTCCGGTAGAGATCATGGTTCCTTCCGTCGGTGAAGAAGAAATAGAGTATCATATGCCCAAGATTGTACCAGGTACGTACAGTATTTCTGATTTCGGAAGATTTGTCGTGGATTTTAAAGCATTGGATTCCTTAGGAAACCTCTTGACCACCGATAAAACCTCTACGAATAGGTGGGTTATTAAAGACGCGAATAGATTAAGCAAGATCACATACTGGATTGAAGACTCTTTTGATGAGTTTGATGGATATGGAGGCAATAAGCTCTTTGAGCCTGGAGGCATGAGCATCGAAGCTGACAAAAATGTTTATGTCTTAAATACCTTTGGATTTGCCGGTTATTTGAAAGGCTACAAATTCAAACCTTTTGAATTGATCATCAATCACGAGGAAAAAATCAAAGGCGCTACTTCTCTTAAAAAGATCAATGAAACACCTTCATCTGATACTTACATTGCTGAAAATTATAATTTTTTCGCTGATGCGCCTCTCATGTATTGTGAACCAGATATTGTATCTAAAGAAATTGCCGGAGCTAACGTATTAGTTTCAGTTTATTCACCCAACGAGGTATTGTCCGCAACTAACGTAATGGATAACATAGATGAGCTTATGGAAGCCCAGGCAAAGTACCTGGGAGGCAAACTTCCGGTAGATCGTTATGTCTACCTAATTTACCTATTTGATAGTCAAACAATCTCGGGATCATATGGGGCATTAGAGCATTCATATTCATCGCTGTATACGCTTCCGGAAATGGATCCTGAGCGAATTAGCCAAACGGTAAAAGATGTAGCCGCTCACGAGTTTTTCCATATTGTCACCCCACTGAATATTCACTCTGAGGAGATTCATAACTTCAATTACATTGATCCGGAAATGAGTCAGCATCTATGGCTCTACGAGGGAGTCACAGAATACGCTGCACAGCATGTGCAGGTTAAATATGGTTTATACGATTTGGAAGATTTTCTTTTTGAGCTGAGCAACAAGATGGGTCAGCAAGATCATTATGGAGTAGATATCCCCTACACGGAGTTTAGTGAAAATATACTGGAACCGGAAAACGAAAGAAGATATGGAGATGTATACGCAGGCGGCGCTTTAATTGCGATGTGCCTGGATCTTACGATCATCAAATCCACAAACAGGCAAAAGGATTTGCAAACTGTGCTAAGGGCGTTAGCCAAAGAATATGGCCCGATGAAAGCGTTTAAAGACGAAGAATTGTTTAGCAAGATTGAATCCATTACCACCCCTGAGGTTGGTGCTTTCCTTAGAAATCATGTAGGTGGTACTGAGCCGCTACCTTATTCTAAAATTTTAGGCTGGGCTGGAATACACTATGTAGAAGACAGCGAAGAAATGGTGATCACCGCCGGAAACTTCACCCCTGCAGTAAACGAAGATCAAGAAATCTATGTGGAAGACATTGAGAATATGAATGCTTTCGGTAAAAACCTTGGCCTGGAGGTAGGAGATGTACTATTGGAATGGAACGGTAATCCGCTAAAACTGGAAACATTTTCAACCATAGTTGAAGATTTCTATAACAACACAAGAGAAAAAGATAAAGTGGAAGTACTTGTACGAAGAAATGTGAAAGGAAAGATCAAGAAGAAAAAGCTCAAAGCAAAAGCTACAATGGTAAAGTCATCACAAAAACATGAGCTGGAAGCAATTGAAAATCCGTCTTTGGAACAACAAAGAATAAAAAGTTTTTGGTTGAACCTTGGTTAAATATAGTGTCCGTAAGAAAACAGTATCTTTTGAAAGAAGCAATGTTTTAGCTCATACAGCGTGTTTTTTGAGATTTCGATGTGCCAATAGTTATTGAATCTATTTGAGAGATTCTAATGAAAACGCAATAAAACCACAAGGTTCACTTTCAATTTGTCCAAAAAGCCGAATGAATTTTTGAAAAATCGAAAAAAGACGCTAAGGGCAAAATAAATTCGACTCAGTCTTTGGCTAACAAACTATGCGATAAACGTCAATAGCGTGTTTTTGCCTTTTTTTGGAGACACTAGTTAAGGCTTGCTGAGAAAGTCACAGGTGTATCAGATACTAGGCAGCAAGGTGAAGATGTATGCTTATACTTCGATCCGCAGCGAACGACGTAGCTGATGTACCTGTGACTAGTTGAAAAATCTCGATTTCGAGCTTTTTCAGTGC